>USPM01000005.1 GCA_900556715.1 uncultured Megamonas sp. | reverse complement strand
GCAAAAAACGACTTGGCTATCAAATATATAAAAATGCCCTCCAAAAAGGTTTATTGCTTCGCCCTCTAGGTGATGTATTGTATTTCAATCCGCCATTAAATATCGATAAAGAAACATTAGATAAAGCCATCTCTATTTGCAGTGCTTCTATAAATGAAATTTTAAATTCCTAAAATTAAAGACTATATTTAGACTAAAAAAATCTCTTAGTTTAAATATAGTCTTTTTTTATATATCTTTCCCTATAATTTCTTGATAATGTAGTTATAAAAATTATATACTATAAAAAACTACATTTTTAGGGTATTCATATGATTTTACGTAAACAACGAAAAAAATTAAAATTGCGTTTGCAAGCATTTAAACAAAGACCTTTTTTATACTTACGTCATTTTTTACTCATCATTATTTTTCGTTTCTTAGGTGTCATTATCTGCTTATTTTTCACTGTTTTGCCATTACCACTCAGTAATTTTATTCAGCATTTGATGAATCTAAATCTATCGCTCAATTCATTGAAAGATATCATCTCTTCTATAAAACAAATTGCCACTAATTTTCATAATTTAATACCTTCAACTAATGATATTCTACGCATAATGAAATCATTCTTGCTGAATTTTTCTCCTACCAATCTCTATAATATCTTACGCAGTCTGCCTCATGATTTACGTCAATTTTTTTTGCAATTATTTGACTATTTACGTCAACGCTTAAAAGACATCCGTTTATTTATTAGGTCTTTATTTCCTTTGCGACAAGCTTTTTCACGACTTCATAAATTCATCATCACTCATGCCAATTTGGCTAAACGTCTCTTACGCAATCTTTTAATGATGTTTTTCAACGTATTATTGATTAAATTGCTATTTTGGATAATTATTCCTCTACTCGGTATCAGCACCATTTATTTTATTGGTGTAGATATCACTTTAATCATCATCGCCACTTTGAGTTTATTGACTTCACAATTAGGTACTTTGATCGGTAAATTAATTACTAATACGCTCATTCATCTATATGATTTAATTCAAAGACGAACTTCAAAGATGAATATATTCTTATTTCTCATGGCTTTAATCTATCATAAAATATCATTATTAATCAAAAAAATCCGCTTAAGATTAATCTATCTTTGCAGTTATTTTCTACGAAAGATATGTTCATATCTCATTGTTTTTTACCTTTATTATAAAATCCAACGACAAAAATTCTAATTAAGGAGCATCTTCTATGTATTACAAAAAATCTCTTTCTTTATTACTAACTCTCAGTGCATTTGGCTGTTTTATGCCTACTACATTTGCCAATGAAACACCCAATGCTCACAGTCTAGTAGAAAACAATAATCTCATCGCTACACCTAGCTATACTACAATCATCACCAAAGAACAAATCCATGATAATCACTATAAAAATCTAGCAGAAGCTCTTTCCTATGCTAATGGGGTAATTGTAAATTCAGGCTCACTGAATACTTCTCATATGGTAGTACGCATTGATGGAGATGATAGAGTTGCTATCTTCGTCGATGGTCGTCGCATGAATATGAATAAAGGTATCATGAGCGGTCGTGCTTCCTATGATTTAGATTTATTGCCTTCAATAATGAATTTAGAACGCATAGAGATCATTCATGGTGCTGTAGGTTCTACATATTTAAATTATGATACTCCTGGTGGGGCTATCAATATCGTCACTAAAAAAGGCGATAAACGCGAAACAACTGTTGATTTAGCTGCTGGTGAACATGGTTCTTGGAAAGCCAAAGCTATAACAAGTGGCAGTTTAGATGGTTGGTCATGGGTGGCTACTGGTGGCTTTGATAATGTTGATTATATGAAATATAAAGGTACTGATGATCACAATCATGAAATGCCAAATTCTGACAACAATCGCCGTGAAATGGCTTATCGCATTGATAAAAAATTGACGGACAACACTTCTTTGACTTTTGACTATGGTCATCTAAGCAATGATACAGGCACATGGATATCCAAAAATTATCCACAGGATTATAATTATGAAAAATTAATCAACCATTTCGCACTCACTTATAATTATAAAGAAAATACTGAGACTCCAGCATTTTTAGCAATTTATCACTATTATACTCAAGGAGATAGCTATATCCCTACAGGGCTAAGTGACCAAGAAAATGAAAAGACTTATAGTCGCTGGGAAAATACTACTCAAGGTATTGATTGGCATGATGCTTGGAAAATCAGTAAAGACCACACCATTTCTGCGGGACTTACTTATCGTAAAGATGAAGTTGATAATATCAACAATGATTACAATAATATTTTCAGTGGCAATTATAATAAATCCATGGATAATTTTTCCGTTTACCTACAAAGCACTCGCCGTTTTGATAAATTAACACTGACTGGAACATCTGCTTATAATAATAACAGTGAATTCGGTGGAAAATACGTTTCTAATGGTGCTTTAGATTATAAACCTGATGAAAATACTGTTATCTATGCTTCTTTAAGTCAGATTTATGCTACACCATTTTTAGATGATTTATATTTCAATAATGCTCATATTCAAGGAAATCCTAATCTACGACCAGAAACAGGTCATAAAGGCAGTCTAGGTGTACGTTATAAATTAGATTCAACAAGTGATATTAATTTCAATGCTTTTATTGAAAACATCGATGATCCCTTGGGCTGGAAATATGAAGACGATAAATTCCGTGCTGTAAATTTTGAAAATCAGAAAAAACGTGGTTTCCAATTAGAATATAATAAAATTTTCAGTCCAAAATACGATATTTCTCTTGCTTATGCCCGTACAATCACTCATACTGATTTTGCCGACGGCAATGGTAATCAAACTGATGTCAGTGCAGTAGCTCCAAATAGCTATAAACTTCGTTTTAGCTACCATGACGACACATGGCACAATAATATCTTATTAAATGCTGTATCTGGTAGAGATACGAATTATTATAGCGATAGCAATTATTATATACTCGACGCTAATCTCAATTATAAAATCAATGACCAATGGTCTACGTATTTAAAATTAGCCAATATCACCAATGTATCATATGAAACTATCGGCTCTTTCTTAGATGGAGATTGCCCTGCTCCTGGTAGAACTGTACTCATGGGTATGGAATATACTTTTTAATAAAATCTAAAATACAAATAATAAAAAAACAAAAAGGTAGATTAATTCATATATTTAATCTACCTTTTATTTTTTTGCTTATTTATTTTGCGATATTTAATTTTCAAATCATTTAATAATATTATTAAGTGTTTTTAGCAATGATAGCACCGATTACACCGCCGATTAATACTGCAGCTGTGATATCGCCTTTATCATAATCTTTGTCGCTATCATCATCGCGGTCATCTCTATCGTCACGGTCATGACGTGGAGGTCTATCTCTATCCCAATCATCGTCATCATCATCATGACGAGGTGGTGGTGGACTCCAATCATCATCGTCTCTATCAGGACGAGGTGGTCGCTTATCATCTCTGTCATCATCGCGAGGTGGAGGTGGTTTTTTCCAATCCTTATCCTCATCAGAGCGTCCACGATTCCAGTGATCATCTTTGGCAAATCCTGCTGTATCAAATTGCTGTTCATAGGCAACATTTGTATTCAAAGATGCGGCAGATGCTTGACTCATACTGAAAACATAACTCACTGGACTGCATAAGAAACAAGATAATGATACAGCCGTTATGATTTTCTTTGCTCTCTTGGAAAATAATTCTTTCATTTTACTACCCTCCCTATCTAAAAATTATATACATATTAAACATCAAGTATTTTTAGCAATTACTGCACCAATTACGCCACCGATTAACACAGCAGTTGTGATATCACCTTTATCGTAATCATTATCATCATCATGTTTATCGTGTCTATCGTGTTTTGGTGGTGGAGGTGGTGGATCATGTCTTTCTTCATGACGAGGAGCTGCACTTACAGTTGACAACTCTACAGCATAGCTCACAGGGCTACATAAAAAACATGCTAAGGCCATTATTCCAATAAATTTTTGCAAACGTCCTTTAATTAATTTTAACATATTTACACAACCTTTTATACATCTTTTTTTATTTATGTACATCTTATATATTAAATATATCATGAGAAAATTAAATTATACTTAAAATATTATTTAAAATTAATTAAAAAATCCTAGCTTATCCTTGCCAATAAAAAAGCCATTATCTATAATGAAAAAATGTATTAAATATTTTTAAAGGAGTATCTTTTATTTATGATAAATTTAAACAATCTCTTAACTGAAAAACGCAATCCTTATACATTAAATATTGATAATGTATCCACTTTAGAAATGTGTATGCTTCTAAACGAAGAAGACAAACGCGTAGCCATTGCTATCCGTAATGTATTGCCACAAATTGCCATGGCTGTTGATGAAATCACCTCTCGCCTCAAAGACGGCGGACGCTTATTTTATATCGGTGCTGGCACATCAGGTAGACTTGGCATCTTGGACGCTGTGGAATGTCCACCAACTTACAGCACTGACCCTGAAATGGTACAGGGAATTATCGCAGGTGGTTATAATGCAATCTTCAAAGCTCAAGAAGGTGCAGAAGATTCTTTGACTCTCGCTCAAGAAGATTTACAAGCAAAAAATTTATCCGCCAAAGACTGTGTTGTTGGTATTGCAGCCAGCGGTAGAACTCCTTATGTAATCGGCGGATTAGATTTTGCCAATAGCATAAATGCCTTGACTATCGCCATCAGTTGCACTAGTAATAGTGAAATCAGCTCTCATGCCAAAATTGCCATTGAAGCTTTGACTGGCCCAGAAGCAATCACAGGTAGTACACGTATGAAAGCAGGTACTGCCCAAAAAATAATTTTAAATATGCTCTCCACTTGCACCATGATAAAATTGGGCAAAGTATATAGTAATTTAATGGTTGATGTAAAATCATCTAATAAAAAACTCGAAGAAAGAGCAAGACGCATATTGATGGAAGCTACTAATTGCGACCGACAAACTGCTATTGATACTTTAGCCATCACTCAAGGCAAAGTAAAACCTGCAATTTTAATGCTACTTGCCAATATTTCCTATGAAGAAGCACTCTCTAGCTTAAATAATAATGAAGGTTTTATCTCTAAATCATTAAATAGTATGAAAAAATAATTGCGAGGTTTCTATGAATTTACAACAAACAGCTTTTGCTATCTATGAACTTATGAAGTCATTTTCTATCTTAAAAATAAATAATTGTATGACTAGACTTCGCTTACAATTAAAAACAGAAGATATCACTAATTTACCGTTAAAAGAATTAAAAAATATTCCCAATGTCTTAGGCGTAAACTTAAATGATAATGAACTACAAATCATCTTAGGCCCTGGAAAAGTAAATGAAGTAACTTCTGAATTCAAAAAATTATATGCAAATAAAAGTCTTGAAACTAATGCTCAAAATACAAATCAAGATACAAATAACAATCAAAAACAATTTGGCAATGCCGAAGAACTTCATCAACAAATCCGCAAAAAAAATGCTACACCTTTTAAATTATTATTAAAACGCATTTCTAATATCTTCATGCCACTTATACCTGCATTTATCGCTTGCGGTCTAATCACAGGATTATTAAATATCGCCTTAAAAATTGATCCTACTATCACAAGCTACCCAGCAATCCAAGTTTTACAAATAGCAGGAAATGCCGTATTTTTCGGCTTAAATCTTTTTGTCGGCATCAACACCGCCAAAGAATTTCACGCTTCTCCTATGCTCGGCGGTACTATGGCAGCCATCATCACACACCCCATGCTCAACAATATTAGCCTATTTAATATAGATTTACTAGCAGGTCGTGGTGGTATCGTTGCCGTCTTATTAGTAGTAGCTTTTTCCTCATGGTTAGAAAACAAATTGCACAAAATCGTGCCAAAAATTTTAGATTTATTCTTAACACCACTGCTCGTGATTTTAATCGCCACTTTCCCTGCTCTATTCATCTTACAACCTATCGGCGGTATCATCGCTGAGACTATCGGCGTGCTCGTAACATCTGCAATCAATTCTGGTGGTGCTATCACTGGCTTTATCATCGGCGGTATCTTCTTGCCACTCGTTATGACAGGTCTTCACCAAGGACTCACACCTATTCACGCTGAACTGCTCAATCAATATGGTGTTACTATCCTTTTACCTATCTTAGCTATGGCAGGAGCAGGGCAAGTCGGTGCTTCTATCGCTGTATATCTCAAAACTAAAAATCAAAAATTAAAACAAACCATAGCTTCTGCCCTTCCTGTCGGCTTCATGGGCATTGGCGAACCTTTGATTTACGGTGTAACCTTACCGCTTGGCAAACCCTTCATCTCTGCTTGTATCGGCGGTGCTTTCGGTGGTGCAGTCCAAGCATTTTTCCATGTAGGTGCTACCTCCATTGGCTTATCTGGTCTACCACTCACAGCTAGTACAGACAAAATGCTTTATTATCTAATCGGACTTTTCACAGCCTATATTTTCGGCTTTATCGCCACATTAATAATCGGCTTTAACGATCCTATTGAGGAGTGATATTTTGCAAAACGGCATTTCCATTTATCTTGGCTTAGACAATACATTAGCAGAAAATTTAAATCTAATTCATCTAGCCCATAAATATAATCTCAATCGCATTTTTACCTCATTTCATATACCCGAAACAGATATTTCCCATTTCCAACAAGATTTACAGACAATTTTAAAACTCACACAAAAATATAATATGGAAGTAATCTGTGATGTATCGCCAAACACTTTAGCTCTATTAAATTTAGATACATTAAATATCCAAGAATTAACTACTCTTGGCATAACTACACTTCGCTTAGATTTTGGCTACAGTGCCGAGCAAATAGCCAAATTAAGTCATCAAAATATAAAATTACAATTCAACGCTTCAACTATCACTCAAGAATTTCTTGATGAATTAAATCATTACCAAACAGATTTCCAACATATTGATGCACTCCATAACTTTTATCCTCGTGAAGGTACAGGTCTAAACGTAAAAAAATTACAACAACAAAACGAATTACTTCATAAATATAATATTTCCGTAGGTGCTTTCATACCTAGCTATAACAAAGCTCGTTCACCAATCAAAAAAGGCTTGCCAACATTAGAAATGCACCGCTATCAAACAGCCAGCCTTGCCATGCGACATCTAAAATTACTAGGTATCGACTCCATTTTTATCGGCGATAGCCTACCTACAGAAGATGAAATCCAAGAATTAGCCAATTTAACTGATGAATATATCTTATTAAAAGCAAAAAATTTAACACAAAATAAAGATATACTAAAAATCTTACAAGAAAACACCTTCACCGCTCGCCTAGATGAAGCAGACGGAGCCATTCGCACCCAAGAAAGCAGAGCATTATTCAAACAAATATATATCTGCCCTGAATATATCGCCCCTAGAGAAATAGGCTCTATCACCTTAGATAACGCCCTTTATGCACGTTATGCAGGAGAAATGCAAATCATCACCCATGCACAAAAAAAAGATAATAAAATCAATACCATTGCTAAATTATTAGATAGCGAATTAATTTTATTACCTTATATAAAACCAAATAGCAAATTTAAAATAAAAGTTTAAATTAGTTTTATAGCTAAAAATAACAAATTCCAAAGATTGGAGGTTGATATATTGAATATACCAAAATTAAAATTTAAAGATAATAACGGCAATGATTATCCTAGCTGGACTAATTCAACAATAGGAAAAAGTGGTTATTTTTATTATGGTAAAAGTGCTCCTAAATGGTCAATTACAGATACAGCAACCATTCCTTGTGTTCGATATGGAGAACTTTACACTACACATAATATTATGGTAAAAAAAATTTACTCTTATACTAATATACCTAAAGAAAATTTAAAATTTAGTACAGGCAATGAAGTTTTAGTTCCTCGTGTGGGCGAAGAACCTCTTGATTTTTGTAAATGTTGTTATTTACCTTTTAAAAATGTTGCTATTGGTGAAATGATTTCTGTATATAATACAAAAAATAATCCATTATTTGTAAGTTATATGTTTAATGGAACAATGAAATATAAATTTGCTAAATTTGTAGAAGGCGGTAATGTTTCTAATTTATATTATTCTTATTTAGAGAATATCCCTATCAAACTTCCTTCTTTAAAAGAACAAGAAAAAATTGCTAATTTCCTTTCTACAGTAGATAAAAAAATAGAAAACCTAGCAAATACTATCACTAGCCTAGAAAATCAGAAAAAAGGATTGCTACAACAAATCTTTAGCCAAAAACTACGCTTTAAAGATAAAAACGGCAATAATTATCCAGATTGGGAAAAGAAAAAATTAGGCGATATTGCTAATAGTTTTGACTATGGTATGAACGCTCCATCTAAAGAATTTGACGGAATTAATAAATACATTAGAATTACTGATATTGATGAAATTACTCATAAATTTATTAATAAAAATATTGTATCTCCTAATGGTATATTAGATAATAAATATTTAGTTAATAAAAATGATATTTTATTTGCTAGAACAGGAGCCTCAACTGGTAAAACTTATATTTATGACACAAATGACGGAATATTATACTTTGCAGGATTTTTAATTAGAGCTAATATTCCTGAAAAATATAATAGTTATTTTATTTTTCTAAATACATTAACACAAAAATATAAAAATTGGGTAAAAATAGAATCAACTCGTTCAGGTCAACCAGGTATAAATGCAGAACAATACAAATCATATAATGTATTTGTTCCTTGTTTAGAAGAACAAACAAAAATAGCAGATTTCCTTTCAGCATTTGACCGCAAACTCGATAACCAAAAAGCCCAACTAGAACACTGGCAACAAATAAAAAAAGGACTATTACAACAAATGTTCGTATAGTCCGATTGCTTTTCTTTCATAACTAAGAAAAACACCAAAAGAACAACAATAAATAACACCTAACTTTCCCCGCATTTTAAAATTTTAATGGTAACGCCAGTTATTGAAAATCTTTAATAACACATAACCATTTCCCGCATTTTAGCATCTTTTTACGGTAGCTATTAGCTATTGGCAAAGATAAAAATATAGCTACGCTTTTAGTTCTACTGTTTGAGCCTTGTGAGTTTTAAGCGTTGTATGCAATGATAATTTTTTCCAAAGCTAAAATTTATCTGCGGTGATTTTAACATAGTTCTTAGTGCTTTAGCACTCTAGAAATATGTTATGCAACTTGTTGTGATTTTGGTTTGTTTCTTTATCACTAAAGAAATGAACAAATACATTTATTTATATTTACTTTTCTTTCATGAGCAAGAAAAGTAACAAAAGAACTCTACCTCCCGATACCAATTTTTCTTTGTCAATTATAAAACCATGACTATAACGCTCTAAACTCGCTTCGCTCAAACAGTAGAGCTAAATTCATAGTCATGGTTTTATCCTTGCCAATAGCCTACGGCTACCGCAAAATTCGCTAACGTGAGGAATATTTGGTTATTATTTTATCAATTTATCGTTTTTTCGCTTTTTAAATTTTAATGGTAACGTTAATTATTAAAAATCTTTAATAATACCTAACCATTTCCCGCATTTTAGCATCTTTTTACGGTAGCTATCAGCTATTGGCAAGGATAAAAATATAGCTACGCTTTTAGTTCTACTGTTTGAGCCTTGCGAGTTTAGAACGTTGTTGATATATTTTTATCTTTGCCAAAGTAAAAAGTGCGTGAGCGGGTGATTTCTTTGGTTCGTTTCTTTGTCACCAAAGAAATGAACATAACTATTTTTTTATCTCATTTATTTTTTCAACACTTAAACCTGTTACATCAGCAATAAAATTAACATCACTGCCATTGTCTAACATTTTCAATGCAATTTCTATTGCTTTATCTTCTGCACCTTTTTTTAGTCCTTCTTTTAACCCTTTTTCCAATCCTTCTTTTAGTCCCTCTTAGCGATTATATAAGATTGTAGAGTTATAATCTCTTATCGCTTTTTCTTGTATTTCATATTGACGTCTTTTTATCTCATCTTGTGAAAATACCATCTCATAATTTAAAGCTTCTTTTATTACAGGATTGTTCATAGCTATCGCCTCTCTTTGTTCATCTATACATTTAGATAAAAAATATTTCATTTTTACTATACATCAAATCATTATCTAATAAAAAAACTGTACCCTAAAATATTTTACATCCATCTTTTGGGGTACAGTCCATTATTTAATAACTTTTTTTATATTAGAGTAAATATTTTCTTAATCCTTCGATTATCATCTGTTGTCCATATTTACCTTCTTCTTCAGAATGTACAGTAAATCCATGTCTTGCATTCATGAATTTTCTTACTGTTACTTCTACACCATTGTGTGCTAATCTCATCGCATAATCAATACCTTCATCACAAAGTGAATCTATTTCACAGACAAGCATCACTGTAGGTGGTAATTTACTTAATTCTTCATCACTTGCAAATATTGGTGAACAATGTGGATCTACTGACTGTTCACTAGTGCAATAACAACTATTATAAAGTACAGAAACATTTGGTGGAATAGCACCATCTATAATTGGTTTTGTATATGGATTTTTGGCAAGGTCTATTGGTGGATAATCAAGCACTTGACATTTAAACGCAAAATCGTTTGTTTCATTTGCCATCATAGCTACAACAGTTGCGATATTTCCACCAGCAGAGTGACCGCCAATTGCCATATTATGTACATCTATATGGTATTTATCATTATTTTTTACATAATAATTTACTATATCGTATACATCTTCAATACCCTGTGGCCATGGATCTTCTGGTGCTAAACCATAATCCATGCTAATTACACAGATATTCAATGTATCACTGATTGCACGAGATAATCTATCATCTTGCTCTAAAGAACCAATGACAAATCCGCCACCATGAATATCAAAATAAACTGGAAGTGGTTTATCTAAATTATTTACATCCATACCAGTTGGATAATATACACATGCTCTATATACACTATTGCGTGTATTAATTTCTTCTATCATTCCAGAAACTTTCACATCTTTTACGGATTTTTTATAATTATCCTTCATATCTTGTACTGCTTGCGGTACTTGCACAGCACTCGCCTCCCCTGTGTTATTGCTTGCAATAAAAAAAGGAACTAATAATACACATATTGCAAACATAAATTTTAAATATTTCTTCATTCTCATTTATAATCTCCTTTCTTTTAATAAATACTATATATAAATTATAATAAACAAATTTTTAGAAATCAAATTTTTATGTATAAAAAAAGGTTTTCCATGCATATTAATTACATAGAAAACCTTTTTAGTTTATATTTTTATTAAAGTTTTAATTGAGTTTTGATGCGTTCTACAGCTTTTAATGTGTTTTCACGGCTACCAAATGCAGTAAGACGGAAATAATTTTCGCCAGATGGACCAAAACCGGATCCTGGAGTACCTACGATATTTGCTTCATGAAGAAGTTTGTCGAAGAAGTCCCAAGAAGTCATGCCTGCTGGTACTTTAAGCCATACATATGGGGAATTTACACCACCAAAAACAGTAAGACCAAGGCTTGCTAAACCTTCACGGATAATTTTTGCATTTTCCATGTAATAGCCAACCATTTCTTTTACTTGTTTTTGTCCTTCTTCAGTAAGTACAGCTTCTGCACCACGCTGAATGATATATGCTGTACCATTGAATTTAGTTGTATGACGACGATTCCAAAGAGGATTTAATGCTTGTTCTTTACCATCTTTTGTATAACCTTTAACAGCTTTTGGTAATACGATATAACCGCAACGAGTACCTGTGAAACCTGCTGTTTTGGAGAAAGAACGGAATTCAATAGCTACTTCTTTTGCTCCTTCGATTTCATAGATTGTATGAGGTACATCATCTTCTGTAATATAATAAGAATATGCAGCATCATATAAAATAATTGCTTTATTTTCTTTAGCATATTTAACCCATTTAGCTAATTCTTCACGGGATAAAGTTGTACCAGTTGGGTTATTAGGACTGCATAAGTAAATCATATCTACATGCTGTTTTGGAAGTTCTGGTGTGAAATTGTTTTCAGCAGTACAAGGCATATATACTACACCTTCGAAAGTACCATCTTCTTTTACAAGACCAGTACGACCAGCCATGATGTTTGTATCAAGATATACAGGATATACAGGGTCAGTAATCGCAATAGTATTATCTACACCAAAAATTTCTTGGATATTACCGCAGTCAGATTTTGCACCATCACTAACAAAAATTTCATCAGTTTCGATATCTACACCACGAGATTTATAAATTACATCACGAATTTTTTCACGTAAGAAAGCATAACCTTGTTCAGGGCCATATCCACGGAAAGTTTCTTTATTAGCCATTTCATCAACAGCTTTATGCATAGCTTCGATACTAACTTGTGGTAATGGTAATGTAACGTCACCAATACCTAAGCTAATAACTTCAGCTTCTGGATTTTCTGCTTTAAATTTTTGTACACGATGTGCAACTTCAGCAAAAAGGTAACTACCTTGCAATTTTAGATAATTTTCATTAACTAATGCCATTTATAATCCTCCTAAACTTTTTTTATTTATCACATAAATAAAATTCATTCTTATTTATTATACAGTATTTGCCATATTTAAACAATGTATACTTGTTCACTTACTTTTAAACAAAAAAAAAAGCCGTCTCTAATTCAAGATTAGAAACAGCTTTTATTTTTTATATTAGAGATTGCTTTTTGCAACTTCAACAAGTTTAGCAAATGCAGCTGCATCGTTGATAGCAACGTCAGCTAACATTTTACGGTTAACCTGAACACCAGCTTTTGTTAAACCGCAGATGAAACGGCTGTAAGACATACCGTTTGCACGAGTAGCAGCATTGATACGAGCGATCCAAAGTTTACGGAATTCACCTTTTTTCGCACGACGGTCTCTACGTGCATAGTAAAGAGCTTTCATAACGAGTTCGTTAGCTTTTTTGAACTGTTTGCTTCTAGCTCCTCTATAACCTTTAGCTAATTTTAAGATTTTTTTATGACGTGCATGAGCGGTTACGCCACTTTTTACTCTTGGCATTATTTACCCTCCTAAATTTCAACAATAAATGATTAATTAAGCGTATGGAAGCATTTTGCTTACGCGTTTATGATCAGCAGCAGTGATGATAGCTGCTTTACGTAAATTACGTTTACGTTTTGGTGATTTCTTTTCTAAGATATGGCTTTTGAAAGCTTTATTACGTTTGAATTCACCAGAACCAGTAGCTGTAAAACGTTTAGCTGCAGCTCTGCGAGTTTTAATTTTTGGCATTAGTGTTTCCTCCTTTAGTTTGCACTTTAGGTGCTAAAATCATAATCATATTTTTACCTTCAAGTTTAGGTTCGCGTTCAACAGTAACAGCTTCTTGCATTGCTTCAGCGACCTTTAATAAAAGCTCTTTACCCATTTCTGGATGAGAAAGCTCACGGCCACGGAACATGATTGTAGCTTTTACTTTATTGCCTTCGGCAATAAAACGCATAGCATTTTTAACTTTGAAGTTAAAATCGTGTGTTTCAATACCAGGGCGAAGTTTTACTTCTTTTACATTGATAACCTTCTGTTTTTTCTTCGCTTCTTTTTCACGTTTTTGTTGTTCATAGCGATATTTACCAAAGTCCATGATTCGGCAAACAGGTGGTTTTGCTTTTGGAGCAACTTCTACTAAGTCTAAATGAGCTTCTTCAGCTTTGCGAAGAGCATCTCTAGTAGACATAATTCCCAGCTGTGCACCCTGAGCATCTGTCACACGAACTTCTCTAGCGCGAATTTCGCCATTAATTCTTAAAGTTTCTTTACTAATAGAAAACACCTCATTATTTATATATTATTTTTATTATATACACAAAAAAGAGGATGACGCACGTCACCCTCTGCTATTACAAATTAAAATATACGTTAAACGTTTTTGTTTTAATTAGTAACCCTAGTGACTAGCACGCCATAAGGTGAGAAGCGGTGACTTCTTCTTGTGCAATACGTTGCATCTCAGATACAACATATGTTAATATATCACAAACTTTATATACTGTCAATAAGTTTTTTTATAAATACAAATCTCTTTATAATTTTTTTCTAATATCTATTGTATAACCTATAGAATCTAACAAGTCTACCAACATGTTAAATTTTATATTATTATTTGATAATGTTTTTGTAAAAGTTTGTTCCAATAAATTTTTATTATATTTTTTATTGTATACCGCTATTAAATCCCTTCTTGTAATTCCCTCCTGATAACATATATCAATAATAACTTTCTTTATATCTTTTACACTTTCCACAACTATTTATCTCTCCTAATTCATTAAAATACAATTCTTGTTTATATTAATTACTTTAAAATTTTTATATGCTAAATGACAATTAAGGATTCAAATACAACTATTGTTTCTATTAATCTTACAAAAGTAGGAGATAAAACGCAAGGAATTTGATTCAAATACAACTATTGTTTCTATTAATCTGCAAAAAATTTTGCTTGCCTTTTTGCGACTGTTGATTCAAATACAACTATTGTTTCTATTAATCGTGGATGGTGCTAGAGAATTTGCAGGAAAATCTCTATATTCAAATACAACTATTGTTTCTATTAATCTATAAATCCATTTCTGTCTTAACACTTCCCCAAGAAATTCAAATACAACTATTGTTTCTATTAATCCGTTGTGGACGCAATTAAAGAAGCTTACATCACAACAGATTCAAATACAACTATTGTTTCTATTAATCCATTACAAAAGATGGACACGTTGTGGACGCAATTAAATTCAAATACAACTATTGTTTCTATTAATCAGTTCGCCTTCTCTAACATCAAGAACGTTAATTTTTATTCAAATACAACTATTGTTTCTATTAATCTATAAAATAAAAAAGCCCCACCACGTTAATGATAGGGATTCAAATACAACTATTGTTTCTATTAATCCCCATATCGCCCGCCAGCTATTTTTATTTATATAATATTCAAATACAACTATTGTTTCTATTAATCACGATTAGAAGAACATTCTAATCGTCTTGCTAAAGTATTCAAATACAACTATTGTTTCTATTAATCTAGCGTAAAAGATTTAGAAAATAGAATTGCAAATTTATTCAAATACAACTATTGTTTCTATTAATCAATTTACTGCCCAAAATTTCAAGGGGTGCAAAAAAAATTCAAATACAACTATTGTTTCTATTAATCATTTCCTGCACCAATTCGGAACCGCTACAATTTTTTATTCAAATACAACTATTGTTTCTATTAATAATAATGGAAGCAATAACTAGATATGAATCTAGATTATTCAAATACAACTATTGTTTCTATTAATCTTTTTAAGGGGGTAATGCACAACCCCCTTAATTATATTCAAATACAACTATTGTTTCTATTAATCATGCTAGAAGATTTTTGGCAAGATATTTTACTGCAATTCAAATACAACTATTGTTTCTATTAATCTAATCAACTTCTTCATCTAAAAAGAAGATAGAAGCATTCAAATACAACTATTGTTTCTATTAATCTGAGCAGTAGTAGTTTTGCCAACTCCGCCCTTCTGATATTCAAATACAACTATTGTTTCTATTAATCGTCATTGCTTATTACCTCTCTTTATAAAAATATTGAATTCAAATACAACTATTGTTTCTATTAATCTAGCTAGACCGATGGATAAAATAGATCCTAATATATTCAAATACAACTATTGTTTCTATTAATCTAAAACAGATAAAATGTGTGGCGGTGTTGTATTGTGATTCAAATACAACTATTGTTTCTATTAATCCTTTTAAACTTCCTGTAACGGTAGTAATACCATCATATTCAAATACAACTATTGTTTCTATTAATCCCTTCTAAACGTTCCATCAGGAAATTGAATAAACCTATTCAAATACAACTATTGTTTCTATTAATCATTTTTATTTTACCAGTGAGTACATCTAAAATATCAATTCAAATACAACTATTGTTTCTATTAATCGAGGTCTTATCAATAATAAAAATGGTTCACTATTATTCAAATACAACTATTGTTTCTATTAATCGCAACAGCAAAAACCTTTAACACAGCTCGATATTCTATTCAAATACAACTATTGTTTCTATTAATCTAGATATAGAAAATAGAGAATTTCTAGAAAAACAATTCAAATACAACTATTGTTTCTATTAATCTGAGGTAATTGAATAAATGAGTTTACAAGAAAAAAATTCAAATACAACTATTGTTTCTATTAATCCCCAATGCGGTGAACTCTATCTTCTGCCTGCAAAATTCAAATACAACTATTGTTTCTATTAATCCTCATCATAAAAAAGGGGGGCTAAAAATGCTGTAATTCAAATACAACTATTGTTTCTATTAATCCAAGTGATGGTGCTTTTTCTGGTAGTAATCTTGAATTCAAATACAACTATTGTTTCTATTAATCTTTTCTTTTTATAAAAAAATAAAGATTTGTCAAGTATTCAAATACAACTATTGTTTCTATTAATCTGTCGGAGTATTTAAACGCTATAAAAATAAAAACAATTCAAATACAACTATTGTTTCTATTAATCGATATGGGAAAAGTAATTAACTATAAAAATGCAGGATTCAAATACAACTATTGTTTCTATTAATCTCTATTGTAATTAATACTGTAAAAAGTCTACATTAATTCAAATACAACTATTGTTTCTATTAATCCACCAGCTCCAAAAAGGCAAGCAAAATTTTTTACAATTCAAATACAACTATTGTTTCTATTAATCTGAACTTCCTAAGGAAGCACCTAAAATAGCACCACATTCAAATACAACTATTGTTTCTATTAATCAAGGCTGGCCAAACCGCGTAAAAATCATGCAGGATAATTCAAATACAACTATTGTTTCTATTAATCTATCTTTACGTATTTATCACGAGGTAAATGCTGTATTCAAATACAACTATTGTTTCTATTAATCAAGAGATTTAGCGTTAATTGATATTGAAAAAACAAATTCAAATACAACTATTGTTTCTATTAATCTCTGTGGTCATACAAATAATATCTCTTGTCATTGTTATTCAAATACAACTATTGTTTCTATTAATCCCTATATTTATTAATATTTCTTTTTTTATTATAGTCTCTAAAGTCTTGCTATTCAAGGATATAAAAAAATTTTACCAGGTGATTTTAATTTTTATTAGTTATATAAAAAAATAACCTATAAAGCTTATATTTCTTAGCTTTATAGGTTATTTAGTAAAAATTCACTTGGTAATTTTTATTTAATCTTGTAATGCTCCTACAAGTTCATTTACATCTTCAATATTATGTTTTTGCATATATTCAGCAATGCCGTCAGCAATTACTTTTAAAGCTGATGGATCAATGAAATTATGTGCTCCTACTGCTACTGCTGTTGCACCTGCAAGCAAGAATTCAATAGCGTCTTCAGCATTTGTAATACCGCCCATACCAATGATTGGAATATTTACAGCTTTTGCTACTTGCCATACCATGCGAAGTGCTACAGGTTTTACAGCTGGGCCAGAAAGACCACCTGTGATATTGCCAAGCAATGGTCTTCTTGTATTGATATCTATTGCCATACCAGTCAATGTATTAATCATAGAAATAGCATCTGCACCAGCTTCTTCTACTGCTTTTGCCATTTGTACAATATCTGTTACATTTGGAGAAAGTTTTACAATTACAGTTTTCTTTGTATGCGTTTTTACTGCATGAGTTACAGCAGCTGCTGCTTTTGGATCTGTACCGAAAACGATACCGCCTTCTTTTACATTTGGACAAGAAATATTTACTTCTACAGCATCTACGCCGTCAATATCCAAACGCCATGCCATTTCCGCATATTCTTCTACGGAACCTGCGGAAATATTTACGATAACAGCTGTATTATATTTTTTAATTTTTGGTAAGATATCATAGATAAAAGCATCTACACCTGGATTTTCAAGACCGATACAGTTGAGCATACCAGCAGGAGTTTCTGCAATTCTAACACCTGGATTGCCAGCACGAGGTTTTGGTGTAACGCCTTTAGTAACGATTGCACCGATTTCATTTACATCAAGAAAATCTTCATATTCTCTACCAAATCCGAATGTTCCTGAAGCTCCCATTACAGGATTTTTTAATTCAAGATTACCAATCTTTACAGATAAATTCATCAAAATACCTCCTTAGCTTCAAAAACTGGGCCTTCTGTGCAGACTTTACGACGTTTTTTAGTGAGTTTACCTTCAAAAGTACAACCAAGACATACACCGATACCGCAAGCCATGCGTTTTTCTAATGATACTTGGCAATCAATATCATATTCATAAGCGAGTTTTGCTACACCAGCCATCATGATATTTGGACCACAAGTATAAATACAGTCAATATTATTTTCTTTTAAGATTTCAGGCATTAACTGAATAGTGAAACCTTTAAATCCTACAGAACCATCATCTGTTGTGATATAAATTTTATCTGCATATTCTTTTAAATATTCTTCCCAGAATACTTCATCTTTATTTTTACCACCGATTAGTAAAATAGGTTTTTGGTCTTTGAGTAAGCGAGATAAATAGATAAGTGGTGCAATACCTACACCGCCACCTACGAGTAATGGTCTACCTTCTTTTAATTTAAAACCATTACCGATAGGGCCTAAGATACTGAATTCTTCGCCTTCTTTTAATCTAGCATATTCAGCTGTACCTTTACCTACGATACGATAAATTAAAGTGATTGTTCCTTCATTTTTATCTACGTCAGCAATACTGAAAGGACGACGCAAGAAATTTTCACTATGCAAAGTTTTTACATGAACAAATTGTCCAGGTTCTGCAAGATTTGCAATTTCTGGAGCTTTGATAACCATGTGTTTTACATTTTCATTTACTGCTTTGTTGAGCAAAATTGTTCCTGTTACTACAAGCTTTTTCAAAAGAAACCCTCCTATTTTTTTACACATTATACTTTATAATCATAATACTATATAACTAATTTTTTCGCAAAATTTCTAGCTAAAAATCTATAATTATATTTAATTAATTTTTCTTTGTATATTCAACTTATCTAAAATCTGTTTTGTATGTGTCGTTATATATACTCCTAATAGAATAACCACTGCCCCCAAGCATTCTTCAATAGTGATTATTTCATTTAACATTATTGCAGCTGTAACAATACCGACTATAGGCATGATATTCAAAAATATTGAAGCTGTACTGGCACCTACATTTTTTACGCCAATATTCCAAAATATCATTGCTCCTACACCACCGAGCCATACAATATATGCAAATGAAGCCATGGCTTTCCAAGACAAAGCAGGTATAAATAAACCGCAGGTAAAATATCCATAGATTGCAATAAAAATTGCTCCAAATACACCTGCCCATGCTGTAACAGATAATACAGACATTTTCTTCATCACACGAATACTTAGCAAGCAATAAATCGCCCAACTAGTCTGAGCTACGAAAAATAATATATCCCCTAAATTAAATGAAATATGTAAAATAGCATCTAAATTGCCATTGCTGATCAAATACAATGCTCCTGATATAGAAATAATTATTCCTAACCATTGTAGTAATGCCAATCTTTCACGCAAAAATATAAATGCCAACAAAGAAGTAACCGCTGGTGTAAGTGCCGCAATCAATGTAGCATTAGCTACGGTGGAATATTGTAGTCCCGTAAATTGTGAACCAT
Organism: uncultured Megamonas sp.; assembly: GCA_900556715.1. Next base: position 21,256 of record USPM01000005.1, on the reverse strand, counting down.
TATTCAAACTAACGCCTGTTAATCCCATAATCATTAGTGGTAACCAACAACTTTTCGGCGGTATAAAATCCTTTTTATGTGTAATTTTCATCAATAAAAATAAGGTAGCACTGAGTAGTAAATATCGGAAAGATACTAAAGTAGGTGGGTTCATCTCCGCTACAATAAATTTCACCACTACAGGCTGAAAACCCCATAAAATCCCAGCTAAAGATAATAATACATAAGCCTTATTCTTCAAAATAACATCTCCATTTAACTAAAAACCTAAGTCATCATTATAACATATCCCCATAACTAGATTAAATACAAAATATATTCTAATATTTATCACTATGCTATAATAAGTTATTATTACTTTTCTTTTATGAACAAAGATTATTCATTTTTCTTTTATATAAAAGAAAAACGACGCAAAAAGAAAAATCCCGCGATATTGATTTTATCTTTATCAATATCTTTCAGCTACCGTAAAAATCTGCTAACGCGGGTATGTTTTGTATTATTCTTATATCATATATAAGAAAATAATATATACTATTTATTTCTCAAATTATAAATCTTATCTGCGGGATTTTTAACGTAATTTTTATTATTTTTAGCATTTTAAAAATATGTTATGCTATTTGTTATGATTTAGTTTATTTTTTATACAAAGGAAAAATGAATTTTATAATTCTTAGGAGGGATATTTTTTTATGTATGATTTAGCTTTAAAAAATGGTTTTATTGTTAATGAAAATGAAATCTATCTAGGAAATATTTATATACAAGATGAGAAAATTGCTGAAATTTCTTTAGCTGATAAACCTGCTAATAAAGTTTATGATGTAACTGGCAAATATCTTTTACCTGGCTGTATTGATACGCATTGTCATTTTCGTGATCCTGGAGCTACTGCTAAAGAAGATTTTACAACTGGTACACAAGCAGCTATTGCTGGTGGCGTAACTACTGTATTTGATATGCCCAATACTAATCCTTCTGTTTTAAATGAACAAGATTTATTGCAAAAAGCAAATTATTTTGCTCCTAAAGCTTTTGCTGATTATGGCATCTGGGGACTTTCTTTAGGTGAAATCAATCTTTGTGATTTACCTAGACTCTGTGAAGCCGGTGCTAGTGCTGTAAAATTTTTCTGGGGATATGCTATAAATGCCAAGACTAAAGCTTTAATTTATAATTATGATCCTAAAGATGAAGATATTATCCCACCTCTTGGCGACGGTGAAGTCTATGAAATCTTTGAACAAATGGCAAAAACAGGTAAAATAATCGCTATTCATGCTGAAAATATCGAATTAATCCAGACTTTAACTAAACGTCTTCAACAATCTAGCAGAAAAGATTATGAAGCTTTAATCCAATCTCGACCAGCTCTAGCCGAAGCTTTGACTATTCAAACAGCTAGTCTACTTGCTAAAACCACTGGTGCTAGACTTCATATTCTTCATTTGACTTCTAAAATGGGAATGGAAGCAGTAGCTCAAGCAAAGGCTAATGGCGTAAATATAACTGCTGAAACTTGCCCGCAATATCTATTTTTATCTGCTAAAGATTATGATAGTGTAGGACCAATGATGAAAGTATATCCTGTCATCAAACATGAAGAAGATAGACTTGCACTTTGGCAAGGATTGAAAAATGGCACTATAGATTTTATTGCTTCTGACCATGCACCGCATATCATCAGTGAAAAACAAGGTGATTTATTCTCTATTCCTGCTGGCATGTGCGGGGTAGAAACTATGCTTCCATTAATGCTCAATGAAGTAAATAATAGTCATATCACTTTACCTTTCTTGGTGAAAGTCATGGCTAAAAATGTAGCTGATATCTATAATTTACCAAATAAAGGTAATTTAGAAATCGGTAAAGATGCCGATATTGTAGTTGTCGATATGAATAAAGTCGATACTATTGAAAATGAAAAACTTCACAGTAAACAACCTCTCACTGCTTTTGCTGGTAGAAAAATCAAAGGTTGGCCTATCAAAACATTTTTACGTGGTCAATTAGTTGTGGATAATAATAAAATCTGCCAAGATAAAGCTTGTGGTAAATGGATAAAATAATTAAATTTTAAATAAAAAAGCTCTTAATAGTTTTTAGCTATTAAGAGCTTTTATTTTATTGATTACTGAGCTTTTGTTTTAATTTCTTCAAGAAGATTGTTGATAAATTCATCAGTATCCATAGTAACAGTATCTTTTTCACGGCGTTTACGAACAGAAATATTTTTATTTTCTAATTCGGATTCACCTACGATAATGCTGTATGGAACTTTTTTAACTTGAGCTTCACGGATTTTATAACCGATTTTTTCATTGCGGTCATCAACTTCTACGCGAATGCCGAGGTCAAACATTTTGCGTTTGATTTCATAAGCATAATCAACATATTTATCGCTGATAGGTAAGATTTTAACCTGTACAGGAGCAAGCCAAGCAGGGAATGCACCAGCATAGTTTTCAATCAAGATACCGATGAAACGTTCGATACTTCCGTATACTACACGGTGAATCATTACTGGGCGATGTTTCTGACCATCTTCACCGATATAAGTGAGATCGAATTTTTCAGGCATTAACATATCAAGCTGAATTGTACCGCACTGCCAAGTACGACCGATAGAGTCAGTTAAATGGAAGTCGATTTTTGGACCATAGAAAGCTCCATCGCCTTCGTTGATAACATATTTAAGACCACGATGTTCAAGTGCATTTCTAAGTGCATTAGTTGCAGTTTCCCAAACTTCATCAGAACCCATGGAATCTTCAGGACGTGTGCTAAGTTCTGCATGATAAGTCAAACCAAATGTACTATAAACTTTATCGAATAAGTCAATAACTTTTTGAATTTCGCCTTCAATTTGGCTAGGTAACATAAAGATATGAGCATCATCTTGTGTAAAGTTACGTACACGCATTAAACCATGTAATGCACCAGATAATTCATGACGATGTACAAGACCAAGTTCACCAAGGCGAAGTGGTAAATCACGATAGCTGTGTTGCTGTGTTAAATATACAAGCATACCACCTGGGCAGTTCATTGGTTTGATTGCATAATCTTCATCATCAATTTTAGTGAAGTACATATTTTCTTTATAATGATCCCAGTGACCAGAAGTTTCCCAAAGTTTACGATTTAAAATCATTGGAGTTTTAATTTCTTGGTAACCGAATTGACGATGAATTTCACGCCAATAGTTGATGAGTTCGTTTCTGATTACCATACCATTTGGATGGAAGAATGGGAAGCCTGGACCTTCTTCATGTAAGCTGAATAAATCAAGTTCTTTACCGAGTTTACGGTGATCGCGTTTAGCTGCTTCTTCAAGCATTTTTAAATAAGCATCTAAATCAGCTTGTTTTTCAAATGCTGTACCATAGATACGTTGAAGCATTTTATTTTTTTCACTGCCACGCCAGTAAGCACCAGCAACGGATTGTAATTTAATTGCTTTTACTTTACCTGTAGATACTACGTGTGGACCTGCACAAAGATCAGTGAATTCACCTTGACTGTACATAGTGATCATAGCATCTTCTGGTAAATCATTGATTAATTCTACTTTATAGCTTTCACCTTCAGCATTGAAGAAATCAAGTGCTTCTTGACGAGTAACTTCTTTACGTACAATTGCTAAATTTTCTTTAACAATTTTTTTCATTTCTTTTTCGATTTTTGCTAAATCTTCAGTGCTGAGCTGATGGTCCATATCGAAATCATAGTAGAAACCATTGTCAATTGCAGGGCCAATTGCAAGTTTTACATTTTTATCGCCATAGAGACGTTTTACAGCTTGAGCTAAAATATGAGAAGCACTATGACGAAGTGCCCAACGACCATCTTCATCTTCAAAAGTTAAGATTTCTACTTGATGATCTCCATCTATAACAGTCATTAAATCTTTAGTTTCTCCATCAATTTTGCAAGCTAAAGCTTTTTTTGCTAAAGAATTACTAAAGGATTTTACAAAATCAAGAACAGTAGTGCCTTCAGCTACTTCACGAACAGCACCATCTTTTAATGTGATATTTGCCATTTTTTATTAACCTCCTAAAAAATAAAAAGCCTCCATCCCAAAACTAGGGACGAGGCTTGTAGTTCGCGGTTCCACCCTGTTTGCCATAAAATATGACCAACTCAAAAATGATAACGGAATTTCTCCGGTAAAACTTAATAAATAAATCTAAATTTATAGTTCAGCTCTACAGTTTGAAAGTGGTAATTAAAGAGTACGTTTAAGAAGTTTCCAGCCTCGACTTCTCTCTCTGTAAACATATAGTTCTTTAATCATGTCTTTCGCATTACTTTTATATCTTTATGATGTTCTCATTATAATAAACCAATTTACCAATGTCAAGAGCTCAAATTCTTCAATATTTAAATTTAAAATACAAAAAAATACAAAATAAAATATATCTATAATATTTTATCACTGTATAATAATATTCATTTTAATCTAAATTTAATCTTACCTTTAATCAATTTTTAATCTAATGAGATTATACTTTATTTATAACTCAATAAAGTTATATAAGTTTTTGCTCTCCGATAGGTTTTCTCTCCCTATCGGCTTTTTTTTATTTTCATGATATACATATACAAATTTAAAATAATTCATATATACTATAGATAAAGGAGATGTTACCATGTTTTTTAATGTAAATAAATTAAATTGGACTCGAAAACCATCATCATACGCCATAACTAATGATAAAATCGAAATCATAACTTCACCGCATACTGATTTATGGCAAAGAACATATTATCATTTCAGAAATGATAATGCTCCTGTACTTCAAATGAATACAAGTGAAGAATTTTTTTCTTTTATTGTTAAAACAGATTTTGATAGCAAGATACGATTTGACCAATGTGGTATAGTTGTGTACCTAAATAGTGAAAATTGGCTCAAAGCTTCTGTTGAATATGAAAACGAAGAAATTCAACATCTAGGCAGTGTCGTTACTAACAAAGGTTATTCCGATTGGGCAACAACTGTCATTAATAGTTCTATAAAATCCATTTGGTATAGATTAAGTCGCCGAAAAGATGATTTTCGCATAGAATGTTCTTTTGATGGCATAAATTATGAACAAATGCGTGTATGTCATCTTTGGGAAGCTTCTGGTGATATCCAGTTTGGCATCTATGCTTGTAGCCCAGAAAATTCTTCATTTAAAGCTACATTCACTGATTTTAAAATGACTGAATGTGTTTGGCAAGCCCATGATGGTCAACAACCTGATGAAGATTTAGCTGATTAAAGGAATGTTATTTTATGAATACAAATACATTTATCGCTAAAAATTTAAATACGCTCATTGATTTTCTAGCTAAAAGAGATTTAACTGCACTATCTCCCGATGAATTACAAGCAAAATACAAAATAAATCAAGCCGATTTGTTGATTTTATTCGGTGGTTCTATTCCTGAAGGTGCTGATGTATTTGCTAAAGCTCATCAACAGAACATAGCTAAAAATTACCTTTTAGTCGGCGGTGCTGGTCATACTACAGAAGCACTCCGCAAAAAAATGCACTCAGCATTACCTAATATAGATATCTCCACTAAATCAGAAGCAGAAATCTTTGCTCTTTATCTAAAAAACAAATACAATATCGCAGATTGTCTACTTGAAACTAAATCTACCAACTGCGGTAATAATATCACTAATACTCTAGAACTTTTAAAAAATCTAGATTTAAATCCCAAATCCATCATTTTTATGCAAGATGCTACTATGCAAAATCGCATGGATGCAGGTTTTCGAAAATATTGTCCTTATGATACTACTTTGATCAATTATGCCACCTATAAAGTTCATTTCACTGTTCAAAATGATAAATTATGCCTAAAACAAAATAATATCTGGCAAATGTGGCATATTGATAAATATATTGAACTACTCATGGGAGAAATACCTCGTCTTACAGATAATATCAATGGTTATGGCCCTAAAGGTAAAGACTTTGTCGCTCATGTAGATATACCGCAAGAAGTCCATAGTGCTTATCAATATCTCTATCAACATTTAAATATAAAATCCCGTCAGGCAAATCCGCTTTATGCTACAAAATAAAGAAAGTGTCTACTAATTATATTTTTATCATATTAACAAAATATAATTTAGTAGACACTTTTTTAAGCTAAAATTTCTGTTAAAGCATCAATTAATTCATCATTTTCTTCACGAGTTCGCACTGCAAAACGCACGAAATACTCATTTAATCCAGGATAATTTTCACAATTGCGAATAGCTATGCCATATGATAATAATTTTGCTTTAAATTCATTTGCTGTCATATTCGTTTTTTCTATATTCACTAAAATAAAATTAACAGTTGGCTCATATACTTTCAACTTATCAAAAGTTTCTAGTTCTTCATAAAGATAATTTATCTCTGTTCTTGTATATGTTCTACTGCGACGCTGATATACTTTATCTTCCAAAGCCACCATACCTGCAACCTGTGCTAAAGTATTTACATTCCATGGATCTTTTGCCTGATACAGTGGATCTAAAACTTCATGGTCTGTAGCTGCAAAGCCTAGACGAAGTCCAGGTAATGCATAAAATTTAGTTAAAGAATGCAATACAAATAAATTATGATATTTTTCCACTAGAGGAAGCACAGAAAAAGCCTCACTAGTTTTGATAAAATCCATAAAAGACTCATCAACAACTACAAAACAGCCATTATTTTCAGCATGTTCAATCAAAAGCTCCATATCTTCTACAGTATATAATGTACCTGTTGGATTATTAGGATTGCCGATAAATAAAATATCATTGCCCTTTATATTTACGATTAAATCCCTCATTGGAGAATTAAATTCCTGTTTTTCAGATAGCATCACATAATTTATATTTGCTCCTGAAGCTTTTGCTGCTCGTTCATATTCGCTAAATCCTGGCGATATAATCAAAGCATTTTTAGGCTTTAAGATATGACAAAGCGTATACAATAATTCTACTGCTCCATTGCCTACAATGACTTTATCTGCACTAATACCATATGTATCAGCGATTTTGCCACAAAGTTCTCTAGCATCTGGCTCTGGATAATGAATTATATCATCTATATGTTCGACAATTGCTTTTCTTATATTTTTTGATAATCCATAAGGATTTATATTAGCACTGAAATCTATGATTTTATCTAAATTTTCCTGTGCCATTATTTTTTTCAAATCTCCACCATGCTCAAACTTTTGCATAATTTACTCTCTTTCTATGATAATTCCACCAGAAATCATTTTTACTAAATTTAAATAATGTAAATCAAAACATTCACTCAATATCTTTTGTTTACATTCTTCAACTATCTCATCATCACAATCATCATTAAATAATACGCCGATGACTGTACCACTATGAGCAACATTTACGCCAATTGCTTGATAGCCCTCTGATATTATCATGATATCTTCTAACTGCTTTTTATATAATATTTTTTGATTAGCATACGCACTCATAACGCAAGCTTTACCAATATATTTATTGTTTTTTTCTTTAAAGCCAATACGCAAACAATCCAAAGCTTCTTTGATAACATTTTCATTTTCTCGATATAATTTTTTTAAATCCTTGCGACGATTAAATGATAAGGTATCTACTTTACCACCACAATCAAACATCAAGATTTTGATTTTTGGTGCTAAACCTAAATGCTCTAAAACTTGACCATTTAAATGATTATATCTGACAATTCCCTTACAGAAAATACCATCTGTAGGCTCAATGCTCGTAGCAATCTTCGATATTTCATCTTGAGACAACTGTCTTTTACAAGAAAGGGCTGTCAATTGACAAATGCTCGCAATATCTGCACTACTTGAAGCCATGCCCTTTCCAGTCAACAATTCTGTAGTTAAACAAAATTTTGCATAAGATTTAGTGCCTAGATAATCAAGAGTTTTATTACGTGCCAAACGAGCTTTATATGGTAAATAAGAAAAATATTTTGTTATACTCGCCTTGGTATACATTGAAATCGGACAAGTAACTAAAAAAGGTATATCATCAATCATGCCTTGTACTAATTCGCCACAAGAACCCGGTATTTTAACACTAAGACTCATGCAAACAATTCCCCTTAACCAATAATAAATTTATCTTCAGGATAGCGAATTTTATTTTTCTTCTTGCGAATAACAAGAGCCATCGCAAAAGAAATAATCCCAATTCGTCCCATTAACATCACAAAAATAATTACAATTCTACTAGAAGCATCCATTTCATTTATCGTTCCTGTAGGTAAACCTACAGTAGCAAACATGGATACAGATTCAAATAAAATTTTAGACAAAGCAATATCTTCTGTCAAACATAAAAACATCGACATCAAAAATACTACAATCGCACTGACAAAGAAAATACTCATCGCACGGAAAATGACTATCGGTGGTACAGTTCGCTCAAAGATAACTACATCTTCTCTACCGCGAATAAGTGACCAAATAGCGGCGAAGATAACAGCTATAGTCGTAGTTTTAATACCGCCACCTGTTGAAGCTGGTGAACCGCCTATAAACATCAAAAACATGATCAATAATAAACTAGGCTCAGTCAATGAACCTATATCGAGCATAGAAAATCCAGATGTTCTAGCCATCGAAGCCATAAAAGTACTTACCATGACTTTATCAAATATGCCTAAGTTGCCCAAAGTATTTTGATTGCCATATTCCAAGATAAAAATAAATACACTACCTGTAACAATCAAAAAGCAGGTGGTAACAAGTACAAGCTTACTGTTAATACTTAATTTTTGCCATTTACGTTTTTGATAAACATCTAATAATACTGCAAATCCCAATCCACCGCAAATAACTTCTACTAATAATACTAAATTAAAAAATGGATGGAAAATATAATCTGCAAAATTATCTCCGCCTAAAATATCAAAGCCTGCATTGCAAAAAGCTGATATCGAATGCCAAAAACCAAAATATATAGCTGTAAGCATATTATAATCTTGACAAAAAATCATGGTTAAGATTACGCCACCTACAAATTCAAAGACGAAAGTCATCTTCACAATACTGATTACAAGTCGTACTACACCAGCCACCGACCATCTTTGCAATGATTCTTGAATCAATAATCTATCACGCAATTGAATGCGTTTTCCCATGACTACTGCCAAAATGGTAGTTATCGTCATGATACCCAATGCACCTATTTGCACCAAAATAATAACTATCATCTGTCCAAATATCGAAAAATTATCACCCAGATTAAATATAGATACACCTGATACACATACTGCTGAAGCAGACATAAATAAAGCATCAACAAAACTCAATGGCTCTATATTCACTACTGTAATCGGCAACATCAATAATAATGTACCCGTTAAGATAATTAAGCCGTAACTACATAAAACAATCTGATATGGATTTAATTTTCTAACATATTTCATCATTTTAATTTAAACCTAATATTCATAATCAACCTACCCCAATGCGTTCAGAAGGATATCCTATTTTAACTTTTTTGCGATTACGCATAGCTATTGCCATCAAAAAAGTCAATACTCCTAAACGACCAATAAACATTATTAAAACTAACATTAATTTACCATAAATTGTTAAACTAGATGTAATACCTGTAGATAATCCTACTGTAGCTAACGCCGATGTAACTTCAAACAATATTTTTATAAATGAAAAATCTTCTGTTAAACATAAAAACATTGTCCCTAAAACTACTAAAGCTGCTGCTATATAAAAAATAGCCAATGATTTTACAATCAAATCATGTTCAATACGTCTTTTAAACAATGTAACTTCTTCATTGCCACGAATAATAGAAGTAACCGTTGCAAATATTATCGCAAAAGTTGTAGTCTTTATCCCACCACCAGTAGAACCAGGAGATGCACCCAAAAACATCAATATGATGAGGAAAAACAATGATGCTTCATGTAAAGCTCCTGTATCCATCAAGGTATATCCTGCTGTACGTGAAGTCGTTGATAAAAAGAAAGTTCCTATTAACTTATGCCACCAATCCCAATTACCAATCGTATTTTCATTATTATATTCTAAAAAGAATAATACTATCGTACCAATTACCAATAAAATCAAAGTTGTCAATAAAGCAACTTTAGCATGCAAAGAAAACTTTTTCCAATCATGCTTTTGATAAAGTTCTACTGTTACGCCATAACCTATACCGCCTAAAATAATCAACAAAGCTATGACAATACAAAATAGTGGATCTGTATTATATCTAAAAATATTTGTACCACCAAAAATATCAAAACCCGCATTACAAAATGCTGATATCGAATGCCAAAAAGCCATATATATCCCATATATTCCATAATCAGGATATAAACGAAAAGACAATAGTACGCCACCTACAAATTCAATACATAAAGTAGTTTTGACCAATAATTTAATTAATTTTACAACGCCCCCGACAGTCAACCTATTCAATGATTCTTGGGCTATCAATCTACTTCTAAGTTGAATACGCTTTCCCAAGATCAAGGCAAATACTGTCGTCATTGTCATTACTCCAAAACCGCCAATTTGAATCAATATAATAATTACTAATTGCCCAAATGTAGAAAAATATTGACCAGTATCCACTACAATTAAACCAGTAACACATACAGCTGACGTTGAGGTAAATAAGGCATCTACAAAAGATAGCGAATTACCATCTTTAGAAGCCATGGGAAGCATCAATAAAAATGCTCCCACCAATATCAAGCCTAAAAAAGAAAATACCAACACTTGATAGGGGCTTAACATCAATAGCCAATTATTAATACTCTTGGGAATTTCTGCTCGTTGCAATATTTATTCCTCCTAATTATTCACTAACTGCAATACCCAAAAAGCAAAAAAACCAATGATACCTCCGACAATAGAACCATTTAAACGAATCCATATCATATCTGTTTCTACTTTGTCATAAACTAATTCATTTAATTGCTTATCTGTTAATCCCTCTAAAAATTTACGTGCTAATTCTAAGATTACATCTTCACCTTTTAAAGCACTGCGATGAACAACATCCAATACGAAACGATTAATTTTCGATTTAAATTCATTATTAGTATTTAATTTTTCAATACATCTATCAATTTCTTCTGCAAATATATGCTCTATAGTTTGATAAAGTTTATTGCTCTTATTACCACTAGCCAATAAATATTCACAGACATTGCGAATTGAATTTTGCACAATTTTTTGCACTACACCCATATCAACAAAATTGTCACGTAAATTTTCTAAACTATTTATCCAATTTTCATCTTCACGAATACCTTTTAAAATAGATTCATACAAATCTATAAAATTCGCATATAATTCGCTATCTTTATCACTAACTTCTTCCAATAAAGTCAAAATACGCTCATGTATTATCAATGATAATTCTTCTGGATCTAAAGCATTTGTCGCTAGGGCAAGTGATAACATCAATCCACCTAGACCACTTCCATATTGCTTTTGATAATTTTCTATAAAAGCATCTATCTTAGCTTTACCATCTCTGCCAGCAAAATAGCCTTTTAATAGATTTATACTCTTATCTACAGCTAATTGACTATTCTCCGATTTTAAAAGAATATCTATCAATTTATTAGACAGATTATTCATAGACTCTTTTAATATTATCTGAGCTAATTTTTCACTATTTTTAGCAGCTACTTTGGAAGCATCTACTTCGGAAATTTTTTGCAATAAAAAATGCATTACTTCATTTAACACATATTGTTTATTCTCTGGTTTTTTTATCCATTTCAAGCCCCAAGATAATAAATCAGCATTGCAGATACGTCTATAAATTTTTCGCTTAGATAAAAACTCTGTCTGCAACATCTTCACACAAGAATTTATAAACGCATTTCTACGTCTTGGCAATATTGCTGTATGAAAAGGAAATCCGAGTGGCTTTTTAAATAAAGCTGTTACTGCAAACCAATCTGCTATTCCACCAACTAAACTTGCTTCACTACAAAATAATAACAATTCAAAAATAATATACTGCGGATATAATGTCTTCAGTGCCAAAACTACTAAAAAACAAATAAATAATACGCATAATGTTTTATCTGCCTTATTAAATCTGTCCATCAACCACACATCCTTTCTACAACAAAGGATATTACATACAATCCCATACCGGCAATAGCACCGACTACAGAACCATTTATACGTATCATTTGAAGGTCATCACCCACACGTTTTTCTACCAAATCCACAAATTCCTGCTGTGAATATTTCATCAACTCATCTTTAATATAATCTAAGCCCCATTGTGAATTATTTTGGATTATCTTCGTTATTGTATTAATAAAAAAATTATTTAATCTAGCTTGCATTTTATCATTCACAGCTAGTTTTTCAATAATACCATCAATATAATCTTCTATCTGTTTCCATAATTGTTCTCTATTTTCATTATTTTGACAAAAACTATCTATCAAAGATACTAAATGATCACTAAAATCAAATTTCTTAACAAAGAAATAATGTTCTAATTGAGCTACTTTTAATTTATAACCACTTCGCTTGCCTAAACTTTCTATTTTTTCAGCAAGAACAACTTTTAAATGTTCACGTTCTTTACTGTCATAATCCAATAATAAATTAGTATATTCATCTATTTTATCATTTAATTTTTGCGTTAAATTTTCACTAGATAAATCCACCATATCAAACATAAAACTGCGTTTTTGACTATCACCAATGTATTTTTGTTTAATTATAGATACATTATCGTCAATCATTTTATGTAGACTATCTTTTGCCAATAAATTAGGCATTATATCCCTAACCATTTTTATGAGATAATCTATACATCTGTCACCTGCTGGTGTTTTGATAAAAGCTAACAAAAACTGAATGATAAGTCTTGATATATTAAAGTTTTTGCGACGACTTTTCAACGCACTTGCCAAAGAATAACCGACTTTTTTAGTATCTAGTGAATTAATTACCTGCATAACTAATTCTTTTAATGCTACTTTGGCCTTTTCTTTGCCACCTCTTTGAGCATACTCTACTACCATCATTGCCATATTATAATTTTTGACATTGCTGATGATATAATCTGGATTTAATAAATCTCTACCAATAAATTTTACTAGTTCATCCATGATACGCTCACGATTTCGAGGTAAAATTTCTGTACGATAGGAAATAAATCCAAGAGGTTTTCTAAATAAAGCTGTTACTGCAAACCAGTCTGCTAAACCACCAATCAAAGCTGCTAAAAAGCCATGATTTAACAATAAACCCCAAAAAGAATTTAAATTATATGTAGCTATAAATCCTAAAAACATGATGACTAAAACCAATGTAGCCTGCGTTTTTTTCGACATAGTAAACCTCCCTTTCCCAAATGATATACAGTTATTATACCGCAAATGTAAATTTTATAAAATATTTTCAGTAAATTAACTACTATATTAAACAGAAGTCAAACAAAAATAAAGATTATTCAAGCTAAATAAATCAACTTAAATAATCTTTATTTCATTAAATATACTAAAAATATATTAAAATTACACTAAAATTATCACTAATTATTTAGGATAATCTCATTTTAAAATCTTCATAACCAAAAGATTTTACCACTTCGATAGTATCATCTTCATGTAAAACGGCAATATCTGGAAGTGGCATACCATTGAAAGTATTATTTTTTACCATGGAGTAAATAGCCATATCGCAGAAAATAATTTTATCGCCAACTTTTAAAGGTTTATCAAAAGAATATTCCCCTATGATATCACCTGCAAGACAAGTAGGACCACCAAAACGATAAGTATATGCTTTCTCGTTTGGTTTTCCTGAATTAATTACATTTGGTCTATATGGCATTTCCAATACATCAGGCATATGACAAGCAGCAGAAGTATCTAAGATTGCAATATCTATATCATTATGAATAAGCTCTAATACTTCGCTAACTAAATAACCAGCATTTAATGCCACAGCTTCACCAGGTTCTAAATAAATTTCTAAATCATATTTTTCCTTCATATGATTAATGCAATTTATCAAAAGTTCAATATCATAATCTTCGCGAGTAATATGATGACCACCACCAAAATTGAGCCATTTTAAATCATATAAATATTTGCCAAACTTCGCTTCAATAGCATCTAAAGTAGTTTTTAAATCATCAGAATTTTGTTCGCAAAGCGTATGGAAATGAAGCCCTTTTAAGCCTTTTAATTTTTCTGGTTCAAAATTATCAAGTGTAACGCCTAAGCGAGAACCTTTAGCACATGGATCATAAATAGCATGGCCTTCTTGTGTAGAACGTTCTGGATTAATGCGAATACCACATTCTTTGCCTTTGGCTAAAGCTATATCTTTATATTTTTCCCACTGATTAAAGGAATTAAAAATTATATGGTCGCAAATCTCCACGATTTCAGCAAAATCTTTTTCTTTATATGCTGGGGAAAATATGTGATTTTCTTTACCTTTCATAAATTCATGAGCCAATTTTGCTTCAAAAATTCCACTTGCTGTAGCACCTTTTAGATATTTGCCAATCATCGGATAAAAATAAAACATGGAAAAAGCTTTTTGAGCAAGTAAAATATGACAACCTGTTCTATCTTGTACCATTTTTAAAACTTCAAGATTTTCACGAAGTTTTTTCTCATCCATGACATAACTAGGAGTTGCTACATTTTGTAATTTTTCTTCTAATTTCACTAAATCACTTCCTTAAAATTAATAATTTAATACATTATAATCTTTATTCTCTTTAAAATCCTAATTTATTTAAATAAGACAGTACACCAATGGCATACTGTCTTATTTTTATTGATAAATAAATTTTATTCTACTAAATCAGGGTTGAAGCTTTCTTTCCATGGAAGACCCCATTTATTAAGAGCGTCCATAAATGGATCTGGATCAAATTCTTCAATATTATATACACCTGGTTTTTTCCATGTGCCGTTCATGATAAGCATTGCACCAATCATTGCTGGAACACCAGTTGTATAAGAGATTGCTTGAGAGCCAACTTCTTTATAGCATTCTTGATGGTCGCAAACATTGTATAAATAATATGTTTTATCTTTGCCATCTTTTTTACCTTGGAAGATACAGCCGATATTTGTTTTGCCTACTGTGCGAGGGCCAAGGCTAGCTGGATCTGGAAGTACAGCTTTTAAGAATTGAAGTGGCACGATTTTATGACCTTCAAATTCGATAGGTTCGATAGAAGTCATACCTACATTTTCTAAACATTTTAAATGAGTTAAATAAGACTGACCAAAAGTCATGAAGAAACGGATACGTTTGATACCTTTGATATTTAAGCCCAAAGATTCAAGTTCTTCATGATGGAGTAAATACATGTCTTTTTCGCCAATTTCTGGGAAGTTGTACACGCGTTTTATTTCCATAGGTTTAGTTTCTACCCATTTACCATCTTCCCAGTAGCTACCATTGGCAGAAACTTCACGGATATTGATTTCAGGATTGAAGTTTGTAGCAAATGGATAACCATGGTCACCTGCATTACAATCCAAGATATCAATATAGTTAATTTCATCAAAATGATGTTTCATTGCATAAGCAGAGAATACGCCTGTTACACCTGGGTCAAAACCACTGCCTAAAAGTGCAGTAATTCCAGCTTTTTCAAAACGTTCACGATAAGCCCATTGCCATTTATATTCAAATTTAGCAGTATCTAATGGTTCATAATTTGCAGTATCCACATAATGAACTTTAGTAGCAAGACAAGCGTCCATAATTGTTAAATCTTGATATGGAAGAGCTAAATTGATTACTACATCTGGTTTAAATTCATTGATTAAATTAATAAGTTGATTTACATCATCAGCATCTACTTGAGCTGTAGTAATTTTTGTTTTGCCACCGCTTAATTTTTCTTTTAAAGCATCACATTTGCTTTTTGTACGGCTAGCAATACAGATTTCTTCGAATACATCACTATTTTGACAACATTTATGGATAGTAACACTTGCTACGCCACCACAACCAATAATTAGAGCTTTACCCATTTGGCAAATTCCCCCTTTTATAATAATTTTTATTTATTATTTATATTATAATCTAAAGCCAATAAATATTCACGTAATAATTTTAAAGCCGTAGCAGTAGAGATACCACTTTGGTCATATGGTGGAGATAATTCTACCATATCACAGCCTACTACATTACATTTATTAGCTACTAAATTCATAGCACGACGAAGTTCATCAAAAGATACTCCACCAGCCTCTGGTGTACCAGTACCAGGAAATACAGCTGCATCTAATACATCTAAATCCACGGTAAAATAAACAGGTTTTCCTTTTAATTTCTCTACAACATCTTCCAAACCTACAAAATCAAAACGTCTAGTCTGTACATGCTCTTTGCCCCAAGCAAATTCAGCACGTTCACCACTTCTAATACCGAATTGATAAATTTTATTATCACCAACAATATCCCATACACGATGAAGCACTGTAGCATGAGATAATTTAGCTCCTAAATAATCATCACGAAGGTCAGCATGTGCATCAAAATGAATGATATGCAAATCATCATATTTTTCTGCTACAGCACGTACACTGCCTAAAGTAACTAGATGTTCTCCACCTATCATAAGTGGAATTTTACCATCATTTACAATCTGACGTGTAAAATCTTCAATATCTTTTAGTGCATTTTCCACACTGCCAAAAGGAAGTTCTAAATCTCCGCCATCAAAAACATGGGCATCTTCTAAATCTAAATCAAGATATGGGCTAAAAGTCTCAAGACCATATGACTCTGCTCTCATAGTACGACTAGCAAAACGAGTCCCTGGTCTATATGAAGTCGTAGAATCAAATGGTGCACCAAATAAAACTATTTTCGCTTCATCATATTCTCTATCACAACCTAAAAATGTCTCAATGTTTTTCTTCAACATCTTCCATTAATTCCTCCACATAATTTGGTAATGCAAATGATGCATTGTGTAAGTTCGCATTATAATAGCGAGTTTTCAAACCTAAAGCATTCCATCTTTTAGCATCAAAATCTAAAACTGGGTGATACTTTTTGGACGCAAAGCCAAATAACCAATGACCTGATGGATAAGTAGGGATATGTGCTTGATATACTCTACTTATAGGGAAAGATCGATATACCTTTCTGTGCATGCTGCGGCAGGCAGCTTCATCTTCATCATAAAATGGACTTTCATGCTGATTTACCATAATGCCATCTTCTTTTAAGGCTTTATAGCAATTTCCATAAAATTCCTTAGTGAATAAACCTTCCCCCGGGCCAAATGGGTCTGTAGAATCAACGATAATTAAATCGTATTCATTATCACAATGGCGAATAAATTTCAAACCATCTTCAAAATAACAATGCAAGCGTTCATCATCAAAACTACAAGCTGTCTGCTGTAAATATTTACGAGAAATATCCACTACACGCTCGTCAATTTCTACTAAATCCACTGACTCTACATTTTTATAACGCAATAATTCACGAGCAGTACCACCATCACCGCCACCTATGATGAGCACTCTCTTAGGATTAGGATGCACTGCCATAGGTACATGCACTATCATTTCATGATAAATGAATTCATCTTTTTCAGTTAGCATTACATAGCCATCTAATACCATCATGCGACCAAATTCTTTAGACTCAAAAATATCTATACGTTGAAACTCAGTCTGTTCAGAATGAAGTTGTTTATCAATCTGAATAGAAAACTTTACATACGGTGTATGTAATTCACTGAACCATAAATCCATTTATCTATCACTCCTTAATTACATTTAAACGTTTTATTTCCATATCTTCAGGGCCTGTCATAGAACAGCCTTTATCTTTAGCATAGTGAATATATTCTAAAATCTCTGGTGTAATTAATTCCCCTGGTGCCAAAATCGGTATTCCTGGTGGATAACACATTACAAATTCACTGCACACTTTACCACAGCTTTCATCTAATGGTAAAGATACTTTTTCACTATAAAAGGCATCTTGCGGTCCACACATTACTTTAGGGCTGATATATTCAGCTTCTAACATGCCCTTATGGTCTTTTTTATAATTTCTGCGAATTTCAGCTAACGCACTTACTAAGCGTTCAATATCTTTGGCTCTATCACCGACTGATACATAAGCTAGTAGATTGCCGATATCGCCAAATTCTGCTTGAATATCATATTCATCACGCAATAAATCATATACTTCAATACCAGCAAGACCTACAGGTAATGTATAAATAGCTAATTTAGTAGTATCAAAATCAAAAACACTATCACCATTTATCTTTTCATCAGCATAAGCATAATAATCGCCGATATTATTGATTTCTTGTCGTGCATAATCTACTAAATCTATAACAAAATCAAATATTTCACTGCCATGTACGGCTAAATTAGAACGAGAAATATCAAGACTAGACATCAATAAATATGAACCACTTGTAGTTTGTGTCAAATTTATAATCTGATGAACATAACCTGCTTTTACATTTTTGCCAGTGAGCAAAAATGAACTTTGGGTAAGCGAACCACCTGATTTATGCATACTTACAGCAGCCATATCAGCTCCCGCATGAATAGCTGCTATAGGTAATCGTTTATTAAAATAAAAATGTGTTCCATGTGCTTCATCAGCTAATACTAACATATTATGTTCATGAGCTACTTTTATAATTTCTTTTAAATTTGAACAAATACCATAATATGTTGGATTATTTACTAAAACTGCTTTGGCATCTGGATTTTCTCTTATCGCTTTTTTTACATCTTCAACTGACATACCAAGTGATATACCAAGTTGTTTATCCATTTGCGGATTAATATATATTGGAATAGCTCCACACAAAATCATTGCATTTATAGCACTGCGATGAACATTTCGCGGTAAAATAATCTTATCTCCACGCTTACATGCTGTCAAAATCATTGTCTGTACAGCTGACGTAGTCCCACCTACCATGAAAAACGCATGCTCTGCTCCAAAAGCATCTGCTGCTAACTCCTCAGCTTCTTTGATTACCGAAACTGGGTGACATAAATTGTCTAATGGTTTCATTGAATTTACATCTACAGATAAACATTTCTCGCCTAAAAAATTTAACAAAGCTTTATTTCCTCTACCTCTTTTATGCCCTGGCACATCAAAAGGTACTACACGCATTTTTTTAAATTTTTCTAAAGCTTCCAAAACAGGCATTTTCTTTTGTGCTTGTCTATCCAATAATTTCACCAACCTTCTTTAATCAATCAAAATATACAAAATTTCTAAAAAACATTTGTACCACTAAAAATTTCTAACATCTCACGACGCAAACGATTGCTTATTTCCAATCTTGTTTTTGGTGGTATCTCATAGATATCAGTATTAAATAAGTAATTACTTAATTCTGGCTCTTTAATCAACATTCTTGTATGAAATAAATTTGCCTGATAGACATTTATATCCATTGCATCATAATTCAATAAAGTATCTGGCATAATATAATCTTGAATAGATGTTATCTTATGATCCATAAATAATTTTCTACCACTGACATCACGTGTAAAACCTCGCACACGATAATCCATGGTTATTATATCAGAATCAAAATTTCCAATTAAATAATCAAGTGTACTAAGTGGAGTAATTTCCCCACAAGTAGAAACATCTATATCTACTCTAAATGTAGCAATACTTGTCTCTGGATGATATTCCGGATACGTATGCACTGTAATATGACTCTTATCCAAATGACCTAAAACAGTTTTTCCTTTTACACTATCCTCTAAAACATCATCATTTTTAGCTAATCGCATATTTTCATCTGCTAAAAGAATAGTTACGCTGGCACCTTGAGGATCATAATCTTGACTAGATACATTAAGAACTCTAGCACCTATCATTTCTGCTACATTTGTTAAAATCTTTGTCAAACGTTCCGAATTATATTGTTCATCTATATATTTAATATAGTCATGTTGTTCTCTAGGTGTTTTGGCATAGCAAACATCATAAATATTAAAGCTCAAAGACTTTGTCAAATTATTAAATCCATACAATTTAAGTTTTTCGGCCACTTACCATCGTTCCCTCTTTCTTTTATATCTATGTCTTTTTAATCGTTATTTCTTTTGGATTTTTTATCGTAAATCCATGTCCGGTTACTTCCGATGTATCAGTAATAATCATAAATGCTGTAGGATCAATAGCTGACGCTATCAATTTTATTTTACTAACTTGAGTTAAACTTACTACTACAAAAATAACTTTTCTATCTTTTCTACTATATGCACCTTCACCATGCATAAAAGTAACACCACGTCCTAAATATTGCATAATGCTACCTGCCATGAGCTCTGCAAACGGCGATACAATAATTATTAATTTCTTTCTATTAAAACCTGCTACTACTTTATTAGTTATTTCACCTACAATATACATATTAATCAATGTATATAAACCAATGGAAACATTAAATAATACTATACCAACTAAAATAATAATCAGATTAAAACCAAATACTACTGTTCCTAAATCAAGAGAATAATATTTTTTAATAACGGCTCCTAACACATCGAAGCCACCACCATTAGAATTAGCTCTAAATACAATACCACAACCTATACCTACAAGTACACCACCAAAGACAGAATTAAGTATAGGATCTTCTACAATGTGATAAGTACCGATAAAACTTGTCGCATCAATGGCAATAGATAACATCACTGTTCCAATAATCGTATCTATTGCATATAATTTACCAAAAACTCTATATGCTAAATACACAATTGGAATATTATATACTATCAATTGTAAACCGATTGGCAAATCAATGAGATAATAAACAATAACAGCAATACCACTAAGCCCACTAGCAAGCAATTTTGCAGGAATAATAAACGTACTATACCCCAGACCTGCAATCAACGAACCAATCAATATTTTGAAATAACGCCAAATATGCGTATTTGCTAATTCTGAAATATGTTTCATCTTTCTCCTCCTGTTAAAATTTTAAAGTTATGTAAATATCGGCAAAATGTATTTTAACATATTTAATTTATTATTTGTACCATTTTCACATAATCTTAACAATACAAAAATAAAGCTATTTTTTATCAAATAAACATATTCCAGGCAATCTAAAAATTATTTTTCATTTTCCTTTATAAATCAACATCTAATTTATATTCTCGTTTACACTTCCTATTATTTATTTTAACTTATCTAATTATATAAAGCTATTCTAAAAAAAATTTAT
>USPM01000004.1 GCA_900556715.1 uncultured Megamonas sp. | reverse complement strand
CATATGTTGCACCAATTGCTGTTACTGGGCTAAGATTATATTTCAATCTAGCAGATGAATATTCTGTTCCAAGATATGCCCCATATGTTTTAACTGATCCATCTTCATTTCTTTCATTTGTTCCAAATGTAGTTCCAGCTAATGTTCTGCTATCTTTTAATCTACCATAAGTCAATGCTCCAGATAAATCTCCATTTTCAAATGTATATTCTGCACCAGAAATTTCTGTATCGATTATTCTACCATATGAGGAGTATTCTCCATAACGACCTATTTTCAACATGCTATCGCCGAAATTTCCTTCTGCATATGCTTTATTTACCTGTAAATCTTTATCTCCATATGCAGTTATACTATCAGATTTCATATTATATTCTGTTTCAATCTGTCCTACTGCTGTCCAATTGTCGTTTACTTTTCCTCTCATCCAAAATTCAATATGAGAGTGACTTGCACTGTCGTCTCCATATCCAGCTTTATAGTTAGTAGCATTGATATCGCCATCATCATAACGTAAACGAGCTGTACCTGTGAATTTTAAATTATCACTTTTTTCTTCGAGTTCTGCTACTCTTACACCTAAGTTATCTAGTTCTTCTGCAAATTCAGCAGCTAACTTATCTACAATAGCTTTATCTGCTTTTTGTAAATCTTCTTTTGCCATAGCACGAGCTACAATCTGAGCCATTTCATAACGTGTCATTGTTTTATTGCCCTGGTATGTTCCATCTGGGAAACCGTCAATTACGCCATCAGCGGCAAGTGTTGCTACTGCATCATAAGCCCAGCTATCTTGAGGAACATCACTAAATGGATTACTAGCAGCTCCTGCTACTCCCGTACTCATTAAAACCAAAGCAGATGTTGTGATAGTTAATGTAGATTTGTTAAACATAATATATTCTCTCCTCAATTTATTTAAAATAAATTTTTGCTCAAAATCAAATCAATAAAAATTATTTAGTTCTATTTACTTGAACTTCTTCAATATATTTTATAATCGCTTCAGCAACATCATCTAATGAAAACTTACTTACATTTACAACTAAATTATAGTTTGTAGGATCTCCCCATTCTTTACCTGTATAATAATTGTAATATCTTCCTCTTTTTTTATCTTCAATATTTAATTCTTTTAGAGTTTTACCGCCATAGACATTTTTTCCTCTTTCTATTCTAAACTCATCATCAGCAGTAACAAATATAGAAAAATGATTTGGCAAATCATCAAGCACAAAATCAGCACATCTTCCCAATATGACACAACTTCCACTATTAGCTAATCTTCTAATAGCTTTTGCTTCAGACAAAAATATACCTCTACTTGCTTCGCCTAAATTAATACCAAATGAACGAAATGGGAAAAATGCCATAGTTAATGGATTAACAGTATTTTCTAATTCTAATAAATCATTTTCATTTAAATCATCAGTTTCCAATTTAGCTGCTGCAATATGCACTATCTTTCTATCATACAACTTAATATTTAATTTTTCAGCTAATATCTGTGCTAATTCACGACCACCACAGCCGTATTTACGGCTAATACTGATAACAATATTCTTATCCAATCCAATTCACCTATCCTTCATTTTGAATATATTCTTTTAATTCACTTTGTTTTTCTTTTGGTATTCTTTTATCTGAAATCAATACAAATGCACCGAATACAGTAAATACACCTACAACAGCACCTAAGAATAGATATGCCACTTTGAATCCAACAGTATCATAAAGATTTCCTACAATTGGGGATAAAATAGCTGAGCCTAATTGGTTTGATAATTGATAACCTACTAAATACAATACAGAAGACAATCTTGTATCAAAGTTCTTAGCCAAATATTTAAATACAGATACTAATAAGATAGATAATTCAATAGCATGTAATAATTTAATTATAGAAATACTAATTGGGTCATTTGCAAGTCCAGAACCAATCATTCTAAAAGTCATGATAGAACCAGCTAAAATCAAGCCATGTTTTGGACCAATTTTATTAACAATAAAAGGTGCTATACACATACCGCCAGCTTCAAGGAATATCTGTAAGGAATTTAAATAGCCAAAAGTTTCATTACCTTGTTCAACAGTTGGGAATAAAGAAGCATAATAAATAGCAAATTGTTGGTCAAATACGCCATATACACAAGCAGAACCTAAAATGAAAATCATAAAGAGCCATACATCTTTGATACTGAATAAGTGTTTTACATTTGCTAAATTAATTGGTTCAGATTTTATGAAATCAGCCTTACTTTCATCAATACGTACCGTTAACAATATTAAAAGTAAAACAATTGCTCCACAAGAAGCCATCCAGAAAATTAGGTCTGGATCATAGTTAAATGCACGACCTGCACAAAATACACCAACAGCAGCACCAAGAGAACCCCACGCACGAGCACGACCAAATTCAAAATTATAGATACGACCGCATTTTTCAATAAAAGATTCAATAACTGCAACACCTGCATAATAAGCAAGACTTAATACAAAAGAGCCGATAACTGCACCAACATAAAAGTTATTTTTTAACAATGGTTCATAGACAAATACAAAGAATGGACCTGTTAAAGCAACTAAAATAACAATGAAAAATAGTAAATATCTTTTCATTCCTATTTTATCTGAAAGATATCCATAAAAAGGCTGTAATACCATACTAAAGATAGCATTACCTGCATAAATTGTACCTATTTGCATACCAGTCAATTGAATTTTTTGACCAAACCATATTGGTAAAAATGCAAAAAATACTAACCATGAGAAAAAATATACGAAGAAGAATGCACTTAATTTCCAATAAATTAAATTTTTCATTATAAACGCTCCTTAAATTTCATAAAAATCTACATTTGTTTTTATGTTTCCATTTGGTATAAATACGATTCCTTTTGCTTCCTTAGATGGATAAATTCTGGAACTTAAAACTCGTTTACCACCATTAATAAAGATTTCCAATGATGAACGATCACTGAAAATTTGTAAATTCATCTTTTCTCTAACCGGTTCGATGGAAACTTCACGTTCACCTTTAACTCCACAACCAGATTTATCACGATTTAATTTAAATATTTTAGTATCTTTATCATATGAAATTACCGTCTCTTCTGTATTTGAAACTCGTAATTTTAATATAAATCCTTGTGCCTTTTCTAAATCAAAATCTATATCTAATTGATAACAATCGCCATTTACACCCTCAAAAGAAGTAGCTTCTTCTATTACCTGTTCATAATGTACTTTTGATTTATGTAATTTGCTCAATTCTTCAGCAGGTTTACTATAAATCATGTTATTTTCTACTTTTAATACACGTGGTATACTCATCATACCAGCCCAATGATTTTCTTGTTCTGGCATATTACTTTCCCACATATCGAGCCAAGCAATCATTAAACAACGATTGTTTTTTTCATCTTGCATTATCTGTGGAGCATAAAAATCAAAACCATAATCCAAAATATCAAATTTACCTTCACGGGCAAAAACGCCTGTTTGATAATCCATTTTTCCTAAGAAAAATCCAGATTGATGCACATTTAAAAATTTATTACCTTCTGGTTTTACACCTTGTGGTGAGAAAATCAAAGCTTCATAATCATCAATTTGGGCAAAATTAGGACATTCCCACATAAATCCTACATTTTCTCCATCATTAGAAGTTGCCATGATATTTAAAAATTCCCAATTATATAAATCTTTAGACTTATATACTACAACTTGACCTGTTTCTTCTTTTGTCTGTGCACCCACTACAGTATAAAAATAATCTCCATGTTTCCATACTTTAGGATCACGGAAATGTTCTGTTCTTATATTTAAATTTTTAGGTAAAGCTTTAATTACAGGATTATTTTCTACTTTTTCAAAATGATTTCCATCATTACTAACAGCTAAACACTGTGTTTCAATTCTATCATTGCCACCGTTACTATTATCTAAGTCTACATGACCTGTATATAATAAATATAATTTACCATCATTTTCAATTGCACTACCAGAGAAACAACCATCCTTATCATATTCATCAGTAGGTGCAAGAGCAATTGGTCGTAATTCCCAATTCACTAAATCCTTACTAGCTACATGTCCCCAATGCATAGGCCCCCACTGACTAGAATATGGATGATATTGATAAAATAAATGATATTCATCTTTATAAAAACAGAATCCATTAGGATCATTTAACCAATTAGCTGGTGCAGCAATATGATATTGTGGTCTCCAATAATCATTCTGTGCAATCGTCTCCATTTTTTGTTGAAATTTTTCAGCTTTTAATAGTGCTTCATTGTGTTTCAAATTTTTCACTCCTATTATAATAAATTTATAAAACCGGTTCGATTTTCGATTAAAAATATTTGGAAATATAAAATCTACTTTATATCAAACGCGTTTTATATTTCCTGGAATAATAATATCACTATCTTTTTAAAAAATCAACATTTTTTTAAAACAACAAAAAAGAATTTATTTTCTGATATTTATATTGATAAAAGGACTTATTCCTTTTATCTTAGCAAGTATCACCATATCGTATAGATATTGGCACAATTACCTCTTTTTCTATATTTTCGTTTTTTATCAAAGAAACTATCATTTGTGCAGTTTTTTGAGCTAATATATTTATAGGTTGAACAATAGCAGTTATATTATAAAAACTACTTTCTGTTATAAAAGTTCCATCATATGCTATAAATTTTATATCTTTTGGTATGTCTAATTTTCGCTTACGTGCTTCACCTAAGCATGCACAAACCACCATATCAGCACCATATACACCATCAATATGGGGATATTTTTCAAATACATCGACAGCAACTCTCTTAAAATAGTTCATGTCAAATTTATTCCATTCCATTTCATAATTTATCACTTCAATTCCATTTCTAGATAATTCATCTTTAAATGCACTATGATGTAAATATGCTGACATTGAACTATTTTTTATACCTGTTATTTGTAGAGGATACTTACAACCAGCCTTTAACATTGCTTGAGCTGCTAATCTTCCACCTTTCTCATGATCTGAACGAATAATCGGTATTTTATTATTAATAATTCTATCAAAAGCCACAATAGGTTTATTGACATTATCATATAATTCAACTTCTAAAGAATGACAACCCATAATAATACCATCTATCATTTGTCTTCTTAACATGTCTACAATTTCATGTTCCGCATTCTCTCTTTCAATCGTTGAACAAACCATTATTTTATAATTATATTTATAAAGTGCTATCTCTAATGCACCAATAAAAGCCCCAAAAAAAGGATGTGCTACATCAGGTACAATAATACCAATTATATTTGTACTATTACGATATAAATTTCTTGCTAATTCATTAGGTACATAATTTAATTTTTTTATTGCATCTAATACTTTTTTTCTCGAAGCATCTGACACATATCCTTTATTGTTCAATACCAACGATACTGTACTTGGAGCTACCTGTGCTAATTTAGCCACATCTCTAATACTAGCCATACCCTAACCACCTTATAATACAAATAGATAAAATAAATTATAACATAAATTAAATAAGACAAAAAATCAAATTTTTTCGCAAAAACTATTGATTTTTTCTGTAAAATTGTTTATTATATGAATTGTGAGTTAGCACTCACTAATAAAGAGTGCTAACAATATAAAATTAGTTATAAAATCTATTTACGCATAGGAGGAATATACAATGATTAAGCCATTAGGCGACAGAGTTGTTATTAAAGTTTCTGAAGGCGATATTAAAACTGCAAGTGGTATCGTTTTACCAGATACAGCAAAAGAAAAACCACAAGAAGGTACTGTTGTTGCAGTTAGCGAAGGCAAATATGTAGAAGGTAAAAAAGTTGCTCTTGATGTAAAAGTAGGCGACAAAGTAATCTTCTCTAAATATGCTGGTACTGATGTAAAATTTGATGGTACTGATTATTTAATCGTTAGAGATAGCGATATCTTAGCTGTTGTTGAATAATTAACAGAAACTAATTAATTACAATTTTAATGTATAATCCTAGGAGGTTCTTTATAAATGGCTAAACAAGTATTATTTGGCGAAGAAGCTCGTCAAGCTCTTGGTAGAGGCGTTGATGCACTCGCTAACGCTGTTAAAGTTACACTTGGCCCAAAAGGCAGAAATGTTGTTTTAGATAAAAAATTTGGTGCTCCAACTATTACAAACGATGGTGTTACTATCGCTCGTGATATTGAACTTGAAGATCCATTCGAAAATATGGGGGCTCAGCTTGTAAAAGAAGTTGCTACAAAAACTAACGATATCGCTGGTGACGGTACAACTACTGCTACATTGCTTGCTCAAGCTATGATCCGTGAAGGTATGAGAAACGTAGCTGCTGGTGCAAACCCAATGGTTCTCAAAAAAGGTATTGAAAAAGCTGTTGCTGCATTAGTTGAAGAAATTAAAGCAAAAGCTCAAAAAGTTGAAGGCAAAGAAGCTATCGCTCAGGTTGCTTCCGTATCTTCCGCTGATGAAGAAACTGGTGCATTAATCGCTGACGCTATGGAAAAAGTTGGTAAAGACGGTGTTATCACTGTTGAAGAATCCAAAGGTATGCAGACTAACCTTTCCGTTGTAGAAGGTATGCAATTCGACCGTGGATACATTTCTCCATACATGGTTACTGATACAGATAAAATGGAAGCTGTTATGGATGATCCATATATTCTTATCACTGACCGCAAAATCTCTGCAATCGCAGACATTCTTCCAATCCTTGAAAAAGTTGTAAAACAAGGTAAAGAACTCGTTATCATCGCTGAAGATATCGATGGTGAAGCTCTTGCTACTATCGTAGTTAACAAACTTCGTGGTACATTCAAAGCTCTTGCTGTTAAAGCTCCTGGCTTTGGTGATCGTCGTAAAGCTATGCTTGAAGATATCGCTATCTTAACTGGTGGTAATGTAATCAGTGAAGAACTTGGACGTAAACTTGATAGCGTAGAAATCGAAGATCTCGGTCGTGCTCGTCAAGTACGTGCTTCTAAAGAAGAAACTACTATCGTTGATGGTTTCGGTGATAAAGCTGAAATCGCTGCTCGTGCAGAATTCATCAAAAAACAAATTGCTGAAACTTCTTCCGATTTCGATAAAGAAAAATTACAAGAACGTCTTGCTAAATTATCTGGTGGCGTAGCTGTAATTGAAATTGGTGCTGCTACAGAAGTTGAAATGAAAGATAAAAAACTCCGTATCGAAGATGCTTTAAATGCTACTCGTGCTGCTGTTGAAGAAGGTATCGTTGCTGGTGGTGGTACTACTTTCATCGATATTCAACCTGCTCTTGAAAACATTGAAGCTGAAGGCGATGTAAAAACTGGTGTTGAAATCGTAAAACGTGCTATTGAAGAACCAGTTCGTCAGATTGCAAACAATGCTGGTCTTGAAGGTTCTGTAGTTGTTGAACATGTAAAAGCTGCTGGTGTAGGCGTTGGTTACAATGCTTTAGTTGGTGAATACATGGATATGATTGCTGCTGGTATCGTTGACCCTGCGAAAGTTACTCGTAGTGCATTACAAAATGCTGCAAGTATCGCTGCTATGGTTCTCACAACTGAAACAATCGTTGCTGATAAACCTGAAAAAGCTGATCCTGCTGCTATGGCTGGTGCTGGCATGGGCGGCGGAATGCCTGGTATGATGTAATTTAACATCTCATATCAAACAGAATTAAATAAAAAAATTAAGCCTAGTGAAAATTCACTAGGCTTTTTCTTTTGCACTATTATTTTTTGATTTTATTTTTTATAATAAAATCGATAATAAAAAAATTAAATTTCGAGGTGAAGTTCCTATGATACTTATCTCTATGTTATTGCTAGGTGCATTAATTGGTTTTGTTGGTGCTGGTGGAGCAGGTGTTACTATTACATTACTTACAGTCGGATTTAATATTCCTATCCATATAGCACTAGGTGTTGCTTTATCTTCTATGGTTTTTACAATGTTATCTGGTGTTATAAGTCATCTACGAGAAAATGAAGTTGAACTAAAAACAGGTCTAATCATTGGTCTAGGTGGCATAGTTGGTGCTTTTGTCGGTGCTAAATTTTCCACAATCATACCCGAAAATATTTTAAGTATTTTTACTGCTTTAATGATTATTCTATCAGCTCTAATTCTGTATATAAAAGTATATCACAATGATTTATTAAATAAATATTTAAAAGTTCCAACTACATCATTAGATGGCAAAAAATTTTATACCTATGGTATATTAGTCGGTTGTATCAATGGCTTTTTATCTGGTACTTTTGGCATAGGAGCTGCTGCTTTTATTCAAATTAGTTTATTAATTATATTCGGTGTTCCACTTTTAAAATCCATCGGAACATGTATGTTGATTATTCTTCCTATTTCTGCTTCTGGTGGTCTAGGCTATCTCATTTCTGGAAATTTAGATTTCACTATTTTTCTACAAACAGTAGCAGGCTTAATGATAGGTGCTTTTATTGGTTCAAAATTTACACATCTAGCACCAAAATCAATCTTAAAATTTGCCATTGTCGCTATGCCAACAATTGGGGGCTTAATTCTTTTATTATTCCACTAAATAAATTCTGTAAATTTTATTATTTACCTATATGGATTTATCTGTGGTAATTTACAAGCAAATTCTTTTAAAAAATCTATCTTAAAATTTTCATTCCAATAAATAATACTATTTCCCTCAAATTCATCAACTTTACCTTCAAAAAGACACTTAAAATGCCAAACAACCATTGTTTTATTATCTTTATGCCAAAAATCTTTTATCTCCCATGATAATACCGTATTCTTTTTATTCCATTCATGAAACCAACGTTTTACTTCTAATAAATTCTCATACTTTACACCATAGCTCTCTATATATTTTATATTTTGTGAAAAAATATTCTCCATTCCTAAATCTTTTTTATAAATCCACATTTTAAACCACAAATTAATAATTTCTTCTTTTTGATACATAAAAAACTTCCTTTCAAAGTAAAAATTATTGACTTAGAGTTTACTTCAAATGCTATTATATTCTTAAGTATAAAACTTAACAAGGACGTGATAATATGACTATTAAAGAAGTAAGTCAAAAATACGATCTCAGCCCCGATACTATTCGTTATTATGAACGTATTGGTTTAATACCACCTGTACCACGCAAACCAAATGGTATTCGTGATTTTGACCAAGAATCATGTAATTGGATTGAATTCATAAAATGTATGCGTTCTGCTGGCGTTCAAATTGAAGCATTGATTGATTATGTTCACCTCTTTTATCAAGAAAACACAGCAGAAGCTCGCAAAGATATCTTAATTGAACAACGCGACCGCCTACAAAAACAAATTGATGCTATGAATATAGTAATAGAACGTTTAAATAAAAAAGTAGACCGTTATGAAGAAATCATTATTCCTGCTGAAAAAAAATTATTAAGCAAATAAATTAAAATTAAATTATAAACAAATAAAAACATTGCTATTTCTTATTGTTTTAAGTTATAATTAACTATGTATTAAATTTATAAACAAAAGAAAGAGATGATTTATGGACCCCGATAGGAAACAACAAACTAATTTAAATGATGAAGATGATAACTTTATAACAGAATATAAACAAGAAGTTATCCACAAGCCATGGTCAAAAACTTTAAAATTATTAGTAGCAATTACAACCTTGATTTTAGCCGTTGTCGGCACACTAGCTTCTTTCAAATCTGCAAGTCTAGGCAACCAAGTAGTAACTACTCAAAATGAAGCTTTTAACCACTGGTCAAACTACCAAGCAAAAACGATTAAGAAAACAACTTTAGAAACTGAACTTTATACTATTGAAATTGAACTTGCTAAACTCAAAGATACAGATAATGCTTTAAAAACTGAACTTTTAGCTAAAAAAGCCATCTATGAACAAGAAATTGCTCAATATAAGCAAGAAGAAATCACTTTGACAGCTAAAGCTCAAGAAGCGGAACAACGTCATTTATTGACAAAAGAGATTTCTACTAACTTTGGTAATGCTTTAATTTTTTTGCAGATAGGTATTTTATTATCTTCATTGACTACACTTAGTAAAATAAAATATTATTGGTATATAGGTTCTATTTCCGGTATCATTGGATTTAGTATCTTTATCACTTCATATTATAGAAATTTAACTATGTAATTAAAAACCTCTTAGTATTATCATGCTAAGGGGTTTTATTTATGTTAAACTACAAATATACATAAATTTATCAGGAGTCTATCATGTCTATTACTTTTAATCAAAAACAACATCAAGTAATCAATGAATTAAATCAAAATATACTCTTAAGTGCAGGAGCTGGCACAGGCAAGACAAATGTACTTTCTTATCGTGTAGCTAATATTTTAAATAAAAATCGTGCCAATGCTGATGAAATTCTCTGCTTAACTTTTACTAATAAAGCTTGTCGAGAATTAAAAAATCGCATCACTTCGCAATTAGATTTTGAAACAGCTAATAAAATCACCATTCGCACCATTCATGGCTTTGCTTATCAAGTGATTACCACTACCGCCAAAAAAGCACAAACAATATTTAAGGAATTTGTCATCTTTGATGATGAAGACCAAAAGACGCTAATCAAACAAACTATCGCCAATTTTCCTAAAGCTAGAGCCTTAGATATTCAATATATCGTAAATTGCATTGAGCAATTAAAGCAAGAACGAGCTTTAAAACATATCTATACTGAAGATATTGAATCCGATTATACTACTATTTATCATCAGCATTTGAAATTCAACAAAACATTCAATCAACAACAAAACGATAATTTAACGAAATTTTTTCAATTTGATGGTTTAAATATAATCATCAACTATGAATTAGCTCTACAACAAATGCACGGTTTAGATTACAAAGATTTAATCGCTAATGCTTATCGTTTATTTCAAGACGAAAATATATGCTCATCATGGCAAAAACGATACAAATATATCATGATTGATGAAATGCAAGACACTAGTTCTTTTGAATATACTATGCTCGAAAATCTCTTTCCTGCTAATAATATCATGCTCTGTGGCGATGAATTTCAAACTATTTATGAATGGCGTGGCTCTAATCCTCAAAAAATCTTAACTGCCTTCACAGAAAAATATAACCCTCTAATCATTAATTTCAATGAAAATTATCGCTCTACAAAATTACTTTTAGAAATGGCATACAATACCTTGATAAACCTTTTTTGCAAAGAAACTATACTTCATTCCTATGCCAAAAATCTACTTTCAAAAAGCAGTGAACTAGGTCATAAAATAGAATTAAAACAAGCAAACTCTCTAGCTAACGAAGCCCAATGGATTTTTCAAAATATCGTAAATTTATTACCTCTAGTAAAAACACCTACACAAATAGCTATTTTAGTTCGTCAAAACAATTATCTACAAAACTTAACATTACATCTAAATTATCTAGCCAATATTTATAATCAAAAAAATCAAGAAGCTCCTATCCATTTCATTCAAATAGATAATATCCGCTTTTTCAAACGTCAAGAAATAAAAGATGTTCTATCCATTATGAAATATCTCATCAATCCTAATGATTATCTTAGCTTACAACGAATATTAATAAATTTAATCCCTAATATTGGTATTCGCACTATCAAACAAATATCATCTGCTGAATATCTTCAAAATGGATTGCGTTTATCTGATTTTATCAATGCAAATTTCCAAAACCCAAACTATGAACCTTTTTCTGATTTGATTTCAGCTTATTTATCCAAAGACATCATAGTTTTTGATATTGAAGGTACGGGGACAGATATTTTTGCAGACAATATTATTCAATTATCTGCCATCAAAATCCGCAAAGGGAAAAAAATAGCTGAATTCAATCGTTATCTAAAATCAGATAAACCTGTTGGCGACTCTGAAAAAGTGCACCATATTTCTGATGAATATTTACAAACTCATGGCGAAAATCCTAAACTTGTCCTTCAAGAATTTTGTCAATTCATCCAAGATGCCATCATCACAGGTCATAATATTCGCGGTTATGATATGGATATTCTCAATCAAAATCTATTAAAACATAACTTAAAACCTGTAGATTTCTCTAATATAAATTTTGATACCTTAGATTTAGTTCGTCGTTTTTATCCTAATTTGCCTAATCATAAACTTGAATTTCTAAGCAATCATTTTCAATTTGAAACAAAATCAAACCATAATTCTCTAGATGATGTTTTTGCTACATGGGAATTATTGCACAAGTTACTCGAAGATAAAATCATTCCTACAGCTAAAAAACGCAGTGAATTAATCAATAAACAAAAAAATAAATTCATTCATGTAGCTCAAATTTTCCAAAAACTGCATAATATTTTAAATGACAATCTACTTTTAGAAAATCTAATTGCTCAAATCGTTGAAGAATTTAATTTAGTAAATATCTATAAAGCTACAACAACTAAAGATGGAGCTATTCGCCTAGAAAATATTCGTAATTTATTTAGATTAGCCAAAGCAGAACTTAACTCACAGCGAGGAACAAATGGTATCAAAGAATTATTACAGTATGCTAGTTTATCTAATACAGATTTAGATGCTCTTACCTCTTCTCACCCTAAAATTCCTATTATAACTATTCATCAGGCAAAAGGCTTAGAATTTGATTATGAATTTTTAGCTGGCATGAATGATGACATTTTTCCCTCATATTTCAGCACACGCAGTGGCTCTATTACTGAAGAAGAAAAACGTCTTTTCTATGTAGCCATCACTCGTGCCAAAAAAGCATTATTTCTTTCTAGCTCAGGTAAATTAAGCCGTCTAATAAATTATATTCCCGAACAATTTATTACTAAAAAATAAGGCATAATTTTCATGCCTTATTTTTCTTCATCAAAATCGTATAAATTTTAAAATAATTTCGTATACTTTTAGTAATATAAGTGTTAAAATAAATGTAAATTAATTTATCTGCATTTTAAAATAAATTATATATATATTATATTGGAGGTATTCTCTTATGAAAATACTTATTATCGGTGGTGTCGCAGCAGGTACGAAAGCTGCTGCAAAATTAAAAAGAGAAAATCGTGATTTAGATATCACAATCATTGCTAAAGATGGTGATATCTCTTATGCTGGCTGTGGTTTACCATATTATATTGGAGGCTTTATCGAAGATCGCTCTAGTCTAATTGTTAATACTCCTAAAAAATATGCTGCAATGACAGGCGTAAACGTTTTTACTAATGTAGAAGCTACTGCTGTAGATAATGACAATCACATTGTCACAGCTAAAAATTTAATCACTAATGAAGAAACTACTTATACTTACGATAAATTAATCATAGCTACTGGTGCTTCACCAATCACTCCACCTATTGAAGGTATAAAAAAACAAGGTGTATTTTCTTTACGCCTTCCTAATGATGCTGTAAATATAAGAGACTATGTTACTAACAATCAAGTAAAAAAAGCTGTTATTGTCGGTGGTGGCTTTATCGGTCTTGAAGTTGCTGAAAACCTTTTAGCTCAAAAAGTCGATGTAACAGTTATTGATTTTGCTCCCCAAATCATGCCTAACGTCATTGATCCCGAAATTGCTAATTATGTACAAAAACATTTACAAAAACATGGTATTCGCGTATTAACTGGCGTTGCTGCTCAAGAAGTTTTAGGTGATGATAAAGTTTCTGCACTCAAAACCTCTGCTGGTGAATTAAGTGCAGATTTAGTAATCTTATCTGTTGGTATCAGACCAAATACTGCCTTTTTAAATGATACAGGTATGGAAATGTTTAAAGGAACTATTCTTGTAAATGAACAATTACAGACAAATTTACCTGATATCTACGCTATTGGCGATTGTGCTATGGTTTCCAATAGAATGACACATTCTGCACAATGGTCACCAATGGGTTCTAGTGCCAACTTAGAAGGCAGACTCTTAGCTCAAATTTTAAATAATACTCCTAAAAAATATCCTGGTGTATTAGGCACAGGCATTGTAAAACTTCCAGAATTAAATTGTGCTAGAACAGGTCTTAGTGAAAAAGTTGCTCGTGATTCTGGTTACGATGTAGAAACTGTAATGGCTGTCGTTGATGATAAAGCCCATTACTATCCAGATGCAAGCTCTTTCATCACCAAATTAATCGTAGATAAATCCACACATAAAATCTTAGGTTTCCAAGCACTTGGAAGCGGTGCTGTAGACAAAATGGTAGATATTGCCGTAACAGCAATCTCTTTAGATGCCACTATTGAACAATGTGAATGTATGGATTTTTGTTATGCACCTCCATTCTCCACAGCTATTCATCCATTTGTACAAACAGTTCATATTATGCAAAATAAATTAAGCCATAAATTAATCAGCATCACTCCTGCTGAATATCTAGCTGGTAAAGCAAAGGATTATCGTGTAATTGATGCAGGTTTAGTTCCTAGTATTCGCGGTGCTAAATATGTAGATTTGGCAAAAGTAAACGCACCTATAGAAGGTATTGATAAAGATGAAAAACTTCTTTTAGTATGTGCTAAAGGTAAACGTGCATATTTCTTACAAAATCGTTTAAGACATTTAGGATATACAAATACACTTTCTCTCGAAGGTGGTCTTTTCTTCAATGACGTAAAAGTAAAAACTACATCTAAATTAACACCTGAAGAAATAAAAGCTGTAAAAGCTCTAGGTTTTCTTCAAGACAAAAATACAGCAGATAAATTCAATGGTCGTGTAATCACTAGAAACGGCAAAATTACAGCTCAAGAAAGTAAAGTCATCGCTGAAGCAGCAGAAAAATTTGGCAGTGGCGAAATAACAATGACCTCTCGATTAACTGTGGAAATTCAAGGCGTTCCATATGATAATATTGAACCTCTACGCGAATATCTAATGCAAAATGCAGGACTTGAAACAGGTGGTACAGGCTCGAAAGTTCGTCCAGTGGTTTCTTGTAAAGGTACTACTTGCCAATATGGCTTAATTGATACATTTGCTTTATCTGAAGAAATTCATCAACGTTTCTATAAAGGATATAGAGATGTAAAACTTCCTCATAAATTCAAAATCGCAGTTGGTGGCTGTCCTAATAACTGTGTAAAACCAAATCTAAATGATATTGGTATCA
Source organism: uncultured Megamonas sp. (assembly GCA_900556715.1). The sequence continues at coordinate 34,470 of USPM01000004.1, read as the reverse complement.
TCGGTCAACGCGTTCCTCAAATTGATTATGCAAAATGTCGTGGTTGCAAAATCTGTCAGCCAATGAATAGATGCCCAATGAAAACTTTAAATGTCGTAGACAAAAAAATAACTATTGATGAAAAACATTGCAATCACTGCGGTCTTTGCGTAAATAAATGCCCATTCCATTGCTTTGATAATTATACAGATGGTTATCGCGTTTATATCGGCGGTCGTTGGGGTAAACATGTCAAAGAAGGACAGGCTTTATCCAAAATCTTCACATCAAAAGAAGAAGTTTTAGCCATTGTCGAAAAAGCTATCCTTTTATTCCGTGAACAAGGTATTACAGGCGAACGCTTCTCTGATACTATTGAACGCTTAGGCTTTGCCAATGTAGAAGCTCAATTATTAGCAGATGACCTCTTATCTCGCAAACAAGAAAACTTAAAAGCACAAAAACATTTAGTTGGTGGGGCTACTTGCTAATATATTAATACAAACAAAAAAGATAGAATACATCTTCGTATTCTATCTTTTTTATTTACATACCAACACAAAATATTCATTTATTTAATCATAAAGAGTTGTTCACCTTTATTTATTGTTAATTGTTTAGTACAAACAACATCTGTATAATTCATCATATTTGTTACTACAATAGGTACATCTAAACAATACCCTTTTGATTTTAATAAATCTATATCAAATTCTATTAAATTTTGACCAATTTTTACTTCATCGCCTTGTTTTACAAAAGCTTTAAAACCTTCTCCATTTAATTTTACAGTATCCATTCCTATATGGATTAATAACTCTATACCTTCGCTAGTTGTAATTCCCACAGCATGTAATGTAGGTAATAATACGCTTATTACACCATTAACTGGTGATACTAACATACCATCTTCTGGATTTATAGCTATACCATTTCCTAAAATACCAGAAGAAAAAGCATCATCTTTTACTTCATTTAATGGTAAAACTTTTCCTTTTAATGGACTTAATATTTCTATTTCTTCATTGATATTTGCAGTCGTATCATTGTTAACCACTAAATTATCGTCTTTATTTTCGTTTATACTTTCTGTTCCAGTTTCCATTTTTTGATTATATCCAAAAAACCATGTAATTGTAAAAGCTACAGCAAAAGAGATGATATTTACTAAAATATAAAATGGCAATTGTTCATTCAAATATAATAATGTTCCTGGAATACCTGTGATTGACATACCAGTAGCTTTTAATTGTAAATTTGAAGCTAAAAATCCGCCAACGCCTCCACCGATCATTGCACAAACAAAAGGTCTTATATATTTTAAATTAACCCCAAACACAGCCGGTTCAGTAATACCCAATAAAGCAGATAAACAAGAAGGATATGCTACTTGTTTTACTTTATTAGAAATAGCTTTCATAGCCACAGCCAATACAGCACCAGCTTGAGCTACATTTCCACAAGTACCTATTGGATTTAAATAATTCCAACCATCTTGAGCTAACATACTGATTTCCAAGAAATTGAAAATATGATGTATACCAAAAATACCAAATAATTGGCCAAAACAACCATATAAAAATCCACCTATGCCAAAAGGTAAAAATAAAATAGATTTAACTAAGAATAATAATTCTAATTCTATCCAATGAAGTATCGGACCTAAAACAAATAAAGCCAATACAATACCTACTAGTAAAGTCAAAAATGGTGTAATAATCAAATCAACCACATCAGGTATATGTTTTCTAACCCAACATTCAAATTTTGCTGCTAAAACACCTGTGACAAAAGCTGGCAATACAGAACCTTGATATCCTGACACTTTAATATAATCAAAAAATAATAAAGGCTCAATCTTTCCAGCTCCTACATCATAAGCACTAGGCAGACTTGGACTTACTAACATCAAGCCCAAAACCATACCAATTACTGGACTACCACCAAAATTGCGAAAAGTAGACCAACAAACTAAAGCAGGTAAAAAAGCAAATGCCGTATCGGTTAATATTTTAGAAAAAGTTAATAAAGACTCTGGTATATTTGTAGGATTAATACCTAATATATTTAAAATCTCTTCTTGCATGAGTAAACCGCGAACACCCATAAATAGACCAGTAGCAACCAATACTGGTATGATAGGCACAAATACATCAGAAAACATTCTTATAGCCCTTTGGAAACTATTGCCGTATTTAACCTCATCTGCATTATTGTTTTCACCGATTATATTTATGACTTCATTATAAATCCTATTTACTAAACCCGTTCCCAATATAATTTGATATTGCCCTGAATTAAAAAATGAACCTTTTACCTTTTCGATGCTCTCTATCATTTTCACTTGTATTTTATCTTTATCTCTCACTACAATTCTCAATCTTGTAGCACAATGTCTAACTGAAACAATATTTTCCTTAGTTCCCACCAATTCAATTATTTTTATAGCTAATTCTTTATCCTCCATAATTTACCCCTCTTTTATTTATCTATATTTCTTACGCTTAAATCACCACATAAATTTCCACTTATAGATATTCCCTGATGTTTAGGATATATTCTTGATGAAAATACTTTTTCTCCCGCATTGATAAATATTTCTATACTAGAATTATCTATCCATATTTCTAAATCCATTAAACTTTCCAAATCACATGATTTTTTATCCCAATTATTTGTCAGCCAATTCAATCTATACAGAGCAAATTCTTTTTTCTTATAACTATAATTGATTTTAATTTCATCTTTTACTGTCCAATCAATATCTTGACCACTAGCAATATCTTTTAATTTTAAATACATACTATGTCTATCATTAACAATATCGAATTGACCATCACTTTGCTTTTCTATCTCTATCTTTTCAGCTAATAATCTATATAATTCCTCTATTGGTTTTTGATACAATCTGCCATTTTTGATTAAAATTTCTCTAGGGATAGTCAAACAATGTATACTATCCTGCAATTTGGCAAAAGCTTCTTCTTCGTCGTCATTCATTCTTGACATCCAAGCCCATAAAATTCGTCTATTCTTATCATCTTTAAAAGTCTGCGGTGCATAAAAGTCAAAACCATAATCCATCATAAAATAATTTTCGTCTAAATTATTATCATCAAGTCTTCCTGTAGCTTCATCTAAATCAACTATTTTATACACAGCAAAACTTTTTAATGGTATATCTTTTTCATTATCTCTATGTTGTAGACAATATAATAGAATATACTTATTTTCTATACTGAATAAGTCTGGACACTCTACCATTTGATATTTTTGCGATATGGCTAATTCAGAGATATACCGCCAATTTTCTCCTTCTGGAGAGCGATATAATACAATTGCTCCTTGTTTTGTCTCTGCTGTTTGTGCTCCTACCACTATAAAATAATCTTTTTCTTTTCCTTTAAAAATCTTAGGATCGCGAAAATGTTCACTATATTTTGTAGGTGTATTTATAATTATTCCTTTTTTTAGAAAATTTCTTCCATTTTTAGATATAACTAAACATTGACTGCTTTTTCTCCTATTTTCATATTTTCTATTTCCCGTATAAAAAATATACAGCTTATCATTTATCACATAACTACTACCCGAATAAACACCATTGAGATCATATTCTTGGTCGGGTATAATAGCACTTCCCTTAAAATTCCAATCAATTAAGTTTTTAGAAGTAAACAAACCCCACTCCTTATATGTATGATTTTTTTCAAACCTATTCCATTGAAAAAACACATAATATATACCTTTATATTGAACTAAGCCATTCGGATCATTCAATAGGCCAATATTAGGTTCTAAATGAAATTTTTGTCTAACAAACTGCTTCATTTTTCTTGCTTCTCCTTCATTAAAAGTACATATATATTAAATAATATTTACAGTGATTTTTCTATAGTATTTCTTTACCAAAATATGGAAAAAACAAACTTTTTATTTTATAATATTAACTATGAAAGAATATAAAGAAACTCAACATAGTACACACTATAAATCTTTATCTGATTTATCCTTCTACAGTGCTGGTTATGAAAAATGTCAACCTGGATATAGTTATGGTCCCAAATACAGAGATTATCAATTAATTCATTTTGTCATCAGTGGCGAAGGTACCCTTCACATCAATGAACAGACTTTTAATCTAAAACAAGGAGATGCTTTTTTAATTCCTTCAGGAAAAATTTCTTATTATAAAGCTTCATCAACTAATCCATGGTGTTATACATGGATTAGTTTTTTAGGCATTAATTCTCAAAATTATATCTATCAGATGATGAAAAAAACTGACGACATTTATATTATTCATAACCTAAATATTAAAAAATACCAATCTTTAATCAATGAAATTATTAATCTGCAAGAAAATAATATTATTCATTATTTAAAAGCTAATAGTTTATTATTTCTCATTTTGGCACAATTATTTGAGGACATTAATTTATCTGAAAATCAAATGCAAACTAAATCTCTTGCCAATGATTTAAAGTTTTATTTTGATGTCAATTATGCCGAAAAATTAATTCTAAAAGATATCGCTAAAAAATTTAATATTCACCCTAATTATTTAACCCGTATTTTTCATGAAAAATTCCATTTATCACCCAAACAATATATAATGCAATTAAAATTAAAAAAAGCTCGTAGTCTTTTGATAACTACTGAGCTTTCTATTTCGATTATCGCCTCTTCTCTAGGATTTGATGACCAATTAGCCTTTTCACGTACTTTTAAGAAAGAATTTTCCATTTCACCATCTATGTATAGAAAACACTACACTGAAAAATAATTTTTCTACCTAAAAGTTTAATAATTTTACTAAGTTTTTTATTTCTTATCATTTTTATGCACTTCTCCCCAAACACATAATTGGTCTAAAATCACCATAAGTGATTTTCCTCTATCTGATAAACTGTATTCTACTTTAGGTGGTATTTGTGGATATTCCTTCCTGATTATCAAGCCATCTTTTTCTAATTCTTTTAACGACATGGCAAGTGTTTTATGTGAAATAGTTTTTATATAGCGTTTTAATTCATTATATCTGACAATTTTAAATTCCATCAAACAATATAAAATGACCATCTTATACTTACCACGTATTAATGATAAAGTATAACTAAACCCAGTATCTTTAAAATTTGCATTCTCAATATAGTTTTTAAACATTTATATTTATACTCTCCTTTTAGTTAGTATCTAACAAAAATGTGCGTACTTTTACCCTAAAATATATATTGATATAATTATATTATAAATATTGGAGGTGTAAATTTATGCATAAGAAAATTTGTATTTTAAATGGTAGTCCACGAATGAATGGAAATACAAAAGAACTCATCAATCAATTTACTAAAGGAGCAAAAGCTGTTGGGCATGAAGTCATTTGTTTTGACTTGCAAAAAATGAATATCCATGGCTGTCTAGGTTGTTGTAATGGTGGAAAAGATGAAAATTATCCATGCGTACAAAAAGATGATATGTCGAAAATTTACCCTATATATAAAACAGCAGATGTCATAGTTTTAGCCTCCCCTATGTATTATTGGGGTATCACAGGTCAACTAAAATGTGCTTTTGATCGTTTATTCGCTATAGCCGAATTAAATCCAAATTATGAAAATCCACAAAAAGAATGTATTTTACTTATGGCTTCAGAAGGAAATAGTGCTGATAATTTCGCACCAGTTAAAGCTTTTTATGAAGGCTTAATCTCTCATTTAGGCTGGAAAAATCTAGGTATTGTTTATGCTGGAGGAAATATGAATATTGGCGATATTTTAAATAAACCAGAACAATTAAAGCAAGCTGAAGACTTAGGCAAATCCATATAAAATTATATAGTAAATAAAATACCAGCTATAATTTAGCTGGTATTTTTAAATGCTTTCAATCTGCATCAAAGCATTGATTATCTTATGCACTTCATATGGATTAGGATTTTCTTTAGATAATACTTCAAGTATATAATCTTTATCATAAATAAAATCACTAGAATAATTCAACAAATGAATAGCAAATTCATTTGCTTCACATTCATAACGAGCAGGAGAATAATATATTCCTTCATGCTGAAAAAAATAACCTGCATGCCAATGCATACGCACATGACCAAGTTCATGACAAATTACAATTTTTTGAGCTTCATATCTCAACTTATCATTCAATAAAATAGTCTTTTTCCGCAAAACACGTACCAATATTCCACGTATCTTCTCTGGAAGTGGCACATATAAAATATTCACATCTAATTCTTTCGCTAATACAAAAGGATCTGCTGTCTGATACTTATTGACGAGATTTTTCACTCTTAATTTTATATTTTTTCGCATAATTTATTTTTTCTTTCGCTTATTTCTTTCTTTTGCATCCCAAAAAGCCATTTCTAATGCTTCTTGTATTTGTTGTCGCTCTTCTACATTTAATTTATATGTATTACCGTCAAACAAAACTTCTGCGTCATTTAAAAATTTTTCCAGCCCTGTATTCTTACCCATAAAATCACCTTTCACTACAAAAAGACCTTATTTTCTCTTTTATAATCATTATATCATATATATTTTTCTAATTATACAGTTTACAACTTGACATTTTTAAAAATTGGTTATAAACTATTAATCACTTTCTAAATACAAATAGTTCCAAATAATAATATTAATTTTATTATTTAAGTATAAGGTGGTCTTATTAATGAATACAGTATTTTTACCTTCATATAGTGTAGGTAGCGACGTTTATGATCAAATTCCAAAAGTTTGTAGTGCCTATGGTAAAACAGCAGTAGTCATCGGTGGTAAAACAGCAATCTCTAAGGCTAAAGATGCTCTTTTAGCTGGAATATATAATTCTGACATTGAAATAATCGATTTCATTTGGTATGGTGGCGATTCTACTTATGCTAATGTAAAAAAACTTTCCCAAAATCCACAATATCAAAAAGCTGATATGGTCTTTGCTGTAGGTGGTGGTCGTGCTATTGATACTTGCAAAACTCTTTGCGATATGGAAAATAAACCAGTATTTTCTTTTCCTACAATAGCTTCAAACTGTTCTCCTGTAACAGCTGTCTGTGTAATTTATGATGATGATACTCATGGATTTAAAGAATTATATTTTCCTAAAAAAAGCCCATTACATTGTTTTATTAATACAAAAATTATCACTGAAGCCCCTTATCAATATATTTGGGCTGGCATCGGCGATGCTTTATCTAAACAATATGAAACAGGCTTTTCCTCTCGTAATGATGAAATGAACCATACAAATGCTTTAGGTGTACAAATCAGTAAAAATTGCTCTGATACATTATTACAATACGGTCTTGAAGCTTTGGCTTCTGCCAAAAACCATCAAGTAAGTGAAGCTTTAGAACAAGTAGTATTGACTATAATCGTAAGCACAGGTCTCGTTTCCGTTCTCGTAATCAATGATTACAACAGTTGCCTTGCTCACTCTATTTATTACGGTTGTACGATGCTTCCTCAAGGCGAAAAACATCTTCACGGTGAGCTTGTAAGTTATGGTGTACTTGTATTATTACTTTTAGATAAACAAAAAGAAGCATTTGAAAAAGTATATGCTTTTAATCGTCAAGCAAAATTACCAACTTGTTTAAAAGATATAGAAATAAATAATAAAGATGAACTTGCCATCGTATTAGATAAAGTTATGACTACAAATGATATCGTTCATGTACCATATAAAATAACTCGTGAAATGGTTTATAATGCCATCATGGATTTAGAAATCTATCATAACGAACATCTAGCTTAAAAATAAAAAGAAGAGTCGCTAATAAATTAGTGACTCTTCTTTTATAAATAATATATTATTGTTCATCTATTATCTTATTATTTATTACATCATAATGAATTACATCATATATTTCTATTTTTCCATCTTGATGTACTTCTACTAATCCACTAAATTCTGCGATTTTAGTTCGCCAATTAAAAGAACATTTTTCCGCTTGAATAGATATACCTGGTCGCTTTAATAAAGCATCACCTTTGATCACCGCTGTTTTCATTTCGTCAGAAGCATATACACTACCACCCTTAAATTTAATTTCTTCTTGAGGCTCTTCCACATATACATTGCCATTTGCCCATACTTCTTTAGTCATTAAATTTACACGGGCTTTATCTGCACCTATCGTTCTTGTATCAGTCTTTACTAAAACATTTCCCTCAAGTACAAAACAACCAGATGAAATATCAAAGTATTTACTATCAGATGTCACTGATACACTAGCACTAGATACTCCTGCCATAGTTAACATTAGTATACAAACTAAAAACATTGACTTTATTAAAACTTTCAATTTAATCATAAATTTTTCTCCTGTTTCTTTAAATATTCTGGCAATCTATCAAAAACCTTTAAAGCATTATAATAAAATACATCATCATATGCTTTTTTCGGTATTATTGATTGTATTACTTTGATATATTCCTTCATATCTACCAAAGGCCAGTCAGAACCATACATCAATTTTTGATAATCATGTAAGTAATTAAACCATGTTCGAAATACATCCAAATATGGTTTAAATTCTTTTATCTGTTTTTTAGCTTTAAATTTTCCCTCCATAAGACCAGACAAATCCATATATACATTTTTATTTTTAGCTACTACCTCTACAGCATCAGCTATCCATGGTGTACCGCAATGGGCAATTACAAATTTTACCTTTGGAAAATCAACTGCTACTTCATCTACGATCAATGGATGCGAATATTTTAACTTACCCATAGAATTCGCCGTATCACCCATATGAAAAACCACTGGTACATCATATTTTTGAGCCAATTTATAAAAATGTCTATATTTTCTATCTGTAGCTAAATAAGGTTGATATCCTGTATAGATTTTCAGACCGACAGTTGTATTTTCTTCTAATTTAGCCTTAAAACATTCTAAAGTATCCTTTAAATTTTCTCTATTAATTGCTAAAGCATTTATTCCTAAACATTGTACTAAAAAAGAAGGAAATCGCTCTTCTCCATGGTAAATAATTTGTGGATTATTATAGATATTATCTTCGCATTTATCAACTCCCATTCCAATACCTAAGACTATATTATTTTGTTCAAATTGATGTTTCACTTCTTCTAAAGTGCATTTTAAACCAATATTTTCAGCTGTTTTATCAAATATACCTTTAGCTGAAAAATGCATATGACAATCTATAATTTTATCCATTATACATTCACCTCTAAAATCTATACCCTATCTAAACTCTATTATACAAATTATCTTTGTTTAGCTCAATAAACTTACTTATCTAGTTTGATTAAATTATCATTAAAATTATTTTCCAATATAAAAACGCCTTAACATATAGGCGTTTTTATATTTGTTATCCACTAAGTATTTATTTTTCAAAAGGATATTTCATATTCCATTGATTGCGTATTTTATCTAATATTTCCATGACAAAAATAGTTTCTTTATGTGGCATTTCTTCACATTCTAACTCATTTTGGTTAATTGCTTTTTGACTAGATAAAACTTCATACTCATATCCAGTTACTTGTTTTGGTATTTCTACTTCTTTAATTAAGTTATGTTCTATGTCATAGACTTTTATTGCTTCTGGATTATTAATATTAGTTACACAAATATAACCTTTCTCTCCATAAATAAAACCAGATCTATCTGTAGGTGTCATCATAGAAGCATGAAGAACTGCCATTTTTCCATCATTCCAAGTGAGTGTTATGCTATCTGTTAAATCTACACCTTTATCTGACATCACCGCTTTAGCAAAAATATCTTTTAAATCATTGCCAAATACCATCAAGGCAAAGTTAACTGTATATACACCTACATCAAGCAATGCACCGCCAGCAAGTTCCGGAGAAATCATGCGTTTTACATCTTTAAGTGGATATCCCAAATTTGCCTGAATGGAATGTACTTGTCCTATAATACCAGAAGCAATGACATCATTTATTAATTTTCGTGAAGGCATATATCTTGTCCAAATTGCTTCTGTAATAAGTACCTTATTTTCTTTAGCCAAAGCTAATAAATCTTTTGTTTCATCAGCATTTACAGTAAAAGGTTTTTCACATAAAACATTCTTTTTATTTTCTATACATAATTTAGCTACGCGATAATGTTCACTATGTGGCACAGCAATATAAATTAAATCAATATCTTTATCTTGAATTAATTCTATATACGAACCATATGCTTTTTCTATACCATATTTATCAGCAAAAGTTTCAGCTTTAGCTAGATTTCTTGAAGCCACTGCATAATTCTTCACATTTTTATCTTTCAATCCATTTAAGGTTTCTGCCATCACTGAAGCGATTAAACCTGTTCCAATAATACCTACATTAAAGTCTTTCATAAAATCAAAACTCCTTATATATTATTTAAATTATTAACATCTATATATTCATTATCAGCAATCCATTTTAATTGATATGACCGTCTAGCTGTCCATGCAATATCATTTATATAGGAAGCATTCACTGCTGCTCCTATGCCAGCCCCTATAACTGGCATTATCTGCATCAATTTACGTTTAGTTAAATTAATACCTAATTGTTTAGCTACTTTCTTGACTAAATTGCTCATCAAAACTTCTTCAATTATTTTCTTTTGTAAAAAATCTGATTTCAATGCCAATAATGCTTCCTTTTTCTCTTTCATATCATTAGCACCTGATACAGACAAAATATTCAACACAAATTCTTTATCTTCAGCTGATTTCACTTCATACCCATAACACATAGCAATTTTATGAATAGTTCTAAAAGCTAAAACTATAACAGCCCCCACATCAGCTACCATTGTTGCTGTACCGCCAAGCCCTGTAGCAAACCCTTCAGAACCAGCAAAACCTATCGCCCATTTATGCACATTACTAGCTAACTTATCAGATAAAGCCAAATCCTTATGACGCAATTCTTCGATAGTATCTACACTAGCATTTTTCAAAATATCATTTTTACTTGCTAATTTCTGACCGATATCATGAGCATGATATATTGCCTTTTCTACTACCACCTCTGGAATTACTTTTCTTGTGAATTTACTCATAGGTGAAAAAATCTTATTCATGCCAGTGTTGACTACGCTTGGTTTTTGCTGTTCCCATTTACTGATTTCTACCAATTGTTTTTCTATATATTCATCATACATTAAGATACCCTCCTTATTCTCCACAATAAAATTAATTACAAAAAAAGATTAATTAATTTACCTTAGTAGGCATATTAATTAATCTTTTTCCTCTACTTCATATTTTTTTGCCAACTAATTAAATCCGCCAAAGTAATATTATCCACAACTTCACTTATAGCATCATATAATTTTTCCCAAAGAATTAATGTTGGACATCTATCTGCACGTGTACAATTATTGATATCATCATCAAGGCAAGCTACTGGGGCTAAACTTCCCTCTATCAAACGTAAAATCATGCCTACTGTATACTCTTCTGGTTTTTTAGTCAGTCGATATCCGCCCTGCGGTCCACGCAAGCTTTTTACAAATCCTGCCTTATTTAAACTAGATACTATTTGTTCCAGATACTTATCTGAAATCTGCTGTCGTTCAGCAATATCCTTTATTCGAACCGGTGTTTTTGCATCATTTAATGCGATATCTAACATCAATCGCAATGCATATCTACCTTTAGTTGATATTTTCATCGAGCTTCAATCCCACCTTACTATAAAATTAAATAAATCCTATCTAATTTATAGTATAGCATGAAATTTTTTTCAAAAAAACTATTTACTAAAAAATATTACTCTAAACTACTAGCTTCACCAGCAACAAAGCCCATAGAAAAAGCTGCTTGCAAATTATATCCGCCTGTAAAAGCGTCTACATCTACTACTTCGCCAACACAATACAAATCTTTAATTAGTTTTGACTCCATAGTTTTAGGATTTATTTCTTTTGTAGAAATACCGCCAGCTGTTACAATAGCTTCGCTAAGTGGTCTTGTCTTTGTAACAGTCATCACCATATCTTGCAATAAGTCAACTAATCTTTCGCGTTCAGCTTTGCTTATTTGATTTACAAATTTATTTTCATCAATAAAAGCTAAATCAATCACTGTACTAATCATCTTGCTTGGCAATAAGTCGCCTAAAGCATTTTTTATTTGTTTTCTACTATATTTTTCAAAATCTCTACAAATGCGTTTATCAAGCTGTTCTTTTGTCAAAGCAGGTTTGAGATTTAAAGATAATTCTACCAATTTTCCTTCTCTTAACCATTTAGCAATATCACGACTTAAAGTCAAAATAATTGGCCCACTTACACCAAAATGAGTGAATAACATTTCACCAAACATTTCTTTTTTTACATCACCATCAACTAATACCTTTAAATTTACATTGCGAAGTGATAAACCTTGGAAATCTTTTACCCAATCTTCTTCACATTCTAAAGGTACAAGTGCTGGAAATAAATCTTCAATAGTATGACCAATCTGTTTTGCCATGCGATAACCATCACCTGTTGAACCTGTTCCAGGGAAAGATGAGCCACCTGTAGCTAAAATAACAGCATCAGCTTCATATAATTTATCTTCTTCAGTGATTACACCTGTTACTTTATTATTATCTACTTTTAAAAATTTTACACTTTCATTTAATTTTATCTGTACAGCTAATCTATGCAATACCTTTTCAAAAGCATTTACAATATCAATGGCTTTATCGCTTACAGGGAAAATTCGTCCACCGCGTTCTTCTTTTAATGGCACATCTAATTCTTCAAAAAAGCTTCTGATATCCCAATTAAAAAATTTACTAAATACACTATATAAAAATCTACCATTACCAGGAATATTTTTTACAAACTCTTGCAATGGTGCTGTATTTGTTACATTACAACGACCTTTACCAGTGATTAACAATTTTTTACCCAAGCGATTGTTTTTTTCCAACAACATCACTTCTGCACCATTTTGTGCAGCACTGACAGCCGCCATAAGTCCAGCAGCCCCACCGCCAACAACAATAACCTTACGCATTATTTATCTCCTATTTTTTTACGCAAACGCAATAATTCAGTTTCAGTTAATTTTCTATATTCTCCACGTTTTAATTTACCCAAAGTAAGACCTGCAAATGCTATGCGTTTTAAGGCTTTGACTTCATATCCTAAAGCCTTAAACATACGGCGAACTTGGCGATTTTTACCTTCATAGATAGTAATCTCCACGCGAGATTCTTTCAAAGTTTTATTTATAGAGTCTAAATATACATCAGCAGGTGCAGTTTTACCATCTTCCAACTTCACACCATTTGCTAATTTATCTAAAGCTTCCATATTAATAATACCATCTATTCTTGCAACATAAGTTTTGCCAATCTCATATTTAGGATGCAATAACTTATTCATAAATTCGCCATCATTTGTGAGTAATAATAATCCTTCTGTATTATAATCCAAACGACCAATAGGGAAAATTCTTTCCTCTACATCAAATAAGATATCCACAACAGTTTTTCTGCCACGTTCATCTTTTACACTAGAGATATATCCTTTTGGTTTATTGAGCATATAATATACTTTTTTTGCTTCAACTTTAAGCATTCTGCCATTATATGAAATTTTATCTTTCACTGGATCAACTTTTGTTCCTAATTCAGTTACTATTACACCATTGACGCGAATTTTACCATCTGTAATTAATTTTTCTGCTCCACGACGCGAAGCAATACCTGTACGAGCTAAAAATTTTTGTAATCTTTCTTGCAAAATAATTCTCCTTATATTTTATTATCTATATCAAATTATATCATATAATAAATATCATCTTTATGAAAAAAGAGTATGAATTTCTTATCATTCATACTCTTATATTTCTATTTTTTATAATACTACCTTATGTGGTGCTATCTTATGTTCACTAAATACATAACGACCAATACCGGCAAATTCTTTATCTTTATATAAACGAATAAATTTTTCTGTTATTTCTTCATCTTCTCTAACAGCAATTTGTTTACCTTGTTTAATCATCACTGCTTCTTCATCAGAAATAACATATTTTGGTAAATGTTCAATTGGAAAATCTATCGGCAATAATGCCATATGTGGTAATAGGCCTATTTCTTCTGTAGTAAAAGCATTTTCTAATTTAAATGCTCCCACATGAGTACGGATTAAAAAACTCATCACTGTAGGTATTCCTAAATACTTACCAATATCCATACATAGACTGCGAATATAAGTACCTTTAGAACAAACTACTTCAAAAATAAAGCCATTTTGTGTCATCTCTTGAAAATTAATATCATGAATGACAACATCTCTTTCTGGCATTTCTACTTCTATATTTTTACGAGCCAAATTATACGCTTTTTCACCATTAATTCTGATGGCTGAATACATTGGTGGTCTTTGTTTTATTTCACCACGAAATGTTTCTAATGCCTCTTTTACTTTTTCAGCTGTAGGCATAGTATAATTTTCCATCGTTTCAATGATTTTGCCTGTATCATCACCAGTATCAGTACTAAAACCAAAAGTAACTTCCACTTTATAGGATTTATCTACATCATCCATATATTCAAGCATTCTTGTAGCTTTTCCCAGTGCCACTGGCAAAACTCCAGCAGCTGCAGGATCCAAAGTCCCAGCATGACCTACTTTTTTTAATCCATAGACCTTGCGTAAATGAGATACAATATCATGTGATGTTATTCCTGGTGCTTTTAAAACATTTACAAATCCATTAGGCATTTTCTTTATTCATTCCTTTGATAATAGCATTAAGTACGATATCTTTTGCTTCCATAAGATTTTTATATACAGTCGCACCAGCTGCACGAATATGACCGCCACCGCCAATAGATTGAGCAATCTCACTGACATTTACTGATTTCGAACGCATACTTACTCTAGTTACTTCATCATCAGCATATTTAATCATCACAGCTACATCTACACCGCGAATATTTCTAGCAAAATTAACAAAACCCTCTGTATTATCAGCAGACTCTTTTAAAGCCTTATCAATAGTCATCAAAGCAATTTTGCCATCATGATATAACTCAATAGTATCTATAGCTCTTCCAGCTGCTTTTACACTAGAAAAAGAACGTTGGTAAAATACTTCAGAAATTTTATCTGGTTTTACACCGATTTCTAACAATTCCGCAGCAGCTTTTAATGTATACGGTGTTGTATTGCTATAACAGAAAAATCCCGTATCAGAACAAAGACCTGTATAAATACATGTAGCCGCTTCTAAATTAAACTGCCAATTCATTTCTTTGATTAAACTATAGACAATTTGAGCTGTAGCTGCCGCTTTAGCATCAACATAGCAATAATCAGATACTTTTGTATTAGATATATGATGGTCTAAATTCAAAATAGGTGCTTTTACTACATCTTTTACTCTGCCGATACGGTCAACATCAACATCTAAAATCACAAGTAAATCACACTCTATAATCTCACCATCTTGAGGTTTTTGATATAAATCTAAACCTTCCATCATACCGAGATTATCTGGTAAATCATCATCTAATAAAATTTTTATATCCTTATTAGTTCCCTTTAGGGCATGATATAGCCCTAAAGTTGAACCAACATTATCACCATCAGGATTTACATGAGAAGATAACACTATTTTATTAGCTTTTTCAATTAATTCACCAGCTTGTTTTAGTGTTACTTCCATTATTTTTGCTCCTCATCTTTTTGCACTTTTATCAATAATTCTTGAATATGTGCACTATATTGAAGTGAAGTATCCATGAAAAATTTAATTTCTGGAATAAATTTTAAACGAATGCGATGTGCTAATTCTCTACGGATAAAACCTAATGAAGAATTCAATCCATTCCAAGTATCTTCAATTTGTTTATCACTGCCCAAAATACTTACGTATAATTTGGCATTGCGTAAATCACTAGATACATCAACTTCTGTAATTGTTACAAAACCAATGCGAGGATCTTTTAATTCTCGCATTATGATTTCACTAGCTTCTTGTTTTATTAATTCTTGTACTTTTTCTATACGAACGCTTCCCATTAATATACTCCTTATTTCTGTGGAATTTCTTCCATATCGTATACTTCGAGAATATCGCCTTCTTTGAAGTCACGATAATTATCAATAGTAATACCGCATTCATAACCAGCTGCTACTTCTTTTACATCATCTTTAAAACGACGTAAAGATTCAATCTGACCTTCGTATAATACAATATTATCACGAATGATACGAATTTTAGAGTTGTTACATACTTTACCTTCAAGTACATAAGAACCAGCAACTAAAGCTTTAGAGAATTTCATAACTTGACGAATTTCTACTTTACCTTGAATTACTTCTTTATATTTAGGTGCTAGCATACCTTTCATTGCAGACTGAATATCATCAATAGCTTCATAAATTACACGATAAGTATGAATATCAATTTTTTCAGTATCTGCAAGTTTACGTGCATTAGCATCTGGACGTACATTAAATGCAATAATCAAAGCATTTGCCGCAGAAGCGAGCATTACGTCAGATTCAGTTACTGCACCAACACCAGAGTGAACGATACTTACACGAACTTCACTTTCATTTTTATTAAGACCTAAAAGTGAAGAGGATACTGCTTCAACAGAACCTTGAACGTCAGCTTTAATCAAGATATTTAATTCTTTAATATCGCCTTCGTTGATCTGATTAAATAAATCATCCAAAGAAACTTTCTTAGAACGCATAAGTTCATTACGTTGTTTTTCAATACGTTTTTCAGCAATAGTTTTAGCAAGTTTTTCGTCTAATACTGCAAGTTCATCCCCTGCTTCTGGAACATCAGCAAGACCTAAGATTTCTACTGGCATAGATGGGCCAGCTTTTTTCACTTTTTCACCACGGTCATTGATCATTGCACGAACTTTACCGCAAGCAGTACCTGCAATGATGAAATCACCGATATGAAGTGTACCATTTTGTACAAGTACAGATGCTACAGGGCCACGACCTTTATCAAGACGTGCTTCGATTACTACACCACGAGCTTCACGATTAGCATTAGCTTTGAGTTCTTGTACTTCTGCTACTAATAAGATCATTTCTAATAAATCATTGATACCTTCTTTTTTCTTTGCAGAAACAGGTACCATGATTGTAGTGCCGCCCCATTCTTCTGGAATGAGTTCGTGTTCAGCAAGCTGTTGTTTTACATGTTCAGGATTAGCTCCTGGTTTATCCATTTTATTGATAGCTACAACGATTGGCACTTTTGCTGCTTTAGCATGGTTGATAGCTTCCAAAGTCTGAGGCATAACACCATCATCAGCTGCAACGACAAGTACAGCGATATCTGTAACCTGAGCACCACGAGCACGCATAGCTGTAAAAGCTTCATGACCTGGTGTATCTAAGAATACAATTTTTTGACCATTACACATAACTTGATATGCACCGATATGCTGAGTGATACCACCTGCTTCATTTGATGTTACAGATGTTTTACGAATAGCATCAAGCAAAGAAGTTTTACCATGGTCAACATGTCCCATTACTGTTACAACAGGAGGACGAAGTGCTAAGTTTTTAGGATCATCTTCAATTTCAGGGATTTCTGTTAAATCAACTTCTGGTGGAAGTTCTTCTACAGCGATACCGAATTCTTCTGCAATTAAAGAAGCTGTTTCAAAATCAAGTTCCTGATTAATTGTAGCCATTGTACCAAGTAACATCAATTTTTTAATAACATCTGTTACAGGGTATGTCATTTTACTAGCTAATTCTTTAACTGTAATTGTTTCGCCAACTTTAATATGTTTTGGACGAATGATTTCTTGTGGTTTATTTTCCACTACAGGCTTATTATTTTTGCCTTTATTTTTCTTATTACCAGCAAATTTATTATTAAAGTTATTATTGTTGTTATTATTTTTCTTATTATTGTTGCGGTTATTATTTCTATCGTTGTTTTGAGGACGATTATTTTTATTGTTGCGATTTTTATTATTAGCAGTATTATTTACTGTATTATTTTTAGCTTTATGTTCATTTACTTTATTATTATTGCGATTAGTATTGCTTTGATGATTGTTGCTCTGATGTGTATTACTTTGATTATTTTTATTTCTATTAGAATTATTGTTAGCAGAATTATTATTTTTATGATTTGTATGATTTACATTCTGCTGATTATTTTTCTTTGCTGTTTGTTGTTTATTATTATCTTTATTATTCACGATACTAGCTATAACCTCACGTTCTTTCTCGCCAACCAAATTTAGGTTGTTACTAACATTAATATTATTCTTTTTTAAAATATCAATTACTTTTTTACTATCTAAAGCAAATTCTTTAGCTAATTGATAAATTCTATATTTGGACATTAAGCCACCCCCAGGGTTTTCAATTATCCAATATTTTTAAAATAGCTTTTTTAAAGCCTTCATCACAAATCGCTATAGCTGCTCTATCTGTTTTTCCTATAGAATTCGCCATTTCATCTTTTGTAAGCTCTGTATATCTCAATAAAGTCTTACTATTTTGTGATAATTTTTCATATTTTTCCTTTGTGGCAGTAGCTACATCACTAGCCAATAACAATAATTTAACATTATTTTTGCCACTCAAAGTTTTTTCAATGACGAATTCTCCAGATATCACCTTACCAGCACGACAAGCAATGCTTATAATATTTATTAATTTAACCTTATTGTTCATCTAATTTGGCAAATTCCTCTTTTAGCTGTTCATATACTGAGTTATCAATCTGACATTTAAAAGATTTTTCTAAACGACGTTGTTTCACTGCTGCATTCAAACATTCAATATTCTTGCAGATATAGGCTCCTCGTCCAGATTTCTTACCAGTGAAATCTACACTAAATTCGCCTTCAGGACTTTTAACTATACGAATCATTTCACGTTTATTATGAGGTTCTTGACAACCTACACATAAACGAACAGGAAGTTTTTTCATCTATTTACCTCCCAAAGTATTTTAATCAACAGAGAAAGATTCTTCGCTGACTACATTAACCATATTCATATCGTCGGAATCAAAACCTTCTTCAGCAGCCTGGCTTTCGCTCTTGATGTCGATTTTCCAACCAGTGAGTTTTGCAGCTAATCTAGCATTTTGACCTTCTTTACCAATTGCTAAAGATAATTGATAATCTGGTACGATGACTCTAGACATTTTCTTTTCTTCATTTACTGCAACAGATACTACTTTTGCAGGACTTAAAGAATTTGCAATATATTTTGCTGGATCTTCATTCCATTTTACAATATCAATTTTTTCGCCACGAAGCTCGTCAACGACAGCCTGAACACGTAAACCTTTTTGACCTACGCAAGAACCAACTGGATCGATTTCTTCATTTGCAGAGTACACTGCTATTTTAGAACGCATGCCTGGTTCACGGGCTACAGATTTAATTTCAACAGTACCTTCTTGAATTTCAGGTACTTCAAGTTCAAATAATCTTTTCAATAAACCAGGATGAGTACGAGATACTAAAATCTGAGGCCCTTTAGATGTTCTTTTTACTTCTACTACATAAACTTTAATGCGATCATTATGTTTATATTGTTCTGTACTAATCTGTTCAGATGGTGCAAGTACAGCTTCAGTTTTTCCAAGATCAATAAATACATTATGACCTTCCATACGCTGTACTACGCCAGTTAAAATATCACTAGAACGATTAGAATATTCTTCATAAATAATGCCACGTTCTGCTTCTCTAATACGTTGTACTACTACTTGTTTTGCAGTTTGTGCCGCAATACGTCCAAAGTTAGCAGGTGTTACTTCTATTTCTACTACGTCATCTAAAACAATGCTTTCACCAAATTGTTTTTGAGCCTGTAATAAAGAAATCTCTGTAACTTTATTTTCTACTTTTTCTACAACTTTTTTCTGAGCGTATACATGAAATTCACCAGTTGCTCTTTCTAAATACACACGCACATTAGAAGCAGTATTGAAATTTCTTTTATAAGCAGATACTAAAGCTGCTTCAACTGCTTCAAATAATACTTCTGGTGCAATGCCTTTTTCCTGTCCAACTTCTTTTAACGCTTCTAAAAAGCCTTTATCTTTGGTTGCCATTAATTACATTTACTCCTTAATCTTAATTTAAAAATCAATATGCAATCTAACTAAAGCAATATCTTTTAATGCTATTTCTTTAGTTTCATCAATAGTAATAATATCTTTTGTATAACCAGTTAATTTACCAGTCAACATTTTTTCACCATCAATAGCCTTATATAATGTAATATCTACCATTTTACCCATTTCGCGTTTGAAATCTTTTTCTTTTTTCAAAGCTCGATCAAGTCCTGGTGAAGATACTTCCAAAATATAGCGGTCATTGATAATATTTAATTCTTCAAGCTTTTCATCCAGTAGGCCGCTTACTTCCTGACAATCATCAAGGCCAATGCCACCTTCTTTGTCGATGTATACACGCAAAAACCAATCTCGTTCTTTCACATACTCTACGTCAACAAGTTCATAATCAGTATTAGCTAAAATTTCTTCAGCAATTTTTTCAACTGCTTCTTCCACACGATTTGCCATCGAAACACCTCCTGTAATATTATCCCCAATATAAAGTAAAGAGTGGGCGTTTACCCACTCTTTAAGGAATAATCAAATTAACTTCTTTAACTAGTATAGCATAGAAAATTTATCTATGCAAGATTTTATACTTTTATGCAAAAATATCTCTAAAAATAAATTTTCTATTTATGATCACTTATAAATTTAATCAATTTTACATTTATTTCTTAACTTTTACTTTTTCTAAGTTTATCTAATTTTGCTATAACCTCATCATTTATTCTTGAACCTAATTCACTGCGTTTCAATGGCAAAGCATGCTTACCTGTATATTCATCTCGAATATTTTTTTTACTATGTTTTACTCTACGCCATAGCTCATTTGCTGAAATACGATATGCTCCAGCCCCTAAAATCAACGACTGCTCTGCTCCATCAGATGTCACTACATACACTTCTTTACTATAATATTTAGTTGCTTCATATGCACTGCGTTCAATATAACTATCAGCAGTCTCTTTTTCTTTTGTATATACTACTTTACAATGTTTAGATTTTTCTTCTACATTTTCTTCAGCATTAGTATATTGAGCATCAAAAACAATGGTAATATCATATTTTTCATATTGTCCATATTCCATCAAAAGATGAATTAATTTTTCTCTAGCAAAATCTAAATCTTCATTAATATATTTTTTTAAACTTTCCCATGCATTTATTACATTATAGCCATCTACTATCATATATTTCTCATGTCTATTTGGTGTCAAATATGTTCTACTTCTATTCATAAGTTATTATTCTCCAATTCAATTTTTTGACATTTATATTATATCATAAATACTATTGACTTTGCTTTATACTCTTACCTATGTTAAAATTTATATCAGTGAATTTTGTGAAATTTATAGGAGGAATTTTCGTGGCTATTTTAGATATAAAAAAAGCTGGTGACCTTGTTTTAAAACAACAAGCTAAACCAATTGAAAAAATTGATAAAACTATTCGTACATTACTTGATGACATGGCAGAAACCATGTATAAAGCTAATGGTGTAGGTCTTGCTGCACCTCAAATAGGTCAATCTATACAAGTTGTAGTTATTGACGTAGGTGAAGGTCTTTTAGAACTCATCAATCCTACTATTATTCGCAAAGAAGGTACTGAAATAGATACAGAAGGTTGCTTGAGTGTACCTGGTATTTATGGTGAAGTAGAACGTGCTGCCAAAGTCAGCGTTGAATATTTAAATCGTCGTGGTAAACGACATCGTATCACAGCAACAGGATTACTTGCTCGTTGTCTTCAGCATGAAATTGATCATTTATATGGAAGATTATTTATTGACATAGCTAATAATCTTCAAAAAGTCCAAAAATAAGAGGTGTTTTTAATGCCAATAAAAAATATTGTTTTCATGGGTACTCCAGAATTTGCCGTACCTTGCTTAGATATTTTAAACCAGCACTACAATGTAACTGCTGTATATACACAACCAGATAGACCAAAAGGACGTGGTCAAAAATTAGCCATGTCTCCAGTAAAAGAATATGCCCTACAACACAATTTACCAGTATATCAACCAGAAAAAATAAAAACACCTGAATGTGTAGCCAAGCTTCGTGAATTAAAACCTGATTTAATCATCGTAGTTGCCTTCGGTCAAATTCTTTCTAAAGAAATACTTGATATACCTCCACTTGGCTGTGTAAATGTACATGGTTCATTATTACCTCGTTGGCGTGGTGCTGCTCCAATCCATTGGTCAATCATCAGTGGTGATAAACAAACTGGTATCACTACTATGTATATGGATGTAGGCTTAGATACTGGTGATATGATTTTAAAAGCTAATACTGAAATCACTCCAGATATGACTACAGCACAACTTCATGATAAATTAATGGCTCAGGGTGCAGATTTATTATTGCAGACAGTTCAATTAATCGAAGAAAACAAAGCTCCTCGTGAAAAACAAGATGATAATTTATCTTGTTATGCTAAAATGCTAAACAATGATAATTGTCGTATCGATTGGACAAAATCTGCCCAAGACATCCATAATCTTGTACGTGGCTTAAACTCCTGGCCTGTAGCTTATACTACTTTAAATAATAAGAAATTTAAAATTTGGCAAACAAGAGTAACTGCGGGAACTGGAAATCCTGGCCAAATCATAAAATTGACTAAACATAGTATCATCGTTGCTACTGGTAAAGATGCAATCGAGCTTCTTGAAATCCAGCCACCTAGTAAAGCAAAAATGCCAGCAAGTTCATATATAAATGGTCATAAACAAGAACTTGAAAATAATGTATCTTTTATCTAAAAATAACAAGCGAAAGTAGCCTAGCTATTTTCGCTTTCTTACTAATTTCTCACCGATTTTATATTTATATGAAAGATTAGGATAAATTATGTACAATGACATTTTAAAAACTACAAAAAAACGTTTATTCATCAAATTAGCTAGTCTTAGTCTATTTAGCATAATGTTTTTAACATATCTAATTATCTGGCTATGTTATCCTCGCTTATTTGTTTTAAATTTAACAATTATTGCTCAAATAGCTTTTATATTTGTTAGTATAATATTTATTTTTTGTTGTCTATTCATTTTAAATATGATTTTTAATGTAGCCAATATAAGAATATTTTCTTTTCTTGATAAATATATTTTTAACTTTATCAACTTATTATTTCCTATCATTATTTTATGGGGAAAAGTATTTCACATTGGACGCCGTGAAATAGAACGTTCCTTTATCGCTTTGAACAACTACATTCTTACACATAGAAAAATTAAAGTAGAAGCTAAGGATTTATTAGTCATTTCACCACACTGTCTACAACTTGCTACTTGCCCTCATAAAATCACTCATGACATCAACAATTGTAAACACTGTAATCAATGTACTATAGGACCATTAATTGATATGGCTAATAAATTAGGTTTTAATTTTCGCGTAGCTACTGGTGGTACTCTAGCACGAAAAATAGCAAAAGAACTTCGTCCTAAAATGGTTTTAGCCATAGCCTGTGAACGTGACTTAACAAGTGGTATACAAGATGTTTATCCACTGCCAGCTGCTGGTGTATTAAACATCAGACCTAACGGCCCTTGCTATAATACCACTGTAGATTTAGAATTAGTCGAACAAACAATAAAACAATTTATTAAATAATAAAAAGTTGTAACCATTTGATTTCACATCATTTGATTACAACTTTTTTATTTCTATTGTTTTTTAGTCATCAATTCAGTATACATATCACTGATAGTTTTTCTATATACAGGATGTATTTTATATGGGGCAATTTGCATTAATGGTTTAAGTACAAAATCGCGATTTTTCATATCAGGATGTGGAACAATTAAATTATCTTCTATAATAATATCATCATCATAAAAAATTATATCTAAATCTAAAGTTCTAGGGCCCCAATGTATTTTACGTTCTCTACCCGCATATTCTTCTACTTTTTGTAAAATCTGCAATAATTCTTCAGCTGGCAAAAGTGTTTCTATCTTCATCACACCATTTAAAAATACATCTTGCTCTACATTACCATATGGCTCAGTGATGATTTTATCAGAAATTGCCAATATATTTATCTGTGGTAATTTACTCAAAGCTTCAATCGCTTCATCTATAAATTTTTCTTTATCTCCCAAATTAGAACCAAAAGCCACAAAAGCTTCATGCCAGCCACGTTCAATTTCTACAGATACAGACTCAAATTCCTTTTCAATAGGTGCATGTGGTTTTCTAATTTCTAATAAAACACTTTTCACTAATTTAAATTCTAATAACAATGCCTGTGCTAATTGTTCAGCTACTGTTTCAATTAAATCATAAGTATGCTTAGTCATAAAATCATGAATAAAATCGCATACTGTACCATAATTAGTCGAAGCATTTAAATCATCATTCATGCCAGCTTTTCTTGTATTCGTATATAATTCAGCATTTAAATAAAAATACTGACCTTTTTCTTTTTCTTCACGATATACTCCATGATAAGCATATACTTCTAAATTATCAATGCGAATTATATCCATCAAAATTCTCCTTTAGCATATTTTATCGCTTCTGCCATTTTTATAGCTCTTAGATTTTCTTTTATATCATGAACTCGTACAAAATCATAATCTGCTAACACTGCCATAATAGATGTAGTAATTGTACCTTCAACTCTTTCATCAGCAGGCAAACCTAATGTCAATCCTACTACAGATTTTCTTGAAGCACCTAATAATAATGGATATTTTAGTTCATGCAAGCTAGACAAATTCTTAAGCATCAATAAATTTTGCTCATAAGTTTTGGCAAAACCAATTCCAGGATCTAAGATTATTTTATCATCTTGTATACCATCCCTATGTGCAATATCTAGGGTTTCTTGCAAATCTTTCACTACATCACTTATAAAATCTTTATAATCTGTATCTTTGCGATTGTGCATTAAACAACAAGCTACATTATTTTCTGCTATGACTTTAGCCAAAATATCATCATATTTTAAGCCCCAAATATCATTGATTAAATCAGCACCAGCTTTTATTCCCTCTTTAGCCACATTTCCCTTATATGTATCCAAAGATACCGGCACATCAAATTCTTTTTTTAAACGTTCAATCACAGGTACGATACGAGATATCTCTTCTTCATCGCTCAATAAAGTATAGCCAGGACGAGTAGACTCTC
Source organism: uncultured Megamonas sp. (assembly GCA_900556715.1). The sequence continues at coordinate 9,252 of USPM01000004.1, read as the reverse complement.
CGCCAACATCAATAATATCAACGCCTTCATTTACCATTTCTTCAGTATGAAATAAAGCTTTATCTAAAGAATTAAATCTTCCACCATCAGAAAATGAATCAGGTGTTACATTCAAAATTCCCATAATATAAGTGTGTTTACCAAAATCAAACTCTCTACTACCAATTTTCATAAAAAATACCTCAAATAATTAATATTTTAATTTTAAATTTTTCTTTTCATTTTTCCAATTACAAATAGGCTCTACATCACAACAAAAACATGCTCTACTCATCTTATCAGCTCTATATAATAATCCATTTAGATTTTTTTCTTCACTGACTTTACTATCTCTATGTTTTAAAATAGCTTCAATGATTAAGTTTTGCTCATTTTGAGTAAATTTACAGTCATTTAAAATCAAAGGAGCAATCTGTGCACTAGATATTTCATGACCTATTCCTTGACGATATTGAATATGACGCCCAATATCATGTAATAAAGCTGCCGCATAAATCATATCATCACTTATCTTTAAATTTTCTTTCACATTCAAGATCATCATCAATCTAGCTACATCTAAAAAATGACTCATATCATGTCGACAAAAAATACGATTTACTTCTTCTTTAGCTATTTCTTTATAACATTTTTTAAATATTTTATGTTGTATAATCGTATTTTTACAATCAAAATTCATGTTTTTTGCTCCCTAATTTTTCTAAAAAATACATATATTTCATTATAAAAGAAAACGACTAATTAAACAATAAAAAAACGACTCCTATTAAAACAATAAATAATAGAAGTCGTTTCTTATAATTAATTATTTATTTAACTTTGTAGTAACTACACGACGTACAAATTCTACCATGAGTAAAATATTTACTAATAATCCAAGCCATTCAGCTGTGCTGCCAAAGCTTGCATCAACCATGCGAAGTGGTGATTCGTCGCCACCAGAAGTTACAGAAACAACGATGATACCTGCCATGATAACACCCATCAAGGATTCACCAACGATCAAACCGGAAGCGAATAATACACCATGACGATTACAGTTATCTACATCACCTGTAATATCCTGTGGACTGCGAACTGCTGCACGTTTACGTAAATATAAATGAACAAAATAAGCAATTACAGCACCAAAAACAAGTGGCATTTCAAGTTCTGGTGGAAGATAGATACCCATACCAACAGCAAGTGGTGGTAAGCTGTATTTTTTAGTGTTTTTCTTCAAAAGAACATCAATGATTATGATGATAATACCAAAAACAACACCATAGAAAATATAAGACCAATCCATATTGCTACTGAAAATACCTCTAGCAATAGTAGTCATAAGTGTTGCCTGTGGAGCAGATAAAGCTTGGCTTTCATCCATGCCTTCACGTGGAAAAGCACCAGGGAAACCATAAGCTTCAAAAAGAAGATTCAATACTGGAGCAATCGCAATAGCACCAGCAATACAACCGATTAAAAGAGCAACCTGCTGTTTCCAAGGAGTTGCACCAACGAGTAGACCAGTTTTTAAATCCTGTAAATTATCATTAGAAATTGCTGCAATACTAGTAATAACACTAGTGATAAAAATAGCAAATGCTGTAGCAAATAAAGTTCCTTCTGAAGATGAGAATAAATTAGCATAATCACCAAGTGCAAGCACTACGATAGAAGAAACGATAATACCTAAAATACCGATACCAGAAATAGGGCTAGAAGATGTACCGATGAGACCTGCCATATAACCACAAGCAGCAGCTACGAAGAAGCCCATTGCAACAGCTACAAAAATACCAACAACAATATATAACCACATTGTGCCAGTAGATAAATGACCATCGGATAAGAAAGAATAAAATACTGTTACTAAACCGATAATAACTAATAAGAATACAATACCAATACTTTTTGGTGACATATCTGTATCCATACGATGTAAATTGTCATTTACTTTACCGCCATCAGATACAGCTTTAATAGACATTCTAATACCATCTATAATTGGTCTCATTAAAGTAAGTAAAGTCCAAATAGCTGCAATACCCATTGTACCAGCACCCATGAAACGAACTTTTGCAGACCAAATACTTTGTGCTGCATCAGAAAGTTCTGTGCCTACTGGAATATTAGTAATAGACATTAAGTAAGGAACAAAACCGCACCAAGCAGCAATCATACCAACGAGCATTGCAATACCGCTTGCAAGACCGATTAAATAACCTGCCCCTAAAAGTGCTGGAGAGAAACCAAGTGGTAAAAGTGTAACAGCTTGTTTACCAACACTGAAATAAGTAAGCATTGAACCAGAAAGATATCCAAATCCACTAGAAAATAAATTGATAAGTGCAGCAATGATACCACCGCTTACAATATCTCTAATACCACTAACACCGGATTTACCTTCAGAACTAGCACTACCAACTTTTAAAATTTCAGCAGCTGCACGACCTTCTGGATAAGGTAAATCTGTATTTACTACCATTGCACGACGAAGTGGAATAGTGAATAACACCCCTAAACATCCACCACAAGCACAAATCATTAAAGTTTGCCAAAATTGGAATCCTTGCCAATAACCGATCATCAAAAGACCTGGAATAATGAAAATTACGGCAGATAATGTACCTGCTGCTGACGCTTGCGTTTGTACAAGGTTATTTTCCAAAATATTGGAATCTTTGAACATACGCAAAACTGCCATAGAAATTATTGCAGCTGGGATAGCAGAAGAAAATGTAAGACCAACTTTTAATCCCAGATACACATTTGAAGCTGTAAATATAATTGTTATAAGTAAACCTAAAATCATACCACGTATGGTAAGTTCAGGCAGCTTCAATTCATGACTCATAAAATCATGCTCTTTCATCAATTAAATCTCCTTTACAAATAAATTCAAACCTAATTGTATAATACTATTACACAAAGTGCAAGACTAAATACACAATAAAAACATCTTTATAATGATAATTTTAAAAGAAAAAATTAATGATTATCATCGAAATTTTATATAAAACAAATAAAAATCTAATAAATACAGATATTAATTCAATTTTATCTACTTTTATACGGTTTAATGTCCACTTTTAGAAGAATTTTTAATTTTCACAAGTTAACATTAAAAAGTAATATATTAACAATAAAAAAGTTATCATTTTGCTAATTTTACAATTATGTATTTCAACAAAAGACATTTTTATTGTATTAATTAAATTACATTTAATCTATTTATTTAAAATAAAAAATGAAAAAATATTCATTTTAATAAACGAATAAATAAAAAATGCACTCAAATCTCGAAAAAATTTTTCTTTTTTTAGATTTGAGTGCATCTAAATTATTACATTAAGATATTATCTTATCTTTTTTCAAAAGTACCAAATACAATAGGTTTACCATTTTCTACCATATGAGTGCCTCTTGCCCACACATGTTGTAATTGTAAATCTTTATCTAATACTAAAATATCTGCATCGCTATTATTAGCTAAGCAACCTTTTCTTGGATATAATTTAGTGAATTTAGCAATATTACTTGTAATAATTTTTATAGCATCTGTAATCGCAATATTTTCTTTTTGTACCATATCTCTAAATTCATTCAAAATAGAAATTTGGCTCGCTACACCAACGCCAATATTATTACCAGCTTCATCAAAAATTGGCATACTACCATTACCATCAGAACTCATGGTGATATTTTCAATATTAACACCAGCTTCTAATGCTTGTTTTACAGCTTCACTGGATTTTACAGAATGACTAGAACCGGACTCTGGGCTAACACTAGAAGTTACGTCCATAATACCGCCTTGTTTTGCCCATTCAATAGCTTCTTTAAATAAACGTTTATTGCGGTTCACATGAGTTGGAATGATTTGTGTTTTAGGAATTTCACCATTTTTAGTGATTTCATAAAGCATTTTTAATCCATCTTCACCATCACCTAAATGCATATTAACTACACCAGCTTTACCGCTGAGCATACCGCCCACACGAGCTTCTGCTGTAATCTGTTGATAAGCTTCTTTTGGTGATTGAGAAGAACGATGATCGCACATAGCAATTTCACCAGTACCAATTACTTTATCGATCAAAATAATATCATTGCGTACACTACCTGTAATTGTTGGTGTTGGAATTTCATAAGAACCAGAATAAATATATGCTGTAATACCTTCATCTTCAAGACCACGAGCTTTGGCAAGTAAGCTAGCCACATGACGAGTTACACCATCTGTACCTAAAAGACCAAGTACTGTAGTTACACCAGAAGTTGTGATATCTGTTAATTGGATTTCTGGTGTTCTCGTAGCATAACCACCTTCACCGCCACCACCGATTAAATGTACATGAGAGTCGATAAAACCTGGTACTACATAATTGCCTTCACAATCAACTACTTCGCAATCATATACTGCTGGTAAAGATAAATCTTCACCTATCATAGCGATTTTTTCACCAGCTACTAAAATATCTTTAACTCCTAAATCTTCAGGAGCAATAACATGTGCATTTTTTAATAAAGTAAAAAATCTTTTTTCTGTATTCATTTAAATCAACCTTCTTATTATAAACTTATTGTAAAAATAACATAATAAAACGCATTGCCCAAATAGATAATAATGCATTAATTACACAAATTAAAATAATCGCAGGATAATGTTTAGTATTTACACCAGAAATACCCAAACAACGACCTACATTCTGTACAGGATTACCCATCAAATAGATAGCAGGTAAAAGAACAGTTACTTGCATGGAATCTAAAGAACCCGCAGTATATAAGCTCATTGCTACACCTACACCACCGCCCATACTCATTAAAGCAGTGATTAAAACTGTTGCTGCTTCACCAGGAAGGCCCCAAAGTCCCATTACAGGCTGAAATACAACACCAATCAAATGTAAAAGACCTGTAACATCTAAAATACGAATAATAACAAATGCCATTACAACATTTGGTAACAAACTAGTAGTACCAATAGTAAAACCTTTTCTAGCACCATCAATAAATAAATCTAAAATCGTTTTTTTCTGGATAGCTTCTACTTTATTATCACTCATCTGTCTTACCTCACTTATTCTCCAATAAATTTAAAATACAAACGCATTAAATTTGCACCCACGATTTTAAATACAAAAATCACAAGCAAAGGTACAATGATTGGTGCAAGTAAAACACTAAAAGCAGCAGCACCAGAAGAAAAGTAATTTGTTATAAACGCACTACCACTTGTTTGATACGTGATGATAACAGAACGTTCTTTATCTGTCAATTTTCCTTCATCAACTAATTCTTTAACCATACCAGCAGCAGCATCTGTACTTTGCATATTAGCAATATTTGCAAGTGCAGAAACACCCGGTACACCAAGTAAAGGTTTTAACAATGGGTTCATTAATTTTTGAGCAGCCTTCAATCCACCCAAACCATCAATAACATTTACAATTCCTAAAGCTAAAATAACAGCAGGAATAAGTTCTAAAGCAAATAAAAAGCCATCTTTAGCACCGCTACCACCAGCACCTCTAAAGCTCATAGCCTTATCAGTTGGTATTTGCCCAAAACTACCATTCAATACATTGAAATCTAATGCACGTAAAACCCCATCAGAAGAAGAAAAAATTCCTGAAAATAATAAAATTGCTAATACAAAAACAACATAACCGTACCATGGTACCTTAATTTTCAAATCATCATTGCGTTTTTCCATAAAAATCACTCCCAAATATACTTAAGATATAAATTCACTATATTTATATAGCAATTTTCATGCCAAGTATATTTTGTTTTAATTATCTATTATATATGTACATTTGTATTATATTTTTTTATTTAATGTATTTATTTTAACGGGAAACTTATATTATTTTATTTTAAAATTCCCATTAACTTTAAGAATAGCTAAATAATATTCTTATTTTTTAATCTAAAACCTTTATATCACTATTCTATTCAACAAAATATTTTATTATAATATTTTTGATACTTTGTATACTAAAAAATCTTTACTTCTTTAATATAATAAATTATGTTAGAATAATTTATTATTACCTCAATAATTAAATGATTATAAATATATAGGAGAAACATATGAAAAAATTAGTTATTATTTCTCTAGGATATAATACTGCTCATACTATTTATGAACAATTACGTAATATTCTTTACTCTTCTTTAGATATCAAATATTACTACTCCTCTTCACCACCACCTACTAACCTAGAAGTTGACTTAATTCTTTACTCTAGTGAATATGCTTTCGAAAGAATTAATTTTCATCCCCAAAATGTTCCATATATTATTGCACGTCGTTCTATAAATTACCATGAAATTGGTAAATTATTTAAATTACCTAAATATAGTGATGTCCTGCTAGTCAATGACTCTAAAGATAGTGCCGAAGAAACTATTTTATTATTACAAACATTAGGTATAGACCATATAAATTATTTTCCATATTATCCAGGAATAAAAAATTATCCCAAACTAAAAATAGCTATAACCCCTGGAGAAAACGAGCTTGTACCTAGCTTTGTAAATCATATCATCGACATCAAAACACGTTTAGTAGATATCACATCTATCATTGAAATTCTCATGCATTTTAATATATTAGATAAATTCGCTAATATACTATCTGCAAAATACATTCAGGATATAATTAAATTAATAAAAACAGGCAACAAACTATTAATTGATAGTAGCAAAATGAAAGAACGTTTTAAAACTGTAATCAATAATGTCCATGATGGTTTAATCGCTATCAACAAAGAAAATAAAATATCTGTTTTCAATCCTATTGCCGAAAAATTATTTTCCCAAAAAGCTAGTAAAATTATTGGCCAAGATAGCGAAACTTTTTTAAATGAGAACTTTTTTAAAACTGTAAATAATCCTCGAAAAGAAGGCATATTAAAACTCCCTTCACAAGAACTATTAATTTCAGAAATTCCGCTCTATGCTAAAAATAGTGATAATGGTAAACTATTCGTCTTAAAAGATGTTTCTGAAATTCATCGACTAGAAGAATCTGTACGTCGTCGTTTATATCAAGAACAAAATATTGCTCGCTATAATTTTTCTAATATCATTGGCAAAAGTCCCGCACTTCAAAAAGTATTATCACTTGCACAAAAAATGGCCAAATCAGACTCTACTGTTTTTATTCAAGGTGAATCTGGCACGGGTAAAGAATTATTAGCTCAAAGTATTCACAATGCTTCTAATAGAAGTTCTGGCCCTTTCGTCGCTATTAACTTTGCAGCCCTATCTGAAACACTTTTGGAATCTGAATTATTTGGTTATGTTGAAGGCTCTTTTACTGGTGCTAAAAAAGGTGGCTCATCAGGTTTATTTGAAGCTGCTCATAAAGGAACACTATTTTTAGATGAAATAGGCGATGCCCCTCTACCTTTTCAAGTAAAATTATTACGCGTGCTTCAAGAACGACAAATTCGTCGTGTTGGCAGTATAAAAGTAATTCCTATTGATGTTCGTATTATTGTTGCTACTAATCATAATTTAAAGGAACATATAAAAACAGGCTTAATGCGTGAAGATTTATATTATCGCTTAAATGTACTGCCACTAAAAATGCCTGCACTACGTGAACGCAAAGAAGATATTTTACCTCTTGCTTATAATTTTTATAAGAAATACAAACCTCTATCCATAGATGCGAAAATATATTTTTCTAATATAAAAACCTGCTTACAAAATTATTCTTGGCCTGGTAATATTCGTGAATTACAAAATGTAGTTGAATATTTAACTAATATTTGCCCTAATGAACCACCTCAAAGTAGTGATTTACCTGAAGATATTAAAATTGAAATTTTTAATATTCCTAATGAAACTATTAATTTAAAAGAAGAAATATTATCTGAAATTAAACGCTGTAATAAATTCAAACAACCCATTGGAAGGCGTTCTCTAGCACATAAATTTTCCATTTCCGAAAATAAAATCCGTGAAATTCTTGATATTTTACAAAAAGAAAACTATATAAAAATATCATCAGGAAAATACAGTTTAAAAGCTATCTAAAAACCTCCTAATTATAAAATATTTTCTTGAGAGGTATTTTTTATGAAAAATTTTTCCCGACGTGATTTTTTTAAAGTTGCTGGTGGTGCTGTTATCGGTGCAGCAACTTATGGACTAACAAATAACCTATCTCATTCTTTTGCTCAAGCTCCCGTAATTGCTAGCACTAAAGTAAATAATAATATGATTGGCTCAAAGGCTAAAGTATATTTTTCACCTCAAATAGACGCAGAAAATCTATTAAAATTATATAATTTAATCAATGAAGGTATTTATGGAAAAACTGCTATCAAACTTCATACTGGCGAAAAAAATGGTCCTAATATTTTACCTAGAGAAATGGTTCGCACATTCCAAGAACATGTACCTAATAGTAATATAGTTGAAACAAATACTTTATATAAAGGTGATAGATATACTACTGAAAGCCATAGAGAAACATTAAAAGTAAATGGCTGGAATTTTTGTCCTGTAGATATCATGGATGAAAATGGTACTGTTATGCTTCCCGTACGTAATGGTAAACATTTCAAAGAAATTTCTATGGGTAAAAATATCGTCAATTATGATTCTATGATTGTATTAACTCATTTCAAAGGTCATGCTATGGGTGGATATGGTGGATCAATGAAAAATATTGCTATTGGTTGTGCTGATGGCAGAATTGGTAAATCAATGGTTCATGGAGTTTCAGTCAATAATCAACCTGCAGATTGGGGACAATGGCCAAGCAAAGAACAATTAATGGAAAATATGGCAGAATCAGCCAAGGCTGTTATTGATTATTTTGGAAAACATATTGTATTTATAAATGTTTTACGTAGAATGTCTGTTGACTGTGATTGTGCGGGATTATCTGCTGCTGAACCTACAATCCCTGATATTGGCATCTTAGCTTCAACTGATTTACTCGCTATAGATCAAGCTTCTATTGATCTAGTATACGCTCAACCAAATAATCAAGATTTAGTAGAACGCATTGAATCTCGTCATGGACTACACCAATTGACAGCTATGCGTGATTTAAAAATGGGCAATCCTCAATATGAATTGATTTTCCTCTAATTAATATAAATAAAAAGACATCTCTTAAAAATTAATTTAAAAGATGTCTTTTCTACCTTATAATACCGATTTATTAAATTTATAATTACTATTGGTATTATTAGAAGTAAAATTCCATTTGTGCACGGAAGATATCTACATCTTGTCTAC
>USPM01000003.1 GCA_900556715.1 uncultured Megamonas sp. | reverse complement strand
CACCACTGATAGTTAAATCGCCAGTTTCTGTATTTTTATAGATTGTTAAAGTAGGATCTTCATCGACTAGACGTGTTAAAGCATTGCCTATTTTATCTTCATCGGCTTTTTTATCTGCTTTGATTGCCATTGTGAACATAGAATCTGGGTGAGTGACAGGTTCATATTTGATAGGTTCTTCTTCATTACATAAAGTATCACCTGTTTTGGTTGATTGAAGTTTAGTGATGATTACGATATCGCCAGCATGAGCGATTTTTTGAGCGTGTTGATTTTTACCGCATGCACTATATAAAGTACTAATACGTTCTGTTTTTTCACTGACACTGTTGTATACAGAACTATTTTCAGTTAATGTACCGGATAAAATCTTTAAGTAACTAACTCTGCCGATGAATTGGTCAACAACTGTTTTAAATACATATCCAGAGAAACCATCTTCAGTACGGCGTTCGATGAGTTCGTTATTTTTGGGATTGATACCCATGGAAGCACGGAAATAAGGAGTTGGCATATATTCAATGATACTATTCATTAATTGTCTAAAACCGATACCTTTAGTAGCACTACCGCAAAGTACAGGGAAAATTCTAGCATTTACGATACCTTCAATGAGAGCAGCAGCTACTTCTGTTTCAGTAATTTCTTCACCTTCGAGATATTTTTCTAATAATTCGTCATTGAATTCAGCACAAGTTTCCATGAGCATATGACGAGCATTATCTACTTCATCTTTCATATATTCAGGAATTTCATAGATTAAATCTTTATTTTTGATTAAGACTTTTGTGTTCATAGTTATAAGGTCAGCTACACCTTGGAAGCTTGCTTCGCTACCAATAGGAATTTGAATAGGAACGACGCCTTTGCCAAAATGAGCACGTAATTCTTCAACTACTTTATAAAAATCAGCATGTTCACGGTCCATTTTATTGATGAAAATTGCACGTGGTAAAGATAATTCTTCAGCATATTTCCATGCTCTATCTGTTTCAACTTCGATACCAGATGTAGCAGAAACTACAACGATTGCTGATTCACAAGCAGTAAGTGCAGATTTTACTTCTCCTGTAAAATCAGGATACCCTGGAGTATCTATAAAATTAATTTTATAACCTTGCCATTCACAAGAAGCTAGACTAGAATCAATAGTCATTTTGCGTTTTACTTCTTCTGGTTCATAATCAAGTATCGAAGTGCCGTCATCTGTTTTGCCTACGCGATTAGTAGCACCACATTTGAAAAGGCAGTTTTCGGCTATTGATGTTTTACCAGATTTTCCATGTCCTACTAATGCTAAATTTCTTAATTGTGTACTATTAAATTCTGTCATATTAAAATCCCTCCTGGGTGTAAAATCTAAAAAAATCTATATTTAATATATTCTCTGAAAATTTTTAAAATCCTTTTATAAATTTAGAAAAAATAAAAGACTATCACTAATAATATTTTTTAGTGATAGTCTAAATTTATTAATTATTATTGAGCATCATTTAATTGTGAGGATAAAATTTCGATAGCTTTATTTAATTGAGTATCTGTAGTAGCATTTTCATCTAAATTTATTTCAATATCAGGTGTAATACCTATACCATCAATAGAACGTCCACTTGGTGTATAGTACTTAGCAATAGTTAATTTTACAGCATCATCTTCAAACATTGGCAATATTGTTTGGACAGAGCCTTTGCCATAAGAGGTATTGCCGATTATTGTACCTGCTTTTGTATCTTGAATAGCACCAGATAAAATTTCAGAAGCACTAGCACTGTTTTTATTGATCAATACAACAAGAGGATATTCAGGAGCTTCTAAAGATGAAGTATATGTTTCTTTATTTCCTTGTTTATCGACAATAGAAACGATTTCTCCTTTAGGTACGAGTTTTTGAGCAATTTCAACACAAGTTGTCAAAAGTCCACCTGGATTATTGCGTAAATCTAATACAAGTGCTTTCATACCTTGATTTTTTAAATCATTATAAGCATCATTAAATTCATTGGCTGTATCTTCAGAAAAAGATACTATTTGAATATAGCCAATATTGTTATCTAGCATTTTATGCCCGACGGTTTTTAATTTTATATTATCACGAGTTATTGTGACATCTTGATTAGTATTATTTCGCATAATGGTTAAGACTACATTTGTACCAACTTCGCCACGAACATGAGCTGCGACTTCATCAAAGGCCATTTCTTTTACAGATACACCATCAACAGCCAAGATTTCGTCACCTTCTTGAAGCCCTGCTTTTTGTCCAGGAGAATCTTCCATAATACCTACTATATGAATTTTTTGTTCATTATCCATACCCATGACAACACCGATGCCAGCGAAAGAACCTTCTGTTTGTTCCATTAAGGTTTTATACATTTTAGGTGATAGATAATTAGAATGAGGATCGTTCAATGATTTTACCATACCATCAATTGCTCCATCAATAAGATTGACATCATCAGTGTCATTGACATATTTTGTTTCGATAAAGCGATAAGCTGTAATGAAACGCATTAAATTAGTAAATCCTTTTTCATTAAAACCGAGGGCATAGTAAATGAGCCCTAGAGTAGAAAGTGAAGAGATAATTGCTATGAGTAATACGGCAATTATAGTTTTTAAAATTTTGTTCATAAAATATCACCACTTATATTATAAATAATTATATGGACTAGTTGGCTCACCATTGATACGAACTTCAAAATGACAATGAGGCCCTGTGGAGTTCCCTGTAGAACCACAATGAGCTATGATATCACCTTGGGAAATATTTTGTCCAACGCTAGCAACAAGAGATTGATTGTGTCCATAAAGAGTAGAAATACCATTTCCATGATCAATGATAATCGTATTACCATAACCACTTATCCAACCAGAATATGTTACAGTGCCAGAGTCAGCAGCGTAGATATTCATGCCATAGTCTCCACCAATATCAATACCGCTGTGATAGCGAGCATTACCATAAATTGGATGAGTTCGCCAGCCAAATTCAGAAGTGACTGGCCCATTTAATGGCCAGATCATTTGCCCTGTGCCTACATAGGCAGATGCTCCGCGGTTTTGAATCATCATAGAGATTTGTTTAGAGGCATTGACTAATTCTTGATAAGCTTTTTCTGATGTTTCTTTATCGTATTTAATTCTATCCATCATTCTATTTAAAGCAGATTTTTTATTGTCCAGAGCATATTTTTTGGTTTTTGCTTCATAATATAATTTTTCTGTAGCAGATTTTTCTTTTTCTAATTCGGCTTTTGTTTTGATGATAGTATCGCGTTCTTGATGGATTTGAGTGATTAAATCGTAGTCATAACGCAAGATGCGTTTGATTATATCCATTCTAGTTAGAAAATCTGAAAAGTCTTTTGCACCAAATAAAATATCTAAATAGGAAATTTGTCCGTGAATATAAATATCACGAACGCGTTTTTGTAGATATTGTTGGTTTTTCTTTAATGATTGTTCTGTATCACTTAATTGTTGTTCTTTTTGAGCAATCTGTTCATTGGCGGTATCTAATTTGGTTTTTATTTCATTATAAGCAGTATTGGCTTCATCTAATTCCGTTTGCAATGTACGCATTTTCTCAGAAACTTCATTTAATTTGTCATTAGCTTCTTGAATTTTATTTTTTTCATTTTCTGCTTGTTGTTCAATGCGTTCTTGCTTTTCCGAAAGACTTTCAGCAAGTGCAATCGGTGTGTTAGTGATAAAAAAGCATAATAATAAAGATAAAATAAGAAAATTTTTCATTAAGATATGCTCCTTAGACTTTTAGAAATTTCTTAAGTGAAATAGTACTACCTAAAGCACCAATGATAATGCCAGCAATTAAAACAGCAAGACCAATGTAATCAATGAAAGGGTGTTGAGGAATCAATGGGAAAAACGCCATGGCGTCATAGATTTCCTGTGTTATCTGCTCATAAATGATATATAAAAAGATGGTAGCTAGACTGCCTCCTATAAAACCTAGAAAAATACCTTCCAAAAGAAATGGCCAACGAATAAACCAATCAGTAGCACCAACGTATTTCATAATAGCAATTTCTTTTCTGCGGGCAAATACAGTGAGGCGTATTGTATTTGAGATGATAAAAATAGCGGCACCTGTTAATAAAATTATTAAAGCTACACCGATTAAACGGATCAGATGCGTTAAATTAAATAGATGGTTGATGATATCTTGACTATAAGAAGCAGACTCTACACTGTCAAGAGCAGAAGCTGTATCCGCTATGGTTTTTACTTGCTCTGGTGAAGTGACAGTTATCGAAAATGAATTTGGTAGAGGATTTGTATCATCTAGAGCGTCTAGTAAAAATTTTTGATCTCCTAAACGTTCTTTGAAATTTTTCATAGCTTCATCTCTAGTGATAAATTTTATATTTTGAATACCTTCAATGCTGTTTAATTTATTTTTTGTGTCATCAATCTCATCTTGGGATAAATCATCTTTTAGATAAACGCTTATTTGTACTTGAGATTCGAGCGTATCTGCCATTTTGTTTAAATTTAAAATGACAATAGAGAAAAAGCCTAAGATAAATAAAGATAATACAACTGTAAAGATAGAAGCTAAAGTCATCCAGTGATTGCGTTTTAAAGAGGTATATACTTCTTTGATAAAATATTCACTAGTACTAATTTTCATCACTGTATCCTCCTTGAGCGACATCTCGGATGATTTGGCCGTTTTCAATAGTCAATACACGGCGTTGCATAGTATCTACAATTTCTTTATTATGAGTGGCCATGACGATTGTAGTACCAGCTTTGTTGATGCGATAAAATATTTCCATGATACCCCAGGTGGTTTCAGGATCTAAGTTTCCTGTAGGTTCATCGGCAATAACGATAGCTGGTCGATTGACGATTGCACGAGCGATGGCTACACGTTGTTGTTCTCCACCTGATAATTGATGTGGAAAACAATTATATTTATCACTCAATCCCACTACGTTTAAAACGCTATTTACACTATGTTGAATTAAACGACGTGGAGCTTCAATAACTCTCATGGCAAATGCGATATTTTCATATACTGTTTTATCCGGTAAGAGACGATAGTCTTGGAAAACGATACCCAGGCTACGACGTAAATATGGAATATCTTGTCGTTTCATCTTAGTGATATTATACCCGTTGATGATAACTGTGCCAGAAGTGGGAAGTGTTTCATGGAGAAGCATTCGCATAAATGTGGACTTTCCCGCACCACTTGGCCCAACGATGAAAACAAATTCGCCTTTGTGAATATTTACATTTATATTGTTTAAAGCTAGAGCATTATTTTCGTATTTCTTAAATACTTTTTTCATGCTAATAATTGGTTTATTGGCCATTGCAAAACCCCTTTATATTTTTATAAAAATAATTAAAGACAAGGTAATATTACAAAATGCTTCCTGTATTTTGGCAGGAAGCATTTTTAATTTAATGATTTAAATATTAATAAGCGAGAATTTCTGTACCAGTTTCAGTGATTAATACAGTTTTTTCCCATTGAGCAGATAAGGAACCATCTTTTGTATAAATAGTCCATTCATCAACAGGGTCTAAAACAACGTGGCGAGCACCCATATTAATCATTGGCTCAACAGTTAAAACCATGCCAGGGACGAGAAGCATACCTGTATTTTTTTTGCCGAAATGAGCTACGAATGGTTCTTCATGGAATTTTTTCCCAACACCATGACCGCCTAAATCTTCAACAACAGAATAGCCATGTTTATGTGCATAATGTTCGATGACAGCTCCAATATCACCAACAAATCCCCATGGTTTAATGGCATTGATACCTATTTCCATACATTCTTTAGTAACTTCAACTAATTTCTTGGCTTCGTTAGAAACATTGCCAATCATAAACATACGAGAAGCATCAGCATAATATCCATCGAGAATAGTAGTTACATCTACGTTAACGATATCACCGTCTTTTAAAACTGTGTCACGACTAGGAATACCATGACAAACGACATCATTAATAGATACACAAATACTTTTTGGATAACCTTCATAATTTAGACATGCAGGTATACCGCCATGTTCAACGATATAATTATGTGCTAATAAATTAATAGTTTCTGTATCCATACCAGCACAAATTTGGGAAGCTATTAAATCAAGAGCACCATTATTTATGACGCCGCTTTTGCGAATACCTTCAATATCTTTTTCATTTTTTATAACACTGCGAGGAGGTCTTTTTTGTCCTCTAAAAGCTTTTAGTTTAATAGAATTTAAATGTTCATCAAATTGTTTATGGCAATCTTTATAAGCTTTATTACTGCCACACCAACATAAATCAGTATCTAACATATTTTTATCTCTCCTATTCTATACGATATTATAAAGCTTTTTTGATGATTTGAAAATAATAATTTATAGTGTTTATTTTCGGATAAAAGTAAAATAAATAGTGAAATTTATTATTTGTAAAATTTTTTTAAAATTTTTATAAAAAATAGAAGGAATAAAAATACTAGTTGTAGAATATATATAATCAAAGATACAGAAAAGGGGATGAATGCATATGGCAACATTCACTATTAGAGGCAAAAACATTGAAGTCACTCCAGCACTTCGCGATTATGTAGAAAAGAAAGTAGGAAAAGTAACAAAATACTTCGATAATGTTGGAGAAATTACCGTCCTTCTTACAGTATCAAAAGATCGTCATATTGTAGAAGTTACTGTACCTGTTCAAGGAATTTTATTACGTGGACAGGAAGCAACAATGGATATGTATACATCTATTGATTTAGTTATCGAAAAAATTGAACGTCAAATTCGTAAATATAAAACAAAATTAGAAAAACGTTTCCGTGAAGGTAGTATTAGAACAGAAATGATGACTCCACCTGCAAAACCTGCTGAAGAAGAAGATGCTGTTGTTATTAAAACAAAACGTTTTGTAGTAAAACCTATGGATGTTCAAGAAGCTATCATGCAGATGAATTTGTTAAATCATGATTTCTTCGTATATCGTGATGATAAAACTGAAGAGGTTAATGTTGTTTACAAACGTAAAGATGGTAAATATGGTTTGATTGAATCTGGTGTATAATAAGTTTTAAGTGAATATTGAAAACTAAAAAAATCGGGCTAAAATAATTAGCTCGATTTTTTTGTATAACTTTGTATAAAATAAACAGATAAATTAAATAAAATAATGACTATCTTTGACTTATTAAGCATTGTTTGATAAAATTTGATGTAGTTTTATTTGTATATAATTTTTACATCTATAATATTTAATTTATAGATAATAAATTAGCTGAAATTTTTACAATAAAATTAGTTTTAGATGTTTTAGTTATACTACATCAAATTATGATTTTTGTTAGGGGTTGAGATTTTTGTTCGGCTTTATTAAAAGATTTTTAGGCGATAATAATGAAAGTGAAATTCGCCGTATGCGTGGTATTGTGGAAAAAATAAATGCCTTAGAACCACAAATGAAACAGCTGAGCGATGGCTCATTATATGGAAAAACAAGTGATTTTAAAGACCGTATAGCAAATGGTGAATCTTTAGATAGTATTTTACCAGAAGCTTTTGCAACTGTTCGTGAAGCTTCTAGACGTGTACTTGGTATGCGTCATTTTGATGTACAGATGATCGGTGGTATTTGCCTACATGAAGGTAAAATCGCTGAAATGCGTACAGGTGAAGGTAAAACATTAGTAGCAACATTAGCTGTATATTTAAATGCTTTAACTGGTAAAGGCGTGCATATGATTACAGTTAATGATTATTTGGCAAAACGTGATAGTGAATGGATGGGTAGATTATATCGTTCTTTAGGATTGACAGTTGGTTTAATCACTCATGATATGGATTTTCCTTCACGTAAATTTGCTTATAATTGTGATATTACTTTCGGTACAAATAATGAATTTGGTTTTGACTATTTAAGAGATAATATGGTTGTATCTAAAGAGCAGATGGTACAACGTGAATTAAATTATGCTATCATCGATGAAGTAGATAGTATTTTAATCGATGAAGCTAGAACACCACTTATTATTTCTGGTCCTGGTGCAAAATCCACTGATATGTATGCTATCATGGCAAAAGCTGTAGCAAATTTAAAAGAAGGAGAAGACTATGTTTTAAATGAAAAAGAAAAAACAGTTTCTCCTAACGAATCAGCTGTAGCGAAAGTAGAAAAAGCGTTAAATATTAAAAACTTATACGATAGTGCAAATATTGAAATGTCTCACTGCTTTACGCAAGCTCTTCGTGCAAAAGCAATGATGAAACGCGATCGCGATTATGTTGTTCGTGATGGTGAAATCGTCATTGTCGATGAATTTACAGGTCGTTTGATGTTTGGTAGACGTTATTCTGAAGGTTTACACCAAGCTATTGAAGCTAAAGAAGGTGTAAAAATTCAGCGTGAGTCTCAAACTTTAGCGACAATTACTTTCCAGAATTATTTCCGTATGTATGAAAAATTAGCAGGTATGACTGGTACAGCTAAAACAGAGGAAAATGAATTCTTGAAGATTTATAAATTACCTGTAATTGTAGTGCCTACAAATAAACCTATTCAACGTATTGATTATCCTGATGTTATTTATAAAACTAAAAAGGCGAAAATGAAAGCGGTAATTAATACTATAAAAGAATGTCATGCTAAAGGACAGCCAGTATTAGTAGGTACAACATCCATAGTACAATCAGAAGAAATAAGTGCTATGTTAAAACGTCAAGGTATAGACCATAAAGTATTGAATGCTAAATATCATGAAATGGAAGCTGAAATCATTAAAGATGCAGGTCAAAAAGGTGCTGTAACTATTGCTACTAATATGGCTGGTCGTGGTACAGATATCAGCTTAGGTGAAGGCGTAGCAGAAGTTGGCGGTCTTTATGTAATTGGTACAGAACGTCATGAATCACGTCGCATTGATAATCAGTTACGCGGTCGTTCTGGTCGTCAAGGTGATCCAGGGGCTTCTCGCTTCTTCTTATCTTTAGAAGATGATTTAATGCGTCTATTTGGTTCTGATAATATCGCTAATATCATGGAAAAACTTGGTATGGGTGAAGATGATCCAATTGAACATAAATTAGTTACTCGTTCTATTGAACAGGCACAGAAAAAAGTTGAAGCACGTAACTTTGATATTCGTAAACATGTCATTGAATATGATGATGTTATGAATCAACAGCGTGAAGTTATTTATGATCAACGTCGTAAGATTTTACTTGGTGAAAATCTTTATGAAAATATCATGGAAATGGTTAAACGCATAATTGATACTCAAATGGATAAATATGCTAATGAAAAACTTTATCCAGAAGAATGGACTTTAGATGGTTTAATCAAAGAAGCAGAAGATATTTATGCACCAAAAGGAACTTTGGTTAAAGAACAATTAGAAGCTATGAGCCGTGATGAATTAAAAGAAACTTTATATAAAATAGCTAAAGATAATTACGATAATCGTGAAAAATTATTTGGCAGTGAAGTAATGCGTGATTTGGAACGCATCATCATGCTCAAAGTTGTAGATAACAAATGGATGGAACATCTAGATCATATGGATATGCTTCGTGAAGGTATTAGCTTGCGTGCATATGGTCAAAGAAATCCATTAGTTGAATATAAAATTGAAGGTCATGATATGTTCCAGGCAATGATCGATGAAATTCAAGAAGATATTGCTAAATTAATGTATCGTGTAAACGTTGTTCGCGAACAACCTCAACCAGAAGACCGCTTAAAAAATGCAACTGTAAATCATGGAGAAAGTGTTTCTAAATCTCCACAGGCGAAAAGTACAAATGTAGGTAGAAATGATCCTTGTCCTTGTGGTAGCGGTAAAAAATATAAAAACTGTTGTGGAAAAAATAAATAATTAATATATAATGATAAGATGAGGAAAAGTTCTATTTTTAATAATAGGGCTTTTCCCTAAATTTATTTATTCTATAATGAAATAAAAGATAAAAAAGGAAGTGAAATGATGCTAGAAGATTTACACACTACAATTGTAGCGATAGAAAAAAAGCTCACTGAAATGGGGGATTCACTTTGACATCGCTCGCAAAGAAGAAAAAATTGCTGAGCTAGAATATAAAATGGGTGAACCTACTTTTTGGGATGATCCTGATCAAGCCCAAAAGATCACTCAAGAATTAAACGGTGTCAAAGCAGGTGTAGACAAATACAAAAACATTCTCCATAAATTTGAAGAAATGCAAATTTTATGGGAAATGGGCATGGAAGATAAAGATGAAACTGTTTGCGATGATGTAGAAGCAGAGATAAAAGAAATCAATGAAGCCATGGAACAGTTGGAATTAGAATTATTATTATCTGGTAAATATGATGCTAATAATGCGATTTTAACACTTCATGCAGGTGCTGGCGGTACAGAAGCACAAGATTGGACACAGATGTTACTCCGTATGTATGGTCGTTGGGCAGAACGCAATGGCTTTAGCGTGGAAACAGTAGATTTATTGCCAGGTGATGAAGCTGGGGTAAAATCTGTTACTTTGATGATTAAAGGTCATAATGCTTATGGTTATTTGAAATCTGAAAAAGGTGTTCATCGTTTAGTTAGAATTTCTCCATTTGATGCTAACTCCCGCAGACATACTTCTTTTTCTGCTTGTGATGTTATGCCGGAAATTGATGATGATGTAGAAGTGGATATCAATATGGCTGATGTACGTGTAGATACTTATCGTGCGAGTGGTGCAGGTGGTCAGCATATCAATAAAACAGATTCTGCTGTACGTATGACACATATCCCAACAGGTGTTGTAGCACAATGTCAAAGTGAACGTTCACAGTTACAAAACCGTGAACAATGTTTGCGTTTACTTCGTGCTAGACTTTTTGAACTTGAAATGGAAAAGAAAGAAAAAGAACTTGCAGCACTTGAAGGCGATCAGCAAAAAATTGAATGGGGAAGCCAGATTCGTTCCTATGTATTCCATCCATACAATTTGGTAAAAGACCATAGAACAAATACTGAAACAAGTGATACGCAAGGCGTAATGGATGGGGATATCAATAAGTTTATTGAATCTTATTTGCATGCAAAGGCTAATCATATAATTTAATAATACGAGGTATTTTTAATTTGCGAAAATTATTAATGGGTTTAATCCTTGTAGTAGTAATAGCATTGGCAGGTGCAACTTATATATTACCAACATATATAAGTAATCAAATATCTGGACGAATAGAAAGAAGTTTACAAACTGATACTGTTCGTGCTGATATAGATACATCACCTAGTTTTATGTTGTTATTTGGTCAAGTAGATAAAATAGATATTGAGGCCACAAATATAAAATTAGATAAAGTAAATTTAAATGAGTTATCTTTAAAGGGCGAAAACATAGAAATTAGCGTGCAAGATTTATTATTAGCTCGTAGATTAGTAATAAATTCAGCTGATAATTTAACGATAACAGGCTTGATTGATGAAAATAACTTAGCCCAACTATTGGCAAAAGAAGTAGATAAAATTTCTGATATAACGGTAAAGATTACACCAGATAATGTTGAAGCTACAGGTAAAGTTTCTTTTTTAGGACAAGAAGCGACTATTAATGTAAAAGGCATTGTTGTTGTAGAGGGTAAAAATTTACTTTTCCGCATTACAGATGCTAATACAGAAAATAGATTGTTTGGTAAAATTGGCATAAGTCTTACCAAAGATGTTTTCTTAGTTTCTGCAGATAAATTGCCATTAGAGGGTGCAAAATTTACTAGAGTAGAACAGCAAAATGGTCAAATACTTATTGAAGCAGGTGTCAATAAGTAATAAGTAAGGTGGAATAGAGATTGGCAAAGTTTAAATATAATCGTTTGTTAATTGTTTGTATAATAATTGGCCTAATAGCTGCTATTGTTGTAAATATTCAACGCAATAGCGTGGAAAAAGCTAATATGACAGTGGATTTAGCCATTGATTATGAAGATATGATTAAGTTGGCTCAATTAGAAGGAGTGCCTGTAGAAGAAGTATTATCCCAAGCAAAACAAGCAGGTATTTCTTCATTAGCTGTGTATGAAACTACTTTTGAAAAGTTGAATAAAAATGGCAAGGCTATGGCTATTGCAGGTAGTTCTGTATTGGAAAATTATCATGGAGGAACTTTAAGTGATCCAGCATGGCGTACTTTAGTTCAGCAAGGTATTATAAAAGCTGATGAAGTATATGTCGTAGGGCATGATAAGCAAACATATGAAGAAGTAAAAGAAGATTTATTTAGACGTTTAGGCAAAGAGAGAGTAAATGTTCTAGATTTAGGCAATCAAGAAATATTGGCTGTAAAAGCTAATTATAGTGATTTATTAAAGATGAATTTAGGAATGCCAACTGATGAGATGAAAGCTGTTAATGATGCAGGTTTTTATGTGTTGGCTAGACCTAGTAATTACAAAAATGTAACGGATGATGATATCAATGCTGTTTTTGATCGTTTAAAAGATTTTAATATATCAGAAATAGTATTTTCTGGTTCTGAAACCTTAGGTGGATTACATCATACTGCACGTACTATTGAGTTGATGAAAGAAAGAGATATCACTCTTGGTATGATTGAACATGTTACGCAATTGCAATTTTATCCTCAAGATGGATTATATGATATTGCTAGAGGATTAGATTATAAAGTTGCTAGATTATATACTATACCAAAAGATGAACAGCCAAAATTAAAAATGGATGTAGCTGTGGAACGTTGGGCAAATACTGATGAAGAACGCAATATTCGTATAGATTTAATGCGTATTTATGAAAAACCTGAAGGTGATATGTCCTTATTAGCTACGAATATGAAGTATATTTCAGATACAAAGGCAAAACTTGAATCTAAAGGTTTTACAATTGGACCAGCTAGTCATTTTGAACCATTTTTTGGCAACAGAATATTACAAGCGATAATGCTTTTAGGTATTTGTAGTGCA
Source organism: uncultured Megamonas sp. (assembly GCA_900556715.1). The sequence goes on along the minus strand of USPM01000003.1, from coordinate 50,554 downwards.
GGCGTATTATATATTTCTTTAGTATATCCTAAGTTATCTGATAAAAAACAATATATTTTATTAGCTGTTTGTTTTGTAGTAACTGCCGTTCCTATTTTATTAGGAAAAGGTTCTACAGTTCGTTTGATGGCTGCTTTAGCTGCAGCAAATATTTTCCCTGCTATTGGTATGATAAGTCAATTAGATGTGATTCGCAAAAATCGTTTAATTGGCAAATTAAAATTTGGGCCATTATTATTAAAAGCAGTGAAAGCTATTATTTGTGCAAGTATTGTTTCCATGATGGGGGCAATGTTCTTGTCGGGCATTTTATCAGATGTAGAATTTTTCTTAGAAATGAGCATTTTCCGTGGAATAAAATTGACATTTGTATTGCCAATAATCTTAGTAGCGATAGCATTTATGCAACGTTTTGATATATTTGGTGATCATTTGTTGACTCCACCGGCATTTAAAGAACAGGCTAAGCGTATATTGAATATGACTGTATCTGTAAAAGCTTTAGTAGGATTTTTGATAGCTATGATTGTAGCTGTTATCTTTATCGGTCGTTCTGGTCATACAGCTGGCGTTCCTGTTCCTGGCATAGAATTGAAAATAAGAGCTTTCTTAGAACAAGCGTTTTATGCAAGACCTCGTTCAAAAGAAATTTTTATTGGTCATCCAGCGTTTATAATAATGATCATGGCATGGTATCGTAAGTGGCCAGCAGCTATCTTCTTTATTTTATCTATAGTAGCGACTATTGGACAAGGTTCTATGGTAGAAACTTTTGCACATATGCGTACGCCGGTATTTATGTCATTAATGAGAGGTTTTGATGGTGCTTTATGGGGTGCTGTCATAGGCTGTGTTGTCATGGGTGCATTGTATTTATGGCAATATATTGCATCTTCAACAGATAGGAGTAAGTCTTTGAATGAATAATATTGTAATTTCTGGGTATTATGGTTCTAAAAATGCAGGCGATGAAGCTATGCTATCTGCAATGTTAGAAGTATTCTCAGAGCTTAATCCAAAACTTCATATTACAGTTATTTCATCAGACCCAGAATATACAAGAAAACGCCATAGTGTTGATGCAGTTAATTGGTTAAATGTAGTAGATATTTTGAAAGTGTTGAAAAAGGCGGATTTACTTATAAGTGGTGGCGGTAGCTTATTACAAAATGTAACTAGCGGTCGAAGCTTATATTATTATATGGGTGTATTATTTTTAGCTAAATTAGTTCATACACCGATAATGTTATATGCTCAAGGCATTGGTCCTATTTATGGTAAATTCGCTAGGCGATTGATGAGATGGTTTGGCAATCACAGTGCTTTGATTACAGTTCGAGATAAAGACTCATTAAAAGAGTTGGATATGCTTAAAATTGTGAAGCCACCGATAAAAGCTACAGCAGATCCAGTATTAGCGATAAATGCAGTAGATAAAAAATCTGGTCGAGAGATTTTTAAAAAGGCTCATGTGTCTGTAACTAAGCCGATAATTGGTATATCTGTGCGTGAATGGCGTGAATGGCAACATTATAAAGACGTCTTAGCAGAAGTGGCTGATGAAGCAGTAACGAAATTAAATGCTCAGATTGTTTTTATGCCAATGCAATATCCAGAAGATGTAAAGGCTGCTAAAAAAATTGTAGCTAAAATGAAACAGCCGGCATGTATCTTGAAAGAAGATTTTACAACAAGGGAATTAATGTCATTAGTAGGAAACATGGATTTAATGATTGGCATTCGCCTTCATGCATTGATTTTCGCAGGTGTGATGGGCACGCCAATGATAGGTATATCATATGATCCTAAAATTGATAGATTTTTAAAATCCATTGATGAAGATGTTGTAGGCGATTTAGAGAATGTAACAGTGGAAGCTTTGATGCAAGAAATTAATACTAGATGGAATAATAAAGAAATATATCGCAATCAGAATTTGAAACGAATGGCTAAATTGCGTAGTTTAGCAAGGTCAAATGCGGAAATGGCTTTAGAATTTATAGATAAAAATAAATAATAAAAAATGACTCCTAGTAATTATAACTAGGAGTCATTTTTTTATTTAAAGAGATTTTTTAAAGTTTTAAAGAAACTTTCTTGTTCTGGATTTGCTTTGTCGTTTTTGATACCAGCAAATTCACGAAGGAGTTCTTTTTGTTTATCTGTGAGTTTTTGTGGAGTTAAAACTTTAATGCGAACATGTTGATCTCCTCGACCAGAACCACGAAGGAATGGAATACCCTTTCCTTTTAAACGCATTATTGTACCAGATTGAATACCAGCAGGTATCTTCATTTCTACTTTACCATCAAGTGTTGGTACTTCAATTGTGTCGCCTAAGGATGCTTGTACGAAAGTGATAGGTACTTCGCAGATAATTTCAGTACCTTCACGTTTAAAGAATTTATGATCCTTTACTGTGATATATACATATAAATCACCTGTAGAACCACCACGAACACCTGCTTCACCTTCACCAGCTACACGGATACGATTTCCTGTATCTACGCCAGCAGGAATTTTAACTTCAACTTTAGAGCGAACAGATTTAACACCTTTACCATTACAATCTTTACAAGGTGTTTTGATAATTTGACCAGTACCACCGCAACGAGAGCAAGTACGTTGATTTACCATACGACCAAATGGTGTATTTTGAGTGAATTGTACTTGACCTGAACCGTGACAATCTGGGCAAGTTTCTGGATGGGTACCAGCAGCTGCACCTGTTCCATTACATGTAGAACATTTTTCTGTACGAGGAATATTGAGTTCTACAGTTTTTCCAAATGCGGCTTCTTCAAATGATAAGGATAAGTTGTAGCGTAAATCAGAGCCACGTTCAGGGCCACGACGACGAGCAGAGCCGCCACCACCATTGCCAAAGAACATGTCAAAGATATCGCCGAAACCTTCTCCACCAAAGCCACCTTGACCAAAACCGCCGAAACCGCCAAAGCCACCGCCAGCTCCACCAGTACCATCAAATGCTGCATGGCCAAATTGGTCATATTGAGCTTTTTTCTGTGGATTGGATAAAACTTCATAAGCTTCATTTACTTCTTTGAATTTTTCTTCGGCTTCTTTAGGATTATCACGATTGAGGTCAGGGTGATATTTTCGAGCCATTTTTTTATAGGCTTTTTTTATTTCTGCTTCTGTAGCATTTTTGTCAACGCCTAAGACTTCATAATAATCGCGTTTTGTACTCACTTTGCACCACCTAAACCTGAATAAAGATTTTATGCTTAATTGACATAACTCCAGCTAAGGATTAACTGGAGTTATGTGCATCAAATTTCTTATTATTAATGACTTGAATTATTTATCAGTTACATCTTTGAAATCAGCATCAACAACATTGTCGTCATCTTTTGTCTGAGTTTGCTGTTGAGCACCAGCACCTGCATTAGCACCGCCAGCTTGTTGCTGAGCCTGCTGAGCTTGTTGGTAAGCAGCTGCACTTAATTCATAAAGAGGTTTTTGTAATTCTTCCATAGCTTTTTTGATTGCTTCGATATCTGTACCTTTGAGAGCATTTTTAACGCCTTCAATACCATCTTTTACTTTAGATACAGTGTTAGCATCAGCTTTATCGCCTAAATCTTTGATTACTTTTTCAGCTTGGAATACTAAAGAATCAGCATTATTTCTAGTTTCTACTTCTTCTTTACGTTTTTTATCTTCAGCTTCATGAGCTTGAGCTTCTTTAACCATACGGTCGATATCTTCTTTGCTCATACCGCTATCAGATTGAATAGTGATATTTTGTTCTTTACCAGTACCGAGGTCTTTTGCAGATACATGAACGATACCGTTAGCATCAATATCGAATTTAACTTCGATCTGAGGAACTCCTCTTGGAGCTGGTGGAATATCTGTTAAATCGAAACGACCGAGAGTTTTGTTATCTGCTGCCATTTCACGTTCACCTTGAAGAACATGAATGCTAACTGCAGGCTGATTGTCAGCAGCTGTAGAGAATACTTGGCTCTTAGAAGTAGGAATAGTAGTATTTCTTTCGATGATTTTTGTGCAAATACCACCTAATGTTTCAATACCTAAGGAAAGTGGAGTTACATCAAGAAGTAATACGTCTTTAACTTCACCAGCTAAGATACCAGCTTGAATAGCTGCACCTACTGCAACGCATTCATCAGGGTTTACACCATGATTTGGTTCTTTACCAAGATATTTTCTGATAGCTTCTTGAACAGCAGGGATACGGCTAGAACCACCAACTAAGATGATTTTATCGATTTCAGAAACGGATAAGCCAGCATCAGCCATAGCTTTACGAGTTGGTTCGATTGTAGCTTCAACAAGATCGGCTGTTAATTCATCAAATTTTGCACGAGTAAGAGTTAAATCTAAGTGTTTTGGACCTGTTGCATCAGCAGTGATGAATGGTAAGTTGATATTTGTAGAAGTCATGCTGGAAAGTTCGATTTTTGCTTTTTCAGCAGCTTCGATAAGACGTTGAGCACTCATTTTATCTTGAGATAAGTCAATGCCATTGGATTTTTTGAATTCTTCTACCATCCAATTCATTACTGCGTGGTCAAAGTCATCGCCACCTAAATGAGTATTACCATTAGTGGATTTTACTTCGAATACACCATCGCCAAGTTCAAGAATAGATACATCGAATGTACCGCCACCTAAGTCGAATACTAAGATTGTACCATCTTCACCTTTATCAAGACCATAAGCAAGAGCAGCAGCTGTTGGTTCGTTTACAATACGAAGAACATCAAGACCTGCGATTTTACCAGCATCTTTAGTAGCTTGACGCTGACTATCATTGAAGTAAGCAGGAACAGTGATAACAGCCTGAGTTACTTTTTCACCAAGATATTTTTCTGCATCAGCTTTTAATTTCTGAAGAATCATAGCAGAAATTTCTGGTGGAGTATAAGATTTTCCATCTACATTTACTTTATAATTAACTTCGCCCATATGACGTTTGATTGAAGCGATTGTTCTATCTGGGTTAGATACGGCTTGACGTTTTGCAAGTTGACCTACAAGACGTTCACCATCTTTTGTAAAACCTACAACTGAAGGAGTAAGTCTGCTACCTTCTGGATTTGTAATAACTGTAGGTTCGCCACCTTCCATAACAGCGACTACAGAGTTAGTAGTACCTAAGTCAATACCAATTACTTTGGACATTATAAATTCCTCCTAAAAACATCTATATATAAATATAAGTGTTAGTCAAATTGAATATTTTTATTTTATATTAATTATAGTTAAATTAGCGTTAACTAATTAGCTACAACTTTTACCATACTTGGACGAATTACTCGACCTTGTACCATATAGCCTTTTTGAAGTTCTTCTTCAATGGTATCATCTTCTTTTTCAGGGTCTTGAACACGCATTACAGCTTGATGGAAATTAGGATCAAATTTTTCACCAGTAGCTTTTATTGTTTCAAGTCCATTTTTCTTTAAAGATTCCATCAATTGGTTGTAAACCATGGAAATTCCATCATGAAGAGGAGTACCAGCAGCTCCTTCAACAGCTAAAGCTCGTTCAAAATTATCGATGATAGGTAATAAATCTTTAATTAATCCTTGAAGGATTACACCGGATAATTCTTCGCGTTCTTTTTCATTGCGACGACGGAAGTTTGCAAAATCAGCTTGCAATCTCTTGTAATGGTCTTCGCTTTGTTGTAACAACTCTTTTTGAGCTTCTAATTCTTTTTTTATTGTATCAAAAGTTGTTTCATCATTTTCTACAGCAGCCTCTTCAGTAGTTTCTTCTACTGTTTCTTTTACTTCATCGTTAGAAGTTGTTTCAGTCTGTGTAGTTTCTTTAGTTTCTTCTGGAGTAGCCATGAATCAACCACCTTCTTAAAATAGTTTAATGCTTATACATTACAAATGAAATCTATGAAAAATATCAGCAAGATTAGCATTCATAAATTTTAATAAAGAAATTATTTTACCATAATCCATACGTGTTGGACCTAAAACAGCTAATGTTGCGATAGGTTTACCATCTAAATGATATGTGGCACTGATAATACTGCAATCTTTAATATCATTATATTTATTTTCTTGACCAATAGTGACAGCCAAACCTTTATCTTTTTGTGCATGCAAAATATCATATAAAAGTTGTTTTTCTTCAAGCATAGATAAAAGTTTTTTTACTTTATCTATATTATGAAATTCAGGCTGTTCCATAAGTTCTCTAGCACCGCCTAGATAAAGACGCTCTTGCTTATCCTTAGCCAAAGCTTCATCTATAATATTAATAATGGCATTAAAAACTGTAGAATTTACAGTTTCACCACGGAATTTGCGGATTGATGCCATGCTAATATCTGATAGACGTTTGCCTTTGAGATAATGATTAAAGATACTAGCGATATTATCGAAATCTTTAAAGGAAATACCACTTGGAATATTGATTATTTTATTATCAATAAAACCAGCATCTGTCATAATAACAGCAATGACTTGATGGTCATTAAGTGGTAAAAATCTCAAATATTGAAAAGCTGTTTGTGTTAATTGTGGAGCTAAAACTAAAGATACATTTTTTGTCAATTGAGAAATAATACGTGAAGTCTCACGAAAAATTCCTTCTACAGATTGTACCTTAGTAGCATACCAATTATTGATAAGAGATATTTCATTCTCCGACATTTGTTCCAACGTTAATAGGTCATCGACATAAAAACGATAACCTTTTGATGAAGGGATGCGCCCAGATGAGGTATGGAGATGCTTGATATAACCAAGTGTCTCTAAATCTGCCATTTCATTACGAATTGTCGCAGGGCTAATTCCCAAACTATATTTCTTAGCAATTGTTCGGGAGCCTATTGGCTCTGCAGTAGATATATAGTCATCTACAATGGCTCGGAGAATGCTTTGTTTTCTTTCATCTAGCATTTCTTTCACCCCTGTTGTTAGCACTCTATAATAGTGAGTGCTAACTTCTAATTAAGAATGTATCACTATTTAGACAAAATGTCAATGTCTTTTGTTTAATTAAATAAAAAATTTCTTAAGTATAATGAAAACAGTTGAAATTAGTTTAGTTATTATATAGGAACTAAACTAAATGATAAAAATTATTGATTATAGGTTGAGGTTTTTAATAAAATAGTGTAAAATATAAATTATGAGCGTAATAAAAAAATAAAAATAGAAAGCCGAATCCAGCTCAGGAGCGGGAGAACCAATTTTTTGGGGTGAATCTAATTTGTTTTGGTAGAATTTACTGAAATTTTAGATGGATAGTCTTTCCTTCTCTGTCCTAACCCGTCAGCTAACCTCGTAGGCGATTTTGAGAGGAGTCTTTTTTTTGAGTAAAGTTGTCCGTGTTTTAGTCTTATCATTGTGTTTAATTTGTATGAGTGCTATTGCTAGTGCATCTTCTTTCCGTTTAGGCGACCAGGGTGATGAAATTGCTGAAATTCAAGCAGCTTTGGCAAGCCAAGGTTATGATGTAACAGCAGATGGTGACTTTGGTCCAGCTACACAAGCAGCTGTAGCAGCTTTCCAATCAGCTAATGGTTTGGATAATGATGGTCTAGTTGGTGCTATGACATATCAAGCATTGATGGGACGCAATATGCCTGTAGTAAGCCGTAGTTCTAATTACATTGCAAAACGTATTATTAATTCATCTTTGAATTATATCGGTGTGCCATATGTATTTGGCGGTACAACACCAAGCGGTTTTGATTGTTCTGGTTTTACACGTTATGTATTTGCTACAGCAGGTATTTCTCTTCCACGTACAGCAGATGTACAATTTGAAATGGGCACACCAGTATCTTATGATAATCTTATGCCTGGTGATTTAGTATTTTTCTCTACTTATACTTATGGAGCATCTCATGTGGGTATCTATATGGGTGATGGTAATTTTATCAATGCTTCATCTAGCCGTGGAGTAGTTGTTGACTCTTTAAGTAGTTCTTATTGGGCATCTTGCTACATTGGAGCACGTAGAGTTTTATAATTACATAAATTAAATTAAAAACAATTTAATTTAAAGGAGACATTTTGTCTCCTTTTTTCTTTATTTGAATTAAATAATTTAGTAAGAAAGAAGTGACCGAGTATGTCTTTTTTAAATGATTGTAGAGCATATAGTAATTTATCAGCCATGAAAGCTAATTTTTTGCAGAGAATTGATACAGTACTGCCTTTAGTTGCTGACTTGGTACATGCACATGTAGCTATGTATACATTTTCTAAAAAGAAAAATTGTTTCACAGTTATTTCTGAATATGAACCACATACAACATATAATCCTATAAAACAATCTTTGGTAGGAAAAGATATACCTAAGGTACAAGAACCATTGATCGATAGGACGATTAGACTAAAAACTAAATATGAAGGACAAAGAGAATTAGATTTTGGTAAATTTTATCAGATGTATACAGTTCCAATTATTGATGACTATGAGGTAATTGCAGTAATTTGTTTTGAAATAAATTATGAAGATACACAAACAAGAGGATTTACTCGTCTATTAAAAACAGCATTTACTATATTGCAAAACGCTCCTAAACAAGTGGATAATAAGATGTATAGAGCTATTTCTTCTCGTGATGGTATTATTATTACAGATAAGCATGAAAGAATTATTTTTGCGAATATGGTAGCTTCGAGAATTTATCACGTTTTGGGTGTCAGCAATTTATTAGGATGTCATCTGTTTGACAGACAATTGACTTTGCATATTACGAAAGAAACTATTTTGCCTAAATGTCCTTATGAAAAAGAAATAGAAGTAGGTAATTTAGTCCTTATTAGAAGAGATATTCCCATAATAGAAGCAGGTAATTTATTGACAAGAATTGTCATTTTATCTGATGTTACAGAGATTAGGAAAAAAGATAAAGAATTGATGATTAAATCTGCTGTAATACAAGAAATCCATCATCGTGTAAAAAATAATTTGCAAACTATTGCTAGTTTACTTAGATTACAAGCTAGAAGGTCAAATTCTTTGGAAGTAAAAGAAGCTCTAAAAGAAAGTGTAAATCGTATTTTGAGTATATCTGTAGTTCATGAATTTTTGTCCCAACAAGGTGATGAAAATATTGATGTAATGGAAGTTACAAAAAATATTTTAAATTTAATTCAACAAAATATGTTAGATAGTCACTTTAAATTGGATACAGAATTTATTGGAGAAACTATAATTTTGCCATCAAAACAAGCTAGTAATTTAGCTTTGATTATAAATGAATTGATATTAAATTCAATTGAACATGGATTTTCGGATAGAAATTATGGTAAAATTGGTCTTAAAATAAGTCAAAATGATGAAGCCTATATAATTGAATTATATGATAATGGTAAAGGATTGCCAGATGATTTCTCTGATTTACCTACAAAATCATTGGGTTTACAAATAGTAAGAACATTGGTAGAAGGAGATATGAATGGCTCTTTTGACTTATATAATGATAATGGGGTTCATGCCAAGATAGCTATTCCCTATAAATTTTTAATGGAGAGTGAAGTTGATGTCTAAGTTAAAAATTGTAATTGCCGATAATGAATCGATTATTCGTATGGATTTAAAAGAAATGTTAGAAGAAGCTGGGCATGAAGTCGTTGGAGAATGTTTTAATGGATTGAAAGCGATAGAATTAACACAGCGATTAAAACCAGATTTAGTAATTATGGATATAAAAATGCCTGAAATGGATGGCATAACAGCAGCAAAGAAAATTACTGATCAAAAATTAGCACCAGTTATTTTGATTACAGCATTTAGTCAACATGATATTGTAGAGAAAGCCAAGAATTCTGGTGTTTTAGCTTATTTAGTAAAGCCTATAAAACCTAGTAATTTGTTCCCAGCAATTGAAATTGCAATGTCTAGATTTAATGAGATTAAACAGTTAGAAAGTGAATTAGATGATATTAAAAATTCATTGGAAATGAGAAAGTTATTAGATAGAGCAAAGGGCATTTTAATGGATGCATATAATTTATCTGAAAATGAAGCATATCGTCGAATACAAAAATATAGTATGGCAAAACGAAAGACAATAAAAGAAGTGGCTCAATCAATTATTCGTGCAGCTACAAAATAGTAAATAAAAAGGGCATTAACTTTTATAAGATAATGCCCTTATTTATTCTAAATTTATAAATAAAAATTAAATATCATCACTGACTTTATTTTTTATTTTTATCAATAAATCCATTAAGATTTTTTGTTCATCTTCATTAACGGCTTCTAAAACATGTCGACAATTTTGAGCTATAACATCAAACCATTCATTATATTGTTCAATAGCTAATGGTGAGAGATAGATGTATTTTTCTCGTTTATCATCACCGCTTTGGCGTATGATGAGATTTTTTTTCATAAGTTGGCGAATTGTTTTAGAAATCGCAGCTGGTTCTATATTTAAATAATTAGCTAAAGCTGTTTGAGTCATAGTACCTTGGTCATGAATTGTTTTTAAAATAGTCCATTCAGAACCATAGATATTTGTACTGTATAATGCACGGTTTACACTTTTTGACATAGCACGTGTTGTTTGATATAGTTGATGAACTAATTCGTCTGTCTGTTGAATTGTTTCTAGAGAAATTTCGATAGTAATCCCCTCCTTATATACTGTTATAACAAATAATAGATATTTTTACAATGAAAATTAATGAAGAAATTAACGATGATTTTGTTATATTTATAATTTTTAGGGGAAAAAGTACGTTATAGGAGGTATATTTATGCTTTATTTAGTCAAGATTTTTTATGCTTTTATAATTCCACCGGGTGGTATTATATCATTATTAATTATGTTTAATATTTACTTATATTGGAAGAAAATAAAAGGTAAATATATTTTAACGGTGATTACTTTATTGTTTTATTTATTATCTACAAATTTTATAGCTTATCATTTAGTTAAGCCATTGGAGAATTTTTATCAAAATAAAAGTATTGAACAGTTAAAGCAAGATAAAAATGATGTGATAATTATGCTAGGTGGCGGTGCAATAAATGTAGTAGATATTGATGGCGAAGGGCAAGTTTCAGGATATGTAGCTAATCGCATGATTACAGTTATGAGATTGCAAAAAGAATTGAATATTCCTATTATTTTATCTGGCGGAAAAGTGTTTGAAGATACTGGAAGAGAAGCTGATATTGAAAAGCGTATATTTGAAGGTATGGGAGTGGATAGTAAATATTTAATATTGGAAAATCAGAGCAGAAATACAGTGGAAAATGTGCAAAATAGTAAAGTTATAATGGAAGACTATAATTTTAGTAGACCATTGGTTATTACATCAGGCTTTCATTTGCCAAGAGCAATGGAAATATTTGCCCGCGAAGGAATTGAAGCTACACCATATGTAGCAGATTATCAAATGAGTGATGAGTTAGTCTTTAGTATTTTTAATTTCTTACCTAATAATGGTAGTTTAAATACATCTTGTATGGCTATTCGTGAATATTTGGGTATTTTGGCTTTAAAATTAAAAATGCAATGAGTTTTAATATAAATATAATTAGATTAAAGAGAATATGAAATGATGATTAAGGAAATATTACAAGAAAAATTAAAATTATTGCCTACAAAATCAGGTGTTTATTTGATGAAAAATAAGCAAAAACAGATTATCTACGTAGGTAAAGCGATTAATTTAAAAAATCGTGTGCGACAATATTTTCAATCGAGTAGAAATCATTCAGCAAAAACAATTGCGATGGTGTCGCATATAGAAGATTTTGAGACGATAGTTACAGATAATGAATTAGAAGCATTGATTTTAGAATGTAATTTGATAAAAAAACATCATCCTAAATATAATATTATGCTTCGTGATGATAAGACTTATCCTTATTTAAAAATCACATTGAATGAAAAATATCCAAGAATAGTAACTACTCGTCGTCTTATCAAAGATGGCTCAAGATATTTTGGCCCATATACAAGTTCTACGGCAATGAAGGAGACTTTAAATTTATTGCGTAAATTATTCCCTTTGCGAACTTGTAAACATTTAGCAGATAGACCTTGTTTAGAATACCATATAAAAAGATGTTTAGCTCCTTGTGCTAATTATATTGATGAAGATAGTTATAAAGATATGGTAGATGGTGTATGTTTATTTTTGGAGGGGAAAAGTGAAGTCGTAGAGCAGGATTTGGCAAAAAAAATGCAGATAGCAGCACAGAATTTAGATTTTGAAAAGGCTGCTAGATTGAGAGACCAACTATTAGCTGTGCGTAAGATCATGGAAAAACAAAAGATATTATTAGATGAAGACGATATAGATGCTATCGGTATCGCTAGAGCTAATTATGGAATTTGTATAGAGATATTTTTTATTCGCAATGGTAAAATGTTAGGTCGCAATCAATTTTTATTAAATGATGAAGATGATGATGAAAAAAATCTGATAACAGCTTTTTTGAAACAATATTATAATGACGCGGTGGATATTCCTAAGGAAATATTAATACCAGAAGAGATAGCAGAAATAGAATTATTGCAAGAATGGCTTTGGGCAGAAAAGAAGAAAAAGACAAAAATTTTATTGCCTAAACGTGGTGTGAAAAAAGATATTTTGACGATGGCAAGAGAAAATGCAGAAAAATATTTATTAGAGCAAGAGCAAAAATTAAAAGATATAAAGGCTCGTAGTTTAGGTGCTGTCTATGATTTACAAAAATATTTAAATTTACCTAATCCACCGATGCGTATGGAATGTTTTGATATATCACATATTCAAGGCTCAGAAACAGTAGCTTCTATGGTGGTATTTCAAGATGGCAAGCCAGATAAAAACTCTTATCGCAGATTTAAGATAAATTCTACGGAAGGAAAACCAGATGATTTTATGTCGATGAGGGAAGTGACTACTCGCAGATATGTAGGCATTGATAAAAATGATTTACCAGATTTGATAATCATCGATGGTGGTAAAGGTCAATTGAGTTCAGCTTTGGAAATCATTCGTGGAGCAGGTCATTATAGCGTCCCTGTAGTGGGGCTTGCTAAGCAATTTGAATATATTTTTACAGAACAATCATCAGAGCCTGTTATTTTGCCACGGCAATCAGATGCTTTATATCTGGTGCAAAGTATAAGAGATGAGGCACATCGCTTTGCTATTACTTATCATCGTAAACTTAGAACAAAACGCAATAAGATATCTATACTAGATAATATTTCTGGAATTGGTGCAAAGCGAAGAAAAAGTTTATTTGACCACTTTGAAACGATACAAAATATAAAAAATGCTTCAGTTGATGAATTGATGGCTGTACCAGGGATTAGTGAGCAGATAGCAAAATCGATATATAATTTTTTCCGCACACATGAATTAGTGAGTAGTAAATTAAAATAAATTTACAACTATACATTTTATTTACAAGTTTACAATAAATAATCATTGACAAATATGAATTTTATTGTTATAGTAATAGACAGATAAAAACAGTGAAGAGGAAAAGTAGATTTATGAAGCTTGCAGAGAGCTATGGTTTGGTGGGACATAGTAGTGAATTAAATTGAAATACACCTTAGAGTTGCAAAGCTGAACAATTATGATAATTGGGCTTAAATTAAGTAAGTTTTGTCGGAATGCCTCCGTTATCATGGGCTAGGATATGTTAGTATCCGAAAGAGTGGCTAAAAAAGCAAATTGGGTGGTACCACGGGTTATAACAGCTCGTCCCTATATAGGGGCGAGCTTTTTTGTATGCTTTTTTAGCTATAAAAATTATGTTTAATTTATATCAGCTGATAATAATACTTAAATTTTAATGAAAAATGTGATCTTAATTTTTTAGACTGTGGGCAAATTATATATTTTTAATTTGTAACAGCATGGGAAAGGATGAAAACTATGTCTATTCAATTAATAATAGTTTGTTTATATGTAGTATTATTATTTGCAATATCTTTTTATGTAAAACGACGTGCCAATAAAAATCCAATGGAATATTTATTTGCGGGAAGAAAATTATCTACATCACTGATTGCTTTCAATGTAACAGGTCTTGCTGTAGGTGCGGCTTCTACTGTTGGTGTAGCAGAAAATGCAACGCAGGTGGGCATTGCAGCTGGTTGGTACAATGGAGCATGGGCTATTGGTGCTGTAGTCATGGGAGTTTTAGCAGCAGGAAAATATAGACAAATGGGTTGTTCTACAATACCAGAATTATTTGAACGTTATTATGATAAAAAAGGTCGTCTTATAAGTGCAATTGGTTTAGCTATTATTCTTATTTGTATTACTTCACTTCAATATGTAGCAGGTGGTGCAATTTTATCTACACTTATGCCAGATATATTTTCTATGAAAACAGGTATGATAATGAGTGCTATAGTTTTTATTGGTATTACTGTTGTAGGCGGATTGTGGTCTTCTGGTATGTCTAATATGATAAGCGTTAGTTTAATTTATTTAGGAATTTTATATTCAACTATTTCTGTCGTAGATAATAATGGTGGTCTTGTAAATATTAATAATAATTTACCTGTAGTTGATTTTTCATGGTTTAGTCCTATTGGTGGCTTAGGATTAGCTGTAGTATTGGGCTGGATTTTGATAATGATATCTCAAGCACTCACTTTGCAGGGAACTGTACAGATTGCCTGCGGTGCAAAAGATGCTAAAACAGCAAAGAAAGGATTTATCTTAGGTGGAGCATTGATTTTCCCAATTGGTTTTTTATCAGCTATTTTAGGTTTAGCAGCTAAAGTTCAATTTCCTGATATCAATCCAACTATGGCACTTCCTCAGATTATCATGAGTTTAGATCCTGTAGTTTCAGGGATAACACTTGCAGCATTATGGGCAGCAGATGTTTCCACTGCTTGTACAATATTATTAGGTGCAGGTACACTTATTTCTCAAGATATTTATAAACGTTTTATCAATCCACAAGTAACAACTGCAAAATTTTTGCAAGTAAATCGTTTAGTTATATTATTAGTAGGTCTTGCTACTTTATGGTTAGCATTTAATGCAGTGGGAATTTTAAAAACGATGATGATTGGTTTAAGTTTGACTACTGCATTTACTGTAGTATTTTTATTTACTGTGTTTGCGCCTAGTCTTTGTCGTAAAAATTCAGCATTTTACACTACTGTTGTAGGTTTGATAGGATTGGTTTTATGGCAATTTGTACCTCAGATACATGTATTGCCACATGTAATTTATTTTGAATGGATTATTTGTATAATCAGCTTTTTGATTATCAGTGTTGTGGATAAACAGCCAATTAAAATAGTTGAGAAAGAAACTACATCAGCAAAAGTCATGGTAAATCAAGAAGTTTTGAGCAGATAAAAATAAATAATAAAATTTATAACCTGACAAGTAAAAATACTTGACAGGTTATTTTTTGTCATATATAATAGTCAAAGTCGTAGGACATAATTAAATTTGATGAATAATGAAAGCTCAGGTGGTTTAAATGTTAGAAAAGTTTTTGCACATGAGCGCTTTATTTGATATTTATGGGGCTTTGCTAACTGACAAACAGAAACGTTGTCTACAAATGCACTTATTTGAAGATTTTTCATTATCAGAGATAAGTACAGAGTTAGGAATTTCACGTCAAGCTGTTTATGACATGTTGCGTCGCAGTGAGCAAATCATGCAGCAATATGAAGATAAATTAGGTTTGGCAGCCCGTTCGACAAAAGAAAAAACAGAGCTTTTGTCAATTTTATCTGATTTATTAGCATTAAAGCAGGAATCAGAAGATAACAGGCTTAATAATATAATAAGACGTATTTCTGTGTTAACAAATGATAGCAAGGAGGCATAAATTTGATTTTTGAAAATTTAGCTGATCGTTTGCAAGAGACTTTTAAAAAATTGCGTGGTCATGGTAAATTAACAGCTGATGATGTTAATGCTACCATGCGAGAAATTCGCATAGCTTTATTAGAAGCCGATGTAAACTTTAAAGTAGTTAAAGATTTTATTAAAAAAATAAAAGAACGTGCAGTAGGACAAGAAGTTTTAGAGTCCTTGACACCTGCACAAGCTGTTATTAAAATTGTTAACGAAGAGTTAACAGCATTGATGGGACAGACTCAAAGTCATATAAACATTTCACCAAAAGCTCCTACAATCATCATGATGGTAGGTCTTCAAGGGGCAGGTAAAACAACATCTGCTGGTAAACTTGGTTTGATGTTTAAAAAGCAAGGCAAACACCCATTGATGGTTGCAGCAGATATCTATCGTCCAGCAGCTATCAAACAGTTACAAGTACTCGGTAATCAAATTGATATTCCAGTATTTGCTAAAGAAGATTGTAAAGATGCTGTGCGTATCGCCAATGAAGCAATAGATTATGCAAAATCTCATGCTAATGATATTGTAATCATCGATACAGCAGGACGACTTCATATAGATGAAAACCTCATGCAAGAGTTGAAATCTATAAAAGAAGATGTAAAACCTCATGAAATCCTATTGGTAGTTGATGCTATGACTGGTCAAGATGCAGTTAATGTAGCAGAAAGCTTCAATAATGATTTAGGTTTAGATGGTGTTATCTTAACTAAAATGGACGGGGATGCTCGCGGTGGTGCGGCACTTTCCGTTAAGGCTGTTACAGGTTGCCCTATTAAATTTGTGGGTGCTGGTGAAAAATTGGAAGCCTTAGAACCATTTTATCCAGATAGAATGGCTTCTCGTATCTTAGGTATGGGTGATGTGCTTACTTTAATTGAAAAAGCACAGACTGCTTTTGATGCAGAAGAAGCAAAAAAAATGGAAAAAGCTTTCCGCAAAAATGAATTCACTTTAGATGATTTCTTATCTCAATTAAATCAAGTGAGAAAGCTTGGCTCTTTTGAAAATATCTTAGGTATGATACCTGGCATGGGTGGACTTAAGAAAAAACTTGGTGATGTGGATATCGATATGAATGGTAAAGAAATCAAACATATCGAAGCTATCATTAGAGCCATGACACCAGAAGAAAAAAGAAATACAAAAATCATCAATGGTTCTCGCCGTAAGCGTATCGCTATGGGTAGTGGAACAAAAGTTCAGGAAGTCAATAAGCTCTTAAAGCAATTTGATGAAATGAAAAAAATGATGAAGAAAATGTCTAATATGAAACAGTTAAATAAGAAAGGTAAAAAAGGAAAAGGCGGTTTCAAACTTCCTTTCTTTAGATAAAACCTTCTATAATATAACTTAATCACTTTAAGGAGGTGAAAACATTGGCAGTTAAAATTCGTTTAAATCGTATGGGTGCTAAAAAACGTCCATTCTATCGTATCGTTGTAGCAGATTCTCGTGCTCCACGTGATGGTCGTTTCATCGAAATCTTAGGTAACTATGATTCCACAAAAGAACCTGCTATTATCAACATTGATGAAGAAAAAACTTTAGACTGGATGCTCAAAGGTGCTCAGCCTACAGATACAGTTAAATCTTTACTTAGCAAAAAAGGTATCATGACTAAATTTGATGCAGCTAAACATGCTAAGAAATAAGAAAGAGGCAAATAGATGAAGGAACTTGTTGAAGTAATAGCAAAATCACTCGTTGATTATCCAGAACAGGTTACTGTTGATGAAATCGTTGATGGTAATCATGTTTTGCTAAAATTGCGTGTAGCTTCAGCTGACATGGGAAAAGTCATTGGCAAACAAGGCCGTATAGCCAAAGCAATGAGAACTGTAGTGAAAGCTGCAGCTTCCTGTGAAAATAAAAAAGTTACAGTTGATATCATCGAATAATTGCAATAAAAATAGCCGGAGGTCGATTACGACTTTCGGCTTTCTCTTTATCTAAAATCTTTTCATTATAATATATATATGATAGTATATATCATGAGATTAATGAAACAATTAAAGTGAGGTTATAATTATGGAAAGCATTTCTTTACAATGTCCAGTAACAATTAAAGTAAAAGTTACTGAAAAATTTAGAGCTAAAATGTTAGACAAAATGCAAAAACAATTAGCTGAAGTAGATTTAAAATTATCTAAAATCGACATTCAAAAGAAAAAATTTTTAGAAGAACATGCTGAAGATAATATTCAACAAGTTGGTGCAGTTGTTCAAAAAATGGAAATAGATAAAGCTAAAGGTTTAAAATTAAAAGCTAAAATTGAACAAGATATTGCAGACATGAAACATCTAGGTTTAGGTGCTGAAATTATTCAAGGCACTATGCAGCATGTATTTAATGTAAAAGTTGGCGATAAGATGCCAGCTGTTATGAATACTGAAATTATCGTAGAGGATGAAAAAATCATTGAAATCCGCAACTAATAAAAAGATTATTATTGGTAAAATCGGTGCAGCTCATGGTGTTAGAGGAGATATGAAAGTATATCCTTTAACAGATTTTCCTGATAGATTTAATACTATAAAAAAAGCATATGTAGACGATAAAGAAATAAATATTATTTCTACTCGCTATCAAGGAAATTTTGTAGTTATGAAAGTAGAAGGTGTTAATTCTCGTGAAGAAGTAGCACGTTTTACGAATAAATTATTGAAAATAAATCGCAGTGATGTACCACCGCTTGAAGATGGAGAATATTATGCTTTTGATATAATCGGACTTCAAGTAATCAATCAAGATGATGTTGTTTTAGGTGAAATAACAGAAATTTTGAAAACTGGTAGCAATGATGTATATATTACAAAAGCAAAAGATGGCAGACAAATTTTAATTCCAGCGTTAAAGAAAGTAGTTACTGAAATAAATATTGATGATGGATTTATGAAAGTAATTTGGGATGAAAATCAGGAAGTGTAATTATGAGAATAGATATATTATCCTTATTTCCTGAGATGTTTGGCGGAGTTTTTGGTTGTAGTATTACTAAAAGAGCGATTGAAAAAAATATTTTAGATATACAAATAACAAATCCTCGTGATTTTGCTTTTAATAAGCATAATCAAGTTGATGATACAGCTTATGGTGGTGGTGCTGGCATGGTGATGAAACCAGAGCCATTATTTAGAGCTGTAGAAGACGTTAAAGCTAAAACGCAAATTGAAAATAGTAAGGTTATATTGATGTGCCCTACTGGAAAAGTATTCACTCAAGAAAAAGCGAAAGAACTTGCTAATTTTGATCAATTGATATTTATTTGTGGTCATTATGAAGGTTTTGATAATCGTGTGGTACAAAATTTAGCTGATGAAGTAATTTCTATTGGCGATTATGTACTAACAGGTGGAGAACTTCCTGCTATGGTGGTAATTGATGCTGTATCAAGAATGCTTCCAGGCGTATTAGGCTCTGGAGAGTCTGCTCCAACAGATTCTTTTTATAATGGGCTTTTAGAATATCCACAATATACAAAACCGCGTGAGTATAGAGGTCTTAGCGTACCTGATGTATTACTTTCAGGAGATCATGCTAAAATAGCAAAATGGCGTCGACAAGAATCTTTGCGAACTACGTATATAAATAGACCTGATTTATTGGAAAAAGTAGAATTAAGCAAAGATGATAAGAAATTTTTAGAGGAATTGAAAAATAATTCTAAATAGAAAAAGGCTTTTAATAGAAGATAAAATCTATTAAAAGCCTTTTATAATTTTTTAATGATAAGATTTAGATACAACACGTGTTAAAGTTAAATTAATAGCCAAATGTTTAATCTTATTGTTGCTCATCAATTCAAATACAACATTTGTTAAAGTTAAATTATGACAATGGTAGAAAGTGTAGCAGGCGTTGTTTAATTCAAATACAACACTTGTTAAAGTTAAATTTATTTATAAATTCGCCAAACTAGAGGACTTTTGGCAATTCAAATACAACACTTGTTAAAGTTAAATGAAAGTTCATCATCAACTGCCGAACCTATAACAGAATTCAAATACAACACTTGTTAAAGTTAAATAAAATGATATACCTACCAATAAAACAGATGACTAATTCAAATACAACACTTGTTAAAGTTAAATTATTTCGATGTGTTATAAGGTGCCATTCTTTACAATTATTCAAATACAACACTTGTTAAAGTTAAATATGGGTTTTATAGAAAAAGCTAATGTTATATTAGAATTCAAATACAACACTTGTTAAAGTTAAATGTCAAATTAGGCTGTCTTTTTCTTTTGCAAGAAGGATTCAAATACAACACTTGTTAAAGTTAAATTATTGAGAAGCCTAGAAGAAAGATTAGCTTCGATTGAATTCAAATACAACACTTGTTAAAGTTAAATTGCCCAAGCTCCAGAGCGTCCTGTGCTGTAATATCTATTCAAATACAACACTTGTTAAAGTTAAATCCAGCTCCGAACCATTGCAATTTTTTTGGGTCAGCGATTCAAATACAACACTTGTTAAAGTTAAATATAAAATCTGGCATGATAATGGAACTTCAACCAGGATTCAAATACAACACTTGTTAAAGTTAAATGCACCTAATTTGTAGTGCTTTTCCAGGAACTGCATCATTCAAATACAACACTTGTTAAAGTTAAATAAAAATGCAGATATTGAAGGCGTAATAATTAAACTAATTCAAATACAACACTTGTTAAAGTTAAATTACTCATACAACATTTTTTAATCCCCCTTTTTTTAATTCAAATACAACACTTGTTAAAGTTAAATATGTTTGTCTATATTGTTCTGCTACCATAGTTTTATATTCAAATACAACACTTGTTAAAGTTAAATACAAGCGTTGATGATTTTTTTGTATTTGCAGCTAAATTCAAATACAACACTTGTTAAAGTTAAATTTGTGTTTTATAAATACTTTCAATATTATCTTCTGGATTCAAATACAACACTTGTTAAAGTTAAATACAGTGGACGCAGTCATGCAAAAATTTATAGATAAAATTCAAATACAACACTTGTTAAAGTTAAATAATAGCATTATCAAAAAAATGTCCGACCATCACCAATTCAAATACAACACTTGTTAAAGTTAAATCAAAACAAATAAAAGAGAAAGGAGTATTTTAACAAATTCAAATACAACACTTGTTAAAGTTAAATTTTCCTTTATGTAGCGTTTAAGTTATCTTAATTAAAATTCAAATACAACACTTGTTAAAGTTAAATTGATAAAATGAATACTTTAGTTAGGCAATTAGAGATATTCAAATACAACACTTGTTAAAGTTAAATAAGACCTTGTTAATGTTGATGTAGAACAAAAAGAAATTCAAATACAACACTTGTTAAAGTTAAATGCTAGAAAAATCAATCTTTATGATTTTTATTATACTAGTAAGAGTATTGATATACAAGGATTTTAGTTGTTTTTTACCAGCTATAATATTATTTTGATAGATTTTGTAAAAATACTTGGTTTTCAAGCTTTAGAGGTTTTTTTCATAATTTTAGTTGGTAAAATTTAATGATGAATAAGAATTTTTTATAGAGTTTTTAATAAAATAAAAAAGCAACTATCATTGATAGTTGCTTTGATTACATAATTAATTATTGTTAATGGTGACCCACCCGGGACTCGAACCCGGAACCTGCTGATTAAGAGTCAGATGCTCTACCAATTGAGCTAGTGAGTCATTAATAACAAAATTTATTATACTGCTCATTCATATATTTTGCAATAGTTTTTTTATAATTTTTTTATTATTAAAGATAATGACAATAAATTCGATAAAAATAATTTTTATTATGAATTTTTAAAAATTTGTAATCTTTTTTCGTAATATATTAGAATTTATGAGTATTTATGATATAATAAACATTGTTGTTGCATAAATTAAAAAAATATTTGATAGGAGGGATTTTATGAGTCCTGCAGTGATAACTTTATGCGTTTTAGCTGTAGCAGCATTTTTCTTTGTAACAGAACTTATTCCATTGGCGGTTACGGCTATAGGTGCATCTATTGCATTAGGTCTTTTGGGAGTGCTTACTCCTCAACAAGTATTTTCTGGTCTTTCTGATTCCACAGTAGTTTTATTTGCTGGTATGTTTGTTATTGGAGCGGCGATGTTTCAGACTGGACTTGCACAAAAAATTGGTATAAAAGTAGTAAAAAGTGCTGGTTCCAGTGAAAATAGATTAATGGCAGCTTTAATGTGTATAACTATTTTGCTATCAGCTGTATCATCAAATACGGCAACAGTAGCTTGTTTGATGCCAGTGGTAATTCAAATCTGTGCAGTAGCTAAGATACCAGTATCTCCACAATTGATGGCATTGGCAATAGCTGCAAATGTTGGCGGAACAATTACTATGGTTGGTACACCGCCGAATATTTTAATGAGTGCAACACTTCAAGCAACAGGATTAGAACCATTTGGATTTTTTGAATTTGCATATATTGGGATACCATTATCTATAGCAGGTATGGTTTATATGCTGAGTATAGGTAGAAAATTTTGTCCTAGACATTATGTAGAAACAGTAGAAAATGATGAAGCTTCCGAAGAAGTAAAAGATCCAAAGAAGATGATAATCTGTACAATTATTTTAATCTTAGTAGTATTAGGTATGGCTTTTGAAAAAAATATTGGCATACCAATGCAAACTACTGCTATAATGGGTGCATTAGCTTGTGTATTGACAGGTTGTTTATCTGAAAAACAAGCTTATTTAGGTATTGACTGGGTAACTATTTTCTTATTTGCGGGTATGTTACCACTTGCTTCTGCTATGGATAAAAGCGGTGCAGGTAAAATGATAGCAGATGGTGTAGTAGGAATTATTGGAGATAATCCATCTCCAATGATTATAGTTGTAGCAATGTTTATTTTATCTTGTGGTCTTACACAATTTATGTCAAATACGGCTGCCGCTGCTTTATTAGCACCAATTGGAATATCTATAGCACAATCTATAGGAGCTTCTCCTTATCCTGTACTCATGGCTATTGGTATTGCTGCTTCTTGTGCATTTACAACACCAGTTGCAACTCCACCAAATACTTTAGTATTGATACCAGGTCATTTTAAATTTATGGATTATGTAAAAGTCGGCATGCCTCTTGTTGTTGTTTCCTTAGTTGTTTGTATGATTGTTATTCCTTTCTTTTGGCCATTTTTCCCATGATAAACATTATAATATTATAGGTGAATTTTAGTTTTTTAAATAAATATAGAAAGGAATGATTTTATGGATAGAGAAAATGCTCTTAGTACGATTGCTTCATTTGACACAGAATTATATACATTCTTTCAAGAAGAATTACAAAGACAAAAATATACCTTATCTTTTATGCCAGAGGAAAATTATTCGTCACCTTTAAGCACATATCTTGAAGGAAGTATTTTATCAAATACATTGACAACTCATCATGACGAAGCTAAACCAACGGGTTTAGAAAAAATCACTATTAATCGTATTAACGAATTATTTGGTAGTGAACATGCAGTTATTCGTTTAGAAAGTATAGCAGCTGCTTCTCGCGTTGTTTTTTATAGTTTAGCTAAAAAAGGCGATACGATATTATCTTTAGATAATAGAAAAAGTGATCACTGTAATAGTAAAAATTTAGAATTCAATTTTGTGAGATTTAGTATTGACCCTAAAACTCAAATTTTAAATTTGGATAGAGTTGAACAAATAGCCAAAGAAAATAAACCTAAAGTGATAATTTTTTCTCCTGTTAATTATCCAAGAGTTATAGATTATGAAAGATTGGCTAAAATTGCACATGATATAGGTGCTTATATGTGGTTTGATATTTGTCAAAATGTAGGCCTTGTAGCTACAGGACAAATACCTTCACCTGTACCTTATGCAGATGTAGTAACTTTTTCAACACATGATTCTTTGAGGGGACCGCAAAGTTCTGTTATTTTATGTAAAAAAGAATTAGCAGATATCATTGATAAAACAGTTATTACTACAGGTCATTTTTCTTTGAAAAAAAATATTTTAGCAAGTTTAGCTGTTATATTTAAAGAAGCTACTACAGAAAAATTTAAAGAATATACAAAACAAGTAGTATTGAATGCTAAAGCTCTTCAAAAGGGATTACAAGAAGAAGGAGTAGAAATATTATGTAAGGGAACGGATACTAATTTAGTATTGGTAAATCTTACAAAATTAGGTGTTAGTTGTGAAAATGCTTATAAAGCATTAAAAAGTGCAGGTCTGATTGTAAAACCGACAGTATTATCTACTTGTGATGAAAATCTTAATTTTGAAATCTTGAGATTATCTAGTTTGATTTTAACAACTAGAGGACTTAAAGAAGCACAAATGGAAAATATTGGCAAAATGATGGCAAAAGTATTAAAAAATATAGATGATATGGCAGTAATTGAAGATATAAGACAACAAGCTGTGGATATTGCCATGGAATACCCACTATTTTCTGATGAATGGTTAGCATTCAAAGATGTATTAAATCCACTTTATAGTGCTAAGGATATAAATATATCGCATGAAATAGCAGCTGAAAGAAAAATGGCTGTAATGAAAAAATTATTTAGTTTCATGAAAAAATAATATTGGTAAGTTTATAAAATACCTATTAATAATAAATATTATTAATAGGTATTTTTGCTAATTATTATATTGTAATAGTATTATCTAAATGCTATACTAGTGAGAAATAAATAAAACTTTAGGAGGTTTTATAATAAAAAAAGTAGTATTAATTTTTGCAGCTGTAATGATGATGGCATTTTCTAGTGTGTGTATGGCAGCTGATGGTGGAGATTTAAATAAAGATCAGAAGGTTGCTGAAACACTTATTAGTGGAGTTACTACAAATAATGTAACTTATGATAAATTTGTAGCAAATTTTGATGAAGGTTTAAAAGCTAAATTAAATAATAAAGCATATGAAGCATTGAAAAATGGCATAAAAACTAAATTTGGTGATTTAAAAGAAACAAAATTTTATTCTTTTGAACGCTATGATAATCAAGATAAAGTAACATATATTGCTTCTTTTAGTAATGAAAAAATGGTTGCTATGGTATTTATCTTTGATAAAAATAATAAAGTGGTTGAATTTGCTTTGCTTCCAATGCAAGAAAATCAGACAACAACAAATGAAGAAGCAACACAGCAATAAGATGTTTTAACACAAAAATATATAAAGAATAGATATTTTATATGGATATATAAATATCTATTCTTTTTTTTTATATATTAGTTAAACTATTGTAAATGGATATAAAAGATGATAAGCTTAGTATTCATGTAAAAATAAATTAAAATAAGAATGAAAGGAAGTTTTTGATGGAGAAACTTTGGACGAAGGATTATGTATTAAATATTTTGGATAGTTTATTATTATTTGTAGTTTTTTATTTGTTAATGGTTTATACTACCAAGTTGGCTATTATGGAATTCAGCGTTTCAGTTAGTGAAGCGGGATTAGCTTCTGGTATTTATATTGTAGGTGCATTAGTAGCACGTTTATTTATTAGTCGATATATGGATTTTATTGGCAGAAAAAGAATGTTGATAATAGCATCTATAATACATGCTATTTGCACATTTGGATATCATTTTATTGATGGTATGTTATTTTTATGTACATTGCGTTTTGTACAAGGTATTACATATGGTATGGCATCCACAGTTATTGCTACTACAGTAGCATCTATTGTTCCAGAAAGTAGACGTGGTGAGGGGATTGGTTATTTCACTTTGAGTATTACTTTAGGATCTGCCATTGGCCCTTTTTTAGGAATTACTTTACCTCAAATAAATCCATTATATGCACTTGCTCTTTGTGATATTTTATCTATTAGTATAATTGTATTGGCTTTTATTTTGAATATAACAGAGATAAAAGTAGGTTTCCGTCAACGTGTAGAAGTTAAATCTTTCCGTTTGCGAACTTTCTTTGAACCTACAGCTATTCCGATTTCTGTTGTAGCATTATTAGGAGCGATTGGTTATTCTGCAGTAATGAGTTATATTGGTACTTATAGTGAGGCTGTTGGCTTATTATTGGGTGGTAGTTTATTTTATGTAGCATATTCTATAGCTTGTTTAATCTTTAGACCTATTTCTGGTGTGATGATTGATAGATATGGTAATCATGTAGTGATGGTACCGATTTTATTTACTATGATTTTAGGATTTATTGCTATAGCGGTGGCACAATCTAATTTGATGTTGTTATTAGGAGCTGTTTTAGTAGGAATAGGATATGGCTCTATCCCATCAGCAGGGCAGACTATTGCAGTGCAAAAAGTTAAATTAAATAAATTTAGTTTAGCGACCTCAACATTATATATAGCCTTAGACTTAGGAAATGGCATTGGGCCATATATCTTAGGTATGGTGGTTCCAGTATATGGTTTTAGAGCGGTTTATATGTGTTCAGCAGTGGCGGCATTATTTGCATTTTTATTTTATATAGGAATGATAATAAAAGCGAAAAGAGTAAATAAAGTAGATGTAGCAATATAAAAAAAGAGGCGATATGCCTCTTTTATTTTTTAGTTAATAATTTTTTATCATTGAGATAACATTGGTTTAATTTTTCAAAAGCTGAGGTTTTATTAATAATATTTTTCATTAGTAAATCGAGTTTACTATTTTCATTATAATCGGCAGGAGCAAAATATTTGATGCGATTTTCAGTAAATAGTTTAATGACTTTATCCATATTGGATAATTGAGGATTATATACACAGATAGAATGACCACCATAGCTATTTACTAGTTTCATACAAGGTATATCTGTTTCACTATCGCCAATGTAGACTATATTTCTAAAAGGCACGCGAATTTTTTCCTCAGGTATAGAATCATTTACCGCGGGATCATTAATATCTAGAAAACCTTTTTCAATGCGAAAGAGAAATTGAGTTTTATTTGTATAATTGACAGCTTGAGCAGGCCATTTGGCTATGCCATTATCATCAAAATAAAATGAGCTTGCATAGATTTTTTCAAATTCGCCAGCTTGAGCCATGACAGTACCTTCAATCATCTCTTTTAAACCACTTGAGATAATATAATGCTCAATGATGATATTATGTTTTTGACCATAATCGCGAATGCGTCTGAACCATGTTTTTACACCAGGGAAAAGTTCTACTTTAGCCCCATAATCAGCAAGTATTTGTTTATCTAAACGAAAATTTCCTTGAGATTTTTCTACCATTTTATACATATAAGCTAAATTTGTATCCATATCGTTGGCTTTTGCCAAAGCATTTGATTCTTGCCAAAAATTATTTACATCATAGCCTACATCTTGAATAAAGCCTTGAGCTTGCATATCTTTAGGTGATAAAGTCTTATCAAAATCATAACAAATGGCAATAACAGGAAATTTTTCTTTATATTTACGTTTGTACATGAAATCACCTCTAATCTTTATTTTATTATAATCATTTAGTATATACTATTAGTATATACTATGGAAATTTTTTATAAGTTTTTAAAAATATGTTGGAAAAACAACATATGCTTAATATGATTTATTATATAATGATATATGAAATTTAGATGATTATTAATTGAGTATAAATTTTTTGTTATTTAGGAGAGGCTATTTGATGAATATATTTGAAATTTTAAGAGAAGAACATGATAATATCAGTAAATTTGTAGATAAATTTGAAGGTATGGCAATAGATTTGATGGAAAAAAATGAAATATCTATTGAAGAATATACAAAGGCTATAGAATTTATTCGCGTTTATGCAGATAAAACTCATCATCAAAAAGAAGAAGAACTTTTATTCAAAGCTATGCTTGAAACAAAAGATGAGATGGCAAATAATTTAGTAAATCATGGTATGATTGTAGAACATAATTTAGCTAGATTATATGTCTGGGAATTAGAAAATGCTTTAAAAGCATATCAAAAAGAGCCTACAGTAAAATTAAAATTAGCGATAGTTACAAATACAATGTCTTATGTTTATTTACTTCGTAGACATATAGATAAAGAAAATAAAGTGGCTTATCCTTATGGTGAACGTTTATTATCTAAAGAAGTAATCGAAAAATTAAATGAACAAGCACAAAATTACATGAAATAATAAAAAAGCCTATTATGATGATTTAAAATTTATTTAAATTATTATAGTAGGTTTTTTCATTTTTTTTATTGACATGAAGTTAAGTTTAACAGTTAATATA
This sequence comes from uncultured Megamonas sp., assembly GCA_900556715.1. The sequence goes on along the minus strand of USPM01000003.1, from coordinate 22,528 downwards.
TAATATAGATGAACTATAAAGGAGTTAGATTATGAATAATATATTATATTTGGAATGTTATGCTGGGATTAGTGGAGATATGTTTGTAGCTTCGTTATTAGATTTAGGCGTAGATAAAGATTATTTAATGGAAAATTTACAGACTTTACCACTAGATGGATATAAAATAGAAATTAGCCGTGTGAAAAAAATGGCACTTGATGCTTGTGATTTTAATGTAATTTTAGATATAGATAATTATGACCATGATATGGATTATTTACATAGTGAACATCATGAAGCTCATCACCATAATCATAGTCATGAACATCATCATCACCATGAACATCGTGGCTTAAAAGAAATCGTAGAAATAATTAATAATTCTCAAATAACGGATAGAGCAAAAGAAATAGCAATAAGAATTTTTAATATTATCGCTAATGCAGAAGCAAAGGCTCATGGTGTAGATATTGATGAAGTTCATTTTCATGAAATAGGAGCAGTGGATTCAATAGTGGATATAGTAGCTGCTGCTGTATGTATAGATAAATTAAATATAGATAGAGTTGTCTGTCCAAAGATATATGAAGGTCAAGGCTTTGTGCGTTGTCAACATGGGCAAATTCCTATTCCTGTACCAGCTGTAGTGAATATTGCTATAGAACATGGTTTAAGATTGCATTATACACAGACAAAAGGGGAATTAATTACACCAACAGGGGCTGCTATCATTGCGGGTATACAAACAGAAGAGAGATTGCCAGAAGAATTTATCATAAAGAAAATTGGTATAGGTGCAGGTAAAAGAAAATATGATATACCAAATGTAGTTCGTGCTATGATGATTGAAGTTAAATAAAAAATAAGAGACTTTATAAATGATAAAAAATTTATAGAGTCTCTTTTTATTTATGAATTAAAATTTTTATAATTAGATAACAAAAAAGCCTTAGCAAATAGCTAAGGCTTTAATTTCAAAATGGTGCGTCCAGCAGGATTCGAACCTGCGACCGCACGCTTAGAAGGCGTGTGCTCTATCCAGCTGAGCTATGGGCGCGTTCCTTAAGAACAGTTAATATTATATCTATATATTAAACGTTTGTCAACAACTTTTTTTATTTTTTTTAAAATTAATTTGTTAAGCTGCGAATAGGTGCAGGAATACGGCCACCGCGAGCGATAAATGCTTCAGAACTGTAATCACTGCGAACTTTAATAATTGGACAATGACCAAGTAAACCGCCGAAGTTAACAGTTTCACCGACTTTTTTGCCAGGAACAGGAATAACACGAACAGCAGTAGTTTTATTATTGATCATACCGATAGCAGCCTCATCTGCGATAATACCAGAGATTGTAGAAGCTGGAGTATCTCCGGCAATAGCGATCATATCAAGACCTACGGAGCAAACACAAGTCATAGCTTCTAATTTTTCAATGGAAAGACTTCCACAGCTTACAGCATCGATCATACCAGCGTCTTCACTTACAGGAATGAAAGCACCGCTTAAACCACCAACATGAGAAGAAGCCATTAAGCCACCTTTTTTAACAGCATCATTTAATAAAGCAAGAGCTGCTGTTGTACCTGGAGCACCACAAGATTCAAGACCCATTTCTTCTAAGATATGAGCAACACTATCACCGACAGCAGGAGTTGGTGCTAAGGATAAATCGATAATACCGAATTGCACGCCAAGACGACGAGACGCTTCTTTAGCTACTAACTGACCAACACGAGTGATTTTGAATGCAGTCTTTTTAATTGTTTCAGCAACTTGAGTAAAATCTGCACCTTTTAAATCTTCAAGGGCATGTTTTACAACACCTGGGCCACTTACACCGACGCTTACTACTTTTTCAGCTTCACTGACACCATGGAAAGCACCAGCCATGAATGGATTGTCTCCAGGAGCATTAGCAAAGATAACGAGTTTAGCACAACCAATAGCTTCACGGTCGCGAGTAAGTTCAGCAGTGCGTTTTACTACTTCACCCATTTCGCGAACGCAGTCCATATTGATACCTGCTTTTGTAGAACCTAGATTTACAGAAGAGCAAACTAAGTCTGTAGTAGCTAAAGCTTGTGGAATGGAATTGATGAGAATTCTATCACCATTTGTATAACCTTTTTCAACAAGAGCAGAAAAACCACCGATGAAATCAATGCCAATTTCTTTAGCAGCTCTATCCATAGCTTCAGCAACAGGAACATAAGTATCTGTTTTGCAGGCTTCAGCAGCAATAGCAATAGGAGTTACAGAAACACGTTTATTAATAATGGGAATACCATACTCACTGGAAATATCTTCACCGGTTTTTACTAGAAATTCACCAGATTTTGTGATTTTATCATAAACATTATCACAAAATTGTTTTAAATTAGGGTGAGCACAATCACGAAGACTAAGTCCTAATGTAATCGTACGAACATCTAATTTATTTTCTGTAATCATACGATTAGTTTCTAAAATATCATTAATAGTAATCACAAAAGTTCCTCCTAAATTCTTTAGTTAATTAATAAAGAATACCTAAAATTAGCCGATTGTATGCATAGCATTGAAGATATCTTCGTGTTGAGCTTTGATATCTACGTTGAGCTGAGCACCTTTTTCTTTGAGGAGTTTTTGTAAATCCTGTAATTTAATGTTTTTGTCAGTCATTTCAGCAATTAAAACCATGTTGAAAAAGCCATTCATAATATTTTGATTGATGCTGATAATATTTACTTTATTTTCAGCAAGAACATTACTTACAGTAGCGATAATACCTACACGGTCTTTTCCGATAACAGTTATAACGAGTTTCATTTATACTTCCCCTTATTAATTTTATAGAGTTACTAAATTTATTGTAACAGTGCTATTATATCATTAATAATAGTGGCTTGCATTAGTTTTTGCTAAAAATACATTGTACATATATAATAATATAGGTATTATTTTATGATATGAGATTTTAATAATAAGATGATAAAAATAAGAGATTAAGTTAAGAGGAGTTTTTATGAAAGTTTTATTGACCGCGATAAATGCAAAATATATACATTCATCATTGGCAATTCGTTATATATACAAAAATTGCCAAGATTTATCTTGTGACATAGAGATGCTAGAAGTATCTATTAATAATCATTTGATTGATATTGCAAATCAGATATTTGATGCTAGACCAGATATATTAGGAATTTCTTGTTATATTTGGAATATTGAATTAGTGAAACAATTATTGCCACTTGTGCATAGATTATTGCCAAATTGTAAGATTATCTGTGGCGGGCCAGAAGTTTCATATGCTACAAAAGAATTCATGCAAGATTTTCCTATGGTGGATTTTGTAGTGCGTGGCGAAGGTGAAAAAGCTTTTCATGATTTATTGCAAGCTTTATTAGATAAAAAAAATAATGAAGAAATTAAAATTGCTGGCATAGCAAAGAGAAATAATGATGATACTATTGATGAAAATATTGCAGTTACTGTAAGTGATTTAGATGAAATAATTTTCCCTTATGATGATGACGATATCGAAAATTTAAAAGATAAGATAATTTATTATGAAAGTTCAAGAGGTTGTCCTTATTCTTGTAAATATTGCTTATCTTGTGCGACTAAAGGCGTAAGATATCGCTCTTTAGATAAAGTTTTTGCTGAACTAAGTTATTTTATCAAACATAATGTTCGTCAGGTAAAATTTGTAGATAGAACTTTTAATGCAGATAAAAAGCATTATTTACCGATTTTGGAATTTATTGCTAAACAAGATTGCAGAACTAATTTCCACTTTGAAATAGTGGCTCATCATATTGATGATGAAATTAAGGCTGTACTTAAGAAAATGCCAAAGGGAAGAGTACAATTTGAAATAGGTATTCAATCTACGAACTTAAAAACTCTAGGTCAGATAAGTAGGGCAAATCCATGGGAAGAAATGACAAATAATATAAAATCTATCATGGCTTATGGAAATATTCATCTGCATGTGGATTTAATTATTGGTCTTCCTTATGAAGATATTACTTCTTTTGCAAAATCTTTTAATGATGTGTATTTATTGCAAGCTGATATGCTTCAAGTGGGCTTTTTGAAATTATTAAAAGGTGCCGCAATGAATGATTTGATACAAGAGCATGATTACGTATATATGCCACAAGCACCATATCAAGTAATCAGCAATAAATATATGGATTATGCCACTATGCGAAAATTACAGATTTTTGTAGATGTATTGGAATTATATTATAATGCTGGCCGTTTTAAATATACGATTATTAATTTAATTAAACAATATAATCAAGATGCCTACACATTTTTTGCTGACTTTGCTCAATATTGGCAAGCTAAAAAATTGCATTTAGCACCACATGCTCCTAAGAATTTATACGTATTTTTATATGATTTTATTGAGCAAAATTCTAAGATAAAAGATAAAGAATATATTTATAATGTATTGAAATTTGATGCTTTATTGACAGATAAAGGTAAGATAAAAATAGATATGTTGCCATGGAAAGAAGTAGATAAAAAAGTAACAGATGATTTTTATATGAGTGAAAAAGCACTAGCTTATATTAATAATTATCAATTTAAATCATGGCGTGATTTGAAAAAGAAATTTTCGATAGAAGTTTTTGCCTATGATATGAATGAAGCAAAATCATGTCAAATAAAAGCAAAAGAAAATGCTATGATTTTTGCTTATGAAGATGATGAAGTATTTTATCAAGAAATAAAACAAGGAGATATAAATTTATAATGATATATTATGCCTTTTCCGATTATTTAAAACAGCGTTATGGTGAGAAAGTTTATAAATTACCTATAGGATTACCTCTCACTTGTCCTAATCGTGATGGTTCATGTGGAAAATTCGGTTGTACTTTTTGTGGTAGTATCGGTGCAGGTTATGAAAATTTGCCACCAGAATTATCCGTAACAGAACAAATTCGCATGAATAAGGCTCATATAGTGCCTAAATATAAGGCGAAAAAATTCATACCGTATTTTCAAAATTTCAGTAATACGTATATGCCACCAGAGCAATTAGAAAAATATGTATTAGAAGCATGTGCTAGTGATGATATAGTGGCTATTTATATAGCGACAAGACCAGACTGTATAAATGATGTTTATCTAGAAATTTTAGCTAGAATTGCCAAAGAAAAAAATATTGATATTTGCGTAGAATTAGGTTTACAAACGATAAATTATAAGACTTTAGAAAAAATAAATCGTGGTCATGGTTTGGCGGAATATATTGATGCAGTATTACGTATAAAGCGTTATGGTTTATTGTGTTGTACTCATGTAATTTTAGATTTACCATGGGATGATGATAAAGATATGATTGAAACTGCTAGAGTGATTTCTGCACTCGGCGTTGACCAGGTGAAATTACATGCACTTTATATCGTAAAAAATACAAAAATGGCTCAACAATATGAAAATAAAGAATTTGAAATTATTTCTTGTGAGCATTATAAACAAAGAGTAATTGATTTCTTAGAACATTTATCTCCAAATATTGTTTTACAGCGATTAATTGGTAGAGCACCAGCTGAAAATACTTTATTTAGTAATTGGCAGACAGGTTGGTGGAAAATTCGCGATGAAATTGTAAAAGAAATGGAAGAAAAAAATCTTTATCAAGGTCGTTTATGTAATTATTTAAATGGCAGTGCTGTACAAAAATTTTTAGTTAAAAAATAAATAAAAAAGCTATAATAATTTAAGGAAAAATTTCTAATTAAATTATTATAGCTTATATTTCAATTATCACATTTATAATCTTGCCAATTAGGTAATGCAGTATGATTATCCACAGCTGTTTTCATAGCTTGATAATAAGCTAATTTTCTTTGAATATGTGTATAATCATGTTGCATTTTGGCTAATTGTTCTAGAATATGATTTTTTTGGTTAGTTAATAATTTTAAAATATCATCAATGTGTGACGGTTCGTGCTGTTCATATTGAAAAAATTCTTGCAATTGAGAGATGCTCATGCCAGTGTTTTTAAAACAACAAATAGTTTTTAAACGATTGATATGTTTTTCTAAATATATGCGTTTGCCTGATGAATTGCGAGGAATATCAGTTAAAATGCCAACTTCTTCATAATAGCGAAGTGTAGAAGCTGGCAGATTGAATTTAGCTGACACTTCACGAATTGAATATTGTTTATCCATAGTAAAGCCCCTTTAGTATAGTAGTATCTTGACTTAAAGCGTACTTGAATTAGTATTATGATAATTATAAGAAAGATATTAACTAAAAGTAAAGGGGCGTTTTTTATGTATATAGCAGATAAAGACAGATATAATAAGTTAGAATATGCTAGATGTGGTAAAAGCGGTTTGAAATTGCCAAGAGTGTCTTTGGGACTTTGGCATAATTTTGGTGATAACAATGATTTCAAAACCATGCAAAAACTTTGTTTCACTGCTTTTGATAATGGCATAACTCATTTTGATTTGGCAAATAATTATGGCCCTCCTTATGGTAGTGCAGAAATAAATTTTGGTAGAATTTTAAAACAAGATTTGAAAAAATATCGTGATGAATTATTGATCAGTACGAAGGCTGGCTATGATATGTGGGAAGGCCCTTATGGCAACTGGGGCAGTAGAAAATATTTAATTGCTAGTTTAGATCAAAGTTTGAAACGCATGGGTATTGAGTATGTAGATATTTTTTATCATCATCGCATGGATAAAAACACTCCACTTGAAGAAACTATGGGAGCATTAAATCAAATAGTACAAAGTGGGAAAGCTTTATATGTAGGTTTATCAAATTATGATGGTGAAACTTTAGCAAAAGCTAGTGAGATTTTAACTCAAATGCATTGTCCATTTATCATCAATCAAAATCGTTATTCTATTTTTGATAGGACTATTGAAAATAATGGTTTAAAAGAAATGGCATATAAATTAAATAAAGGTATTATAGCTTTTAGCCCATTAGCACAAGGACTATTGACAGATAGATATTTGAAAGGTATTCCTGAAGATAGTCGCATAAAAACTGATGGAAGATTTTTGAAAGCTGAAATTTTGACAGAAAAAAAATTAACACAGATTGCAAATTTAAATGAAATAGCAAAACAGCGTGGTCAAAGTTTAGCACAGATGGCATTGGCTTGGATTTTAAAAGATAACATAGTTACAAGCGTTTTGATAGGTGCATCAAAACCTGAACAGATTTTAATGAATTTAAAAGCAATGGATAATACAGATTTTTCAGCAGAAGAATTAAAACTAATAGATAATAATAGTATTTAAAATTATTGATATAGATATATAATTACTAATGATAATTTATAGATATAAAAGGTATATTCATAGTTGAAAAATATTATAAAAAGTTGTATCATAAATGTGTGTTATAGTTTAAAATGCCTATAAAAGGGTATATATATATAGAAGGGAGCTTATTTGAAAATATGAGCAAACATATGAAAACTATGGATGGTAATACTGCTGCAGCATATATATCATATGCATTTACAGATGTAGCAGCTATTTACCCAATTACCCCATCATCTCCAATGGCAGAAGCTGTAGATGAAATGGCAGCAAAAGGCAAGAAAAACCTTTTTGGCCAAAAAGTACGTGTTGTAGAAATGCAATCTGAAGCAGGTGCTGCTGGTACAGTACATGGTTCCTTACAGGCTGGTGCATTAACTACTACTTATACTGCTTCTCAGGGTCTTTTATTAATGATCCCTAATATGTATAAGATTGCTGGTGAATTGCTCCCAGGTGTATTCCATGTAAGTGCTCGTGCTCTTGCAACATCTTCTCTTAATATTTTTGGTGATCAACGTGATGTTATGGCAGTTCGTCAAACTGGTTGTGCTATGCTTGCAGAAGCTAGTGTTCAAGAAGTTATGGACTTAAGTGCTGTAGCTCATCTTGTAGCTATTAAAAGCCGTGTACCATTTGTAAACTTCTTTGATGGTTTCAGAACTTCTCATGAAATCCAAAAAATTGAAGTTTTAGATTATGAAGATTTAGGCAAAATGCTTGATTGGGAAGCTGTAAATAAATTCCGTCATAATGCATTAAATCCAGATCATCCAGTAATTCGTGGTACTAGCCAAAACCCTGATATTTATTTCCAAGGTCAAGAATCTGCAAATCCTTACTATGAAGCTGTTCCTCAAATGGTTGAAGATGCTATGGCTGAAATCAACAAATTAACAGGCCGTAATTATCAATTATTCAACTATTATGGTGACCCAAATGCTGATCGTGTAATTATTGCTATGGGCTCTTTATGTGATACAGCTATGGAAGTTGTTGACTATTTAAATGCTAAAGGAGAAAAAGTAGGTGTAGTATCCATTCACCTTTACAGACCATTCTCCGTAAAACATTTCTTGAATGCACTTCCAAAAACTGTTAAGAAAATTGCTGTTATGGACCGTACAAAAGAAGCTGGTTCTATCGGTGAACCTTTATATCTTGAAATTCAGTCTGCTCTTTATAATAGCGATTTACGTCCAACAATTGTTGGTGGTCGTTATGGTCTTGGTGGTAAAGACGTTACTCCAGATCAAATCTTTGCAGTTTATGATGAACTCAAAAAAGATGCTCCTAAAAATGGATTTACTATCGGTATCAAAGATGATGTTTCTTTCACTTCTTTACCTGAATATCATGAAGATATCGACCTTACTCCAGAAGGAACAACAGCTTGCAAATTCTGGGGCCTCGGTTCTGATGGTACTGTAGGTGCAAATAAAAGTGCTGTTAAAATCATCGGTGATAAAACAGATATGTATGCACAGGCATATTTTGCATATGATTCCAAAAAATCTGGTGGGGTAACAATGTCTCACTTGCGTTTTGGTAAAAAACCAATTATGTCTCCATACCTCATCAATAAAGCAAACTTCATTTCTTGTTCTCAACAGTCTTATGTAGATAAATATGATTTACTTGCTGGTTTAAAACCAAATGGTACATTCTTATTAAATACACTTTGGACTGATGAAGAATTAACAGAAAAACTTCCTGCATATATGAAACGTTATATTGCAGAAAATAATATTAACTTCTATACTGTAAACGCTGTTAAAATTGCTCAAGAACTTGGTCTTGGCGGTCGCTTTAACATGGTTATGCAGTCTGCATTCTTTAAACTTGCAAATATCATTCCTATTGATGAAGCTGTTAAATATCTTAAAGATGCTGTTGTTACTTCTTATGGTAAAAAAGGTCAACATATCGTTGATATGAATAATGGTGCTATCGATAAAGGTATTGAAGCTCTTCACAAAGTAGAAGTTCCAGCTTCTTGGAAAGATGCTAAAGATGCTGATGATACAGATGCAAATATCCCTGATTTCATTAAAAACATTCAAAATCCAATGAACCGTCAAGAAGGCGATAAACTTCCTGTAAGTGCTTTCAAAGGTATTGAAGATGGTACATTCCCAGTAGGTACTGCTGCTTATGAAAAACGTGGTATCGCTATCAATGTTCCAGAATGGGATATCGACAAATGTATTCAATGTAACCAGTGCTCCTTCGTATGTCCACACGCTGCAATTCGTCCAGTGCTTATGACAGATGAAGAAGTAGCTAATGCTCCAGCAACAATGAAATCTAAACCAGCTCTTGGTGCTAAAGGTTTGAATTTTGCAATCACTATTTCTGCAAAAGATTGTGCAGGTTGCGGTAACTGTGCTGATATTTGCCCAGCTCCAAAAGGTTCTGCTCTCACTATGAAACCTATTGCAACACAAATTGAAAAACAAGCTGAATTTGATTATGCTGTTGATGCTACAAAAGTTGCACCTAAGAAAAACCCTATGAAGAAAACTACTCTCAAAGGTAGTCAGTTCGAACAACCACTCTTAGAATTCTCTGGTGCTTGTGCTGGTTGTGGTGAAACTCCATATGTAAAACTCATTACTCAGCTCTTTGGTGATCGCATGATGGTAGCTAATGCTACAGGCTGTTCTTCTATTTGGGGCGGTTCTGCACCATCTATGCCATACACTAAAAATCATAAAGGTCAAGGTCCTGCTTGGGCTAACTCCTTATTTGAAGACAATGCAGAATATGGTTTAGGTATGTTCCTTGGAACAAAAGCTGTTCGTGAAGCATTATCTTCTAAAATCACTCAGGCTTTAGAAGAAGGTCTTGGCAGTGATGAACTTAAAGCTGCATTTACAGATTGGCAAGCTAACATCAACGAAGGTGAAGGTAGCCGTGAACGTGCAGAAAAAATGACTGAACTTCTTGAAGCTGAAAAAGGCGATAATGCACTCTTAAATGAAATTTACGATAAAAAAGACTTCTTTGTAAAACGTTCTCAATGGATCATCGGTGGTGACGGTTGGGGCTATGATATCGGTTATGGCGGTCTTGACCATGTACTTGCTTCTGGTGAAGATGTTAACGTATTAATTCTCGATACAGAAGTTTACTCAAATACTGGTGGACAGTCCTCTAAAGCTACTCCAGCTGCTGCTATCGCTCAGTTCGCTGCATCTGGTAAACGCACTAAGAAAAAAGATATCGGCATGATGGCAATGAGCTATGGTTATGTATATGTAGCTCAGATCGCTATGGGTTATGATAAAAATCAGACTTTAAAAGCTATTGCTGAAGCAGAAGCTTATAAAGGACCATCTCTTATCATTGCATATGCTCCATGTATCAATCATGGTTTACGTGCAGGTATGGGCAAGAGCCAGAACGAAACTAAACGTGCTGTTGAAGCTGGTTACTGGGCTACTTATCGTTATAATCCTGAATTACGTGGCACAGATAAAAATCCATTCAGCTTAGACTCTAAAGAACCAACAGGAAACTTCCAAGAATTCATTCAAGGTGAAGTTCGTTATACATCCTTAAAACGTGCATTCCCTGAAATTGCAGATGAATTATTTGCAAAAACAGAAAGAGATGCAAAAGAACGTCTTGAAGGATATAAAAAATTAGCAGGTAAATAATTTTTCGTGCTGATGAAATAAAACTGACGCTATTTATTAGCGTCAGTTTTTTATTGCATAAATTAAGTTTTTTTTGATATGATATAAAAGGATTAATTAAATAGTTAATCATATTTTAACTATATTATATATGAAGGGATTGAGTGATTTGAAAAAATTACTAATATTAGCGATGTGTATTTTATCTATGCTATGTACAGCTTGTGGATCAACTACAGATGAAAATGTAGCAACAGATAATAATTCAACAGAAGAAACTTTAAAAATTGGATTAATGCCAGATATTGATTCTATACCTTTTATCATAGCCCAAGAAAAAGGCTATTTTAAAGATGAAGGTGTAAATGTAGAATTGCAATATTTTAAAAGTGCGATGGATAGAGATAGTGCCCTTCAAAGTGGCAATTTAGATGGTGGCGTATCTGATATGTTAGCAGCTGGATTTGCTAAAGCTGGGGGCTTTGATGTAAAAATAACTTCTTCTACTAATGGAAATTATTGTTTGATTGCAGGTACTGGTAATACTGCTAAATCTTTAGCAGAAATGAAAGGACAGAATATATCTGTTTCTAAAAATACTATTATTGAATTTGTATTAGATGAAATGCTTGCTCAAAATAATATGACAGAAGCAGATATTAATAAAACAGTAATACCACAGATTCCTACAAGACTAGAAATGTTGCAAAATGGTAAATTAGATGGTGCAGTTCTTCCTGAACCTATGGGCAGTATCGCTGTAAAAAATGGCAGTCATTTAGTAAATTCTTCTGAAGCTATGAAAATAAATCCAGGTGTAATGGTATTTACAAATGATAGCGTAGAAAATAAAAAAGAAGCTATAAAAGCTATGTATAGAGCTTATGACAAAGCGGTTGACTATTTGAATTCTACACCGCAAGAAGAATATATGGATTTAGTTATTGAAACAGCAGGATTACCACCAGCTACAAAAGATGCTATGGTTATGCCTAAATACATGAAAGCTGCATTGCCAGAAAAATCTGATTGGGATAAATCTATAAATTGGCTTAATAAAAAAGAATTAGTAACTGAAAAATATAATTATGAAGATATAGTAAGTGATATTTTAACAAAATGATTACCGTAGATAGACTTTATGTAAGATATGATGATACAAATATATTAGAAGATATTAATTTAAATCTGCCAACAGGAATAACTTGTGCAGTGATTGGCCCTTCAGGTTGCGGTAAATCCACTTTATTAAATATTTTAGCGGGATTAAATAAAAATTATCAGGGTTTAGTACAGATAAATGGTGAAAAGCCTTCACCTAAAAAGCAAACTATAGGTTTTATTCCTCAAAACTATGGATTATTGCCATGGCTTACTGTAAAAGAAAATATTTTATTAGGTTTAAAAATAAAAAAAGAAGCTAAACAAGGTTTACCTCAAAATTTAGTAGATAATTTAGGATTAAGTAATTTATTAAATCGTTATCCTAATAACTTAAGTGGTGGACAACAACAACGTGTTAGTTTAGCTAGAGCATTTGCATTGAAGGCTGATTTGTTATTAATGGATGAACCTTTTTCTGCTTTAGATGCTATTACAAGAGAAGAGATGCAAGATGTATTCATTGATTTATGGCAGAGGCAGAAAGTTTCTACTATATTAGTTACGCATTATGTAGAAGAAGCACTTTATTTAGGACAAAAAATAATAGTCATGACTACCAATCCAGGCACTATCTATAAAATAATTGATAATCCTTTATTTGGTGATAAAAATTTCCGAGATAAAGAGATATTTTACTCATTAAGCAAAGAAATAAGGGATTATTTAAAGAAAGCAGGTAAGAAGAATGAAAGATAGATCATGGCATTTTTATCTACCTGCAATAGTATTTTTATTGATTTTGTGGTATGTAATATCTATAATGGTACATCTACCGATTATACCATCTCCTGTTTTAGTTATGGAAAGATTGATTAATATTTTTACACAGACCATAGCTATTCATGCTATATATAGTATTTGGAGAATTGTAGCAGGTGTATTTTTAGCGGTGATAATCGGTATTCCGATAGCAGTGATGATGGGATATTATCAAAAATGCGATAAAATTTTAGCACCGATTGTTTATTTAACATATCCTATTCCTAAGATTGCATTATTACCTATTTTAATGCTTTTAGCAGGCATTGGAGAATTACCCAAAATCATAATGATATTTTTAATTGTGATTTTTCAAGTGCTAGTTGCTATTCGCGATAGTATAAAAACTATACCAAAAGAAATGTTTTTTCCTTTATATAGTTTAGGTGCATCTTTTAAACAGATCTTTTTAAATATATTATGGCCAGCTGTATTGCCAAATTTCATTACAGCTTTACGTGTAGCAATGGGAACAGCTATATCAGTATTGTTTTTTACTGAAACATTTGGTACAAAATATGGCATGGGTTATTTTATCATGGATGCATGGCTTCGTGTAAATTATTTAGATATGTATGCAGGTATTATTGTTTTAAGTTTGATCGGTTTGTGTTTATTTGGTATTTTAGATTTAGCAGAAAATCATTTTTGCAAATGGCAGAAAAAAATATAAAAAAGATGGCTCTAGTAAAATTGCTGGAGCCATCTTTTTTGCAATTAATTTTAATTTTATATATAATTTTTTGAAAATTGTATATTGACTTTATATAGGTAGGTGAGTATAATTAAAGCATAAGAAAATTGTAAATTTGATGATGTAAACGTTTGTTTTTTGCACTTATGTTGTAGATTTTCATTACTTAAGTTATTACATAAGAAGATTTTTAAGGAAATTGTATTTTAATTTTGATTGATTGAAACGATATAATAGACTTAAATCGGCGAAAAATAATAGTATTATTGATAAATTTTAAATTATTATAATTTTAAAAAGATATATAGTAATTTAAAACTATAATTTTTGTCATATGTGTAAACGTTTTCATTTATATGAAATTGAATTTTCTAAAAAATCATATGGTTTTATTTATTGATATAATATTGCATTTATAAATATAAATAATGATATGATAGTTTAATTAAATCTTAAATTGTTATCGGTTCCATGCTGATAATAAAATAAATGAGTAGGTGATTTTAATGAAAGAAAACACAGTAATCACAGTAAGTAGACAATATGGCTGTGGTGGTCGTGAATTAGCTGAAATTTTAGCTAAAAAGTTAAATGTAAAATTATATGACAGACAAATTGTTCATATAGCAGCAGCTAAATTAGGTATTAATGATTTATCTGAACAGGATTTATTAGAATTAGAAAATACTGTTCATCCAATGACTTTAACTTTTATGCCATTCCATTCTTTTGGTACTCGTATGGGTGAATCTAGCAGAGGTATGTTCTTATCTGAAGCTAGTGTTGTTAGAAAACTTGCTGATGATGGCCCTTGTGTTATCTTAGGTCGTTGTGCAGATTATGTATTAGAAGATTTACCAAATCATTTCTCCATTTTCGTTTGTGCAGACGATGAATATAGAGAAAAAAGAGGTAAAGAAGTTTACGAAGGTAAAACTTTAAAAGAATTAAACGAAGAAAATGAAAAAAGAGCTAGATACTACAATTATTACACAGGTAAAAAATGGGGCGAAGCTTCTAACTATGATTTAATTGTAAATACTAGCAATGCATCTTTAGACAAAATAGCAGATGCTATCATTGAATATATTAATAAAGTTCAAGAATAAAAGAACTAAAGAATATAGAAGGGTAACAGCATAGATGCTGTTATCTACATAAGTTTTGTTAATAATTTTTTTATTAAATATTTATAATTTTATTTAGGAGGACTTATAAATGTCAGGTAATAATGGTAATAAACTTATGCAACGCATATCATATGCTTGCGGTACTTTCGGACATGATATCTTCTATATGATGGTTAGCACATACTTTATCATGTTCATCACAAGTAATCTTTTCAACACAGAAGATCAAAGTCATAATGAATACATGATCGGTATCATCATGACAGTAATCCTTGTAATTCGTGTAGCAGAACTTTTCATTGACCCATTCATTGGTAACACTATCGATAAAACAAACACTAGATGGGGTAGATTTAAACCATGGGTTATCGTTGGTGGTTTCGTAGCAGCTTTAAGCTTAGCAATTTTGTTCACTGACTTAGGTGGTTTAACAACATCTAATCCATTACTCTACTTAATTATCTTTGCTATTTTATACTTAGTAATGGATATCTTCTATTCAGCAAAAGACGTTGCTATTTGGTCTATGGTTCCAGCAATGTCCTTCGACTCTAAAGAACGTGAAATTACAGCAACATTTGCTCGTATTGGTTCCGTATTTGGTGCTCAACTCGTAACAGTAATGGTTATTCCTATCGTATTATTCTTCTCCAAAGATGCTAACGGTGGTGTTGGTGATGCTAATGGTTGGTTAGCTTTCGCTTTAATCGGTGGCGGTGTATCCTTATTAGGTGCTGTTATCCTTGGTCTTGGTACAAAAGAACAAGCTTCCGCTCTTCGTCAAAATAAAAAAGAAACATCTTTCAAAGAAGTATTCTCTATCTTAGGTAAAAATGACCAGTTAATGTGGATCGCTATTACATTCCTTATCTTCTGCTTCGGTCAGGACTTAGTAAACTCTTTCCAGATGTACTATTTCGCTTACATTTTAGGTGATTCCACTTATTTATCCTTCTTAGGTATTATCAACGTTATCATTGGTTTATTAGCAGTTGCTTTATTCCCTGTATTAACAACTAAATTCAAAAGAAGAAACTTATTCTTCTATTCTATCGTAATCATGATCATTGCATTGATCATCTATGCTTTCGCTGGTACAAATTCTGTATTAGTATTAATCGCAGCTGGTTTATTCAACTTACCACAGCCACTTGTATTCTTAGTAGTATTAATGACAATCACAGATACTGTTGAATATGGTCAGTTAAAAATTGGTCACCGTGATGAATCCCTTATCCTTTCTATCAGACCATTAGTTAACAAATTATCCGGTGCTGTAACAAGTGCTATCGTTGGTTTCACAGCTGTTTGGGTTGGTATGTCTGGTAAAGCTACAGCTGATAGTATTACTGATAGCAATAAAATGATGTTCGAATTAATCATGTTTGCTGTGCCAATCGTATTCATTCTCATCGCAACATTACTTTACAAAACAAAAGTTACTCTTACTGAAGAAAAACATGCTGAAATCGTTAAAGAACTTGAACGTACTTGGGGTAAAGATAAATAATTTCATATCTTTATAAATTAGTACTAAAAAAAGGGCATTCTCTAGAGAATGTCCTTTTTTATTTTAATTTTTGATTATATTTTGATAGATTTCCTTCTAATATAATTATGTTTTAAATTTAAATTATTATTTTTGTTATTAGATACATATAATTTTATATTAAAAATATAAATGGATTTTAATTTTTTCTTTAAAGTGATAAAAAATTTATATATAATTGGCAACAAAAAATGATTTTATTGCATGTGATATGATTAGTAAATTCTTTTATTATGGTATTTTATTTGATAAATGTAACTTGTTATAACTTTATTTTATATAGGTATATTAATATAATATACAACATATGTACAATTTTTAGCAACATTAAACATTGCTATCGGTAACGATATAAAATATAATAATAACAAAGCTTTTATTAGAAATGTACATTTCGAAAATTATTTATTGTAAACGTTTTCAAACTGTAAGTTTGATAGGAATTTTCAAAAAAATCATATACTTTTATTTATTATTATATATTTGATAAGTTGAGCATTTTCTTATTTAATTATATTTAATATTTAAAGAGAGGGATCGAATATGAACTCAAATACAGTAATTACAATAAGTCGTCAGTATGGCTGTGGTGGTCGTGAATTAGCAACAATTTTAGCTAAAAAATTGAATGTCAAATTATACGATAAACAGATTATCCATCTTGCAGCTGCAAAACTTGGCATTGATGATTTAAGTGAAGAAGATTTGAAAGAATTAGAAAATACTGTTCAACCAATGACACTTACTTATGTACCATTCCATTCTTTTGGTAATCATGCAGGTGAATCCAGTCGTGGTATGTTTATTGCAGAAGCTGGCGTAATTAGAAAACTTGCTGAAGATGGCCCTTGTGTTATTTTAGGTCGTTCTGCTGATTATGTTCTTGAAGATGTACCAAATCATTTTTCTATCTTTGTTTGTGCTAATGATGAATATAGAGCACAAAGAGGTAAAGATGTTTATGATGGTAAAACATTAAAAGAATTAAATCAAGAAGATGATAAGAGAGCTAGATATTATAACTACTATACTGGTAAAAAATGGGGAAATCCAGTAAATTATGATTTAGTAGTAAATACTAGCAGTGGATCTTTGGATAAAATAGCAGATGCTATCATTGAATATATAAATACAGTTAGATAATTATTTAATGTAATCATTAAAAATTTAATAACATAATGGGAGGCATTTATATGTCAAAATTTTTATCACGTGTAGCATATGCGTGTGGTACCTTTGGGCATGACTTCTTCTATGCAATGATTGGTACTTATTTTATGATTTTCGTAACAAGTAACTTATTTAACACAGATGACACAAGTTACAATGAATATATGATCGGTCTTGTAACAACAGTTATTCTTGTTATTCGTGTCGCAGAACTTTTCATTGACCCATTCATCGGTAACACTATCGATAAAACAAAAACAAGATGGGGCAAATTTAAACCATGGGTTCTTTCTGGTGCAGTTATTGCCGCAGTTACATTAGCTATCTTATTCACTGATATTGGTGGTTTAGCTGAAACAAGTCCTATAATGTACTTAGTTGTTTTTGCTATCTTATATATAATCATGGATATTTTCTATTCAGCTAAAGACGTTGCTATTTGGTCTATGATACCAGCACTTTCTTTCGATTCTCGTGAACGTGAAATCACAGCTACTTATGCTCGTATCGGTTCTGTATTTGGTGGTCAGCTTGTAACTATCATCGTTATTCCAATTGTTTTAGCTTTTTCTAAAAACAGTAACGGTGGTGCAGGTGATGCTACAGGTTGGTTTGCATTTGCTGCAATCGGTGGTTTAATCGCAACTGCTGGTGCAATTATCCTCGGTATTGGTACAAAAGAACATGCTTCCGCTCTTCGTGAAAATAAAACTGATACATCTTTTGGTCAGGTTTTCTCCGTATTAATGAAAAATGACCAGCTCTTATGGATTGCATTTGCATATCTTATCTTTGGTTTAGGTCAGAACCTTATCAATAACTTCAACCTTTATTACTTCATCTATGTATTAGGTGATTCTTCTCAGTTCTCCTTCTTAGGTGTAATCAACGTTATCATTGGTTTAATGGCAGTTGCTTTATTCCCATCCTTAACTAAAAAATTCAGTAGACGTAAATTATTCTTCTACTCTATCGCAATCATGTTGATTGCTGTTGTAATTTACTATTTCGCTGGTCAAAATGTATATTTAACATTACTTGGTGCTGGTTTATTTGCTTTACCACAGCCACTTATCTTCCTTGTTGTATTAATGACAATTACAGATACTGTTGAATATGGTCAGTTAAAACTTGGTCATCGTGATGAAGCACTCGTACTTTGTGTACGTCCTTTAATTGATAAATTAGGCGGTGCTATCACATCTGCTATCGTAGGTTTCACAGCTGTTTGGGTTGGTATGTCTGGTAATAAAGTTACAGCAGAAAGCATAACTCCTGATAATTTACTTAACTTCCAAATTATCATGTTTGCAATTCCATTTATCTTACTCATCATTGCAACATTCATTTACAAAGCTAAAGTTAAATTAACAGAAGAAAAACATGCTGAAATTGTTAGAGAACTTGAACGTACTTGGGGTAAAGATAATAAATAATTGATATGAAAGTTATAAAAAGGATATTCTTTTTAAAGAATATCCTTTTTTTTATGTTTAAATATAATTATTAAAAATTAAAATTTTATTGAATTTTCATTTAAATAGACGTTTTATAAATATAATGGTATTATTATTAATAGAAATTTGAAGAGAAAAGAGGCATGGCACTAGATGAAAGTTTATCTTTATATTAACAAGCAAGGGTTTAAAGAAAATACTTTTAGAGTAGCTTTTAAAGAATTGGTAAAAGTTGTGAAAGACGAGCAAAGTAAGCCTACTGCTTATTTAGTAGGTAAATATGAAGTAAGGGATTATGAACATAGTTATGATGTGCCTTATAATAAAAAGTATGAAAATAGATATTTTGCAATACCTATTAGCGATAGAGAAAAAGGATTTTTCAATTTAACTACTATTTTTTGTAATAATGATTTGAGTGATTATGAAGTAATTAATGAAGCTACATTAAATAGTGTAATTAATACTTTATTTAAAGATGCAGATGAAAGATTATCCAGTAGTATTACTCTTGAATATGTGGGCGGACGTTCTAAAGAAAATCAAAATATCATTGAAGATATTTCTGCATCATCTTTTATTGCAATGATTAATATGTTAAATACTTGGGCAAAAGAAGAAAATCAAGAAACTGAATTTAAATTACAGATTGAATTTTAATATTAATAGTGGAATTATATCAATAGAAGGATTAGCCTTTAAGGTTAATCCTTTTTTATTTAGTTGTAAAAACAACTGAATTTATAAATTTTTTTATTATAATATTATATAATTCAATAAGATTGGAGTATGTACAATGAAAAAATGGTTGATAGTTTATTCTAGTGTAACTGGAAATACAAAACAAATAGCAGAGGCTATTTATAATGGATTTAATGAGGGTGAAGCTGATATTTATGCAGTGAAAGATAATTTTAATTTAGCAGATTATGATAATATAGCTGTAGGATATTGGCTCACTCGCGGTGAACCAGATAAAAAGGTTCAAGAGTTATTAGCTAAATTGAATAATAAGACAGTGATATTATTTCAAACTCAAGGTGCGGAATTAAATAGTGAACATTCAATAACTGCTTTTGCTAGAGCTGCTAGTTATTTAGGGGACAATTGCAAAATATTAGGAACTTTCGCTAGCCAAGGAAAAATAAACCCAGTAATGCTTGAAAGACGCAAAAATGCTGATAAAAATGATCCTCATGCAGCAACACCTCGTAATCTTGAACGTTGGCAAAAAGCGTCTATGCATCCTAATGAAGAGGATTTTTCACGAGCAAGAGCTTTCGTTGAAGCGATGAAACGTAAAATATCATTGAGAGAAAAATATTTAAATATGAAAAAATAAAATAAAGAAAATAAAAAAGACGGTTTTTATACCGTCTTTTTTGTTGTGTTTTAAGTTTTAGATAAGAGATTTAATATCTTCTTCTACGCTGTTAATGCCGGATATACCGAAGTTGTCTACAAGCACTTTAGCTACATTTGGAGATAAGAAAGCTGGAAGTGTAGGACCAAGTTTTATATTTTTTACACCAAGATAAAGAAGTGCTAAAAGAACGATAACAGCTTTTTGTTCATACCATGCGATATTATAAGCGATTGGTAATTCATTGATATCATCTAAGCCAAATACTTCTTTAAGTTTTAAGGCAATCAAAGCGAGTGAATAGCTGTCATTACATTGACCAGCATCTAAAACGCGAGGAATACCACCGATATCGCCTAGATTTAATTTATTGTATTTATATTTTGCACAGCCAGCAGTTAAAATAACTGTATCTTGAGGGAGTGCTTTAGCAAAGTCAGTATAATAATTTCTAGCTAATTGACGACCATCACAGCCAGCCATAACTACAAATTTTTTGATAGCACCAGATTTTACAGCTTCAACTACTTTGTCAGCAAGTGCTAAAACTTGATTATGGGCAAAACCACCTACGATAGAACCAGTTTCAATCTGTGTTGGTGGTGGGCATTTTTTGGCATGTTCAATAATAGCAGAGAAATCTTTAGTTTCGCCGATTTCTCCAGGGATATGTTTACAGCCTGCAAAGCCAACAACACCTGTAGTATAAATTCTATCTTTATATTCAGCTTTTGGTGGTACGAGGCAGTTAGTAGTCAATAAGATTGGGCCGTTGAAGGATAAAAATTCTTCTTTTTGTTTCCACCAAGCATTACCATAGTTACCTGCGAAGTTTTTATATTTTTTAAAGAATGGATAGTAATGTGCAGGAAGCATTTCGCTATGTGTATATACATCAACACCAGTTCCTTGAGTTTGTTCAAGAAGCATTTCTAAATCGCGTAAATCATGACCAGAAATCAAGATTGCTGGATTATTGCGAACACCGATATCTACAGATGTGATTTCTGGATTACCATAGCGAGAAGTATTTGCTTCATCTAAAAGTGCCATGACTTTTACACCAAAAGCACCAGTTTCTAAAGCAAGAGATGTCAATTCTTCTCCGGATAAATTATCATCAACTGTTTTAGCTAAAGTAGCTTGCAAAAATGCGTCAATTTCATCGTTGTATTTACCGAGGGCATTGGCATGTTTATTGTATGCTGCCATACCTTTTAAACCATAAGTGATTAATTCACGAAGACTGCGAATATCTTCATTTTCAGTAGATAATACACCGATAGTAGCACCTTTTTCTAGGTAGGAATTTTCATCATTAGTAGTCCAAAGAGCTACAGGGGATAAATTATCTTTATTTTGTAATTTTGCAAGTAGTTCTTGTTTATAAGTTAAAGTCTCTGTGATGCGTCTTTTGATAATATCATCATCAAAATTGGCATTAGTGATAGTGATAAATAAACTTTCACAAATGAATTGATTTAATTTACGACTGATAGTTTGTTTTTCTTGACGAAGTTTAGTAGTGATTTCGCAAAGACCTTTAGTTGCATAAATCAATAAATCTTGAAGTGTAGCAGTAGTGGCAGATTTTCCGCAAACACCTACACGTGTACAACCTTTGCATTGTGCAGTTTCTTGACATTGAAAGCAAAACATTTTATTTTCCATAATTATCTCTCCAATAATTTTATTTGTAATTTAATTGATATATTTATTATAATTAGGCTTAATTTAAAAGTATGTTGTAAAAACAACAAAATTTATAAATTAAAAATAAAAAAGCTAGAATATATAAAAAATTATATTCTAGCTTCTAAAATTTAGAAATTATTTGTATTTATTACCATAAACCTAAAAGGTGTTGAACAAATAAACTTACGCAGGCAATAGCTACCCAACAGCAAAAACCCATGATTATAGGACGACCACCATTTTTTATTAAATCGATGATATCAGTGTGTAGACCAATAGCTCCCATGGCCATGATGATAAAGTATTTACTACAGAATTTCATTAAAGCAAAAAACGTTAAAATAGCCGAAGATAATTCAGCAGAAAAAATATTTACATCCATAAAATAGTTTAAGATAGTTGTAATGATAGAGGCAATAATAAAATATAAAATAAACATTGGAAAAGCAGATTTTACACTAGCTTTATTTTGACCAGAGGCTTTTTTGGCCTGATAAAAACCTAAGATTAATGTGATAGGAATAATAGCAAGTGTTCTTGTGAGTTTTACAATAGTGGCACTATCTAAAACTTGTGTACCAGTATTGTGCATGCTATCCCAAGAAGAAGCTGCTGCTG
>USPM01000002.1 GCA_900556715.1 uncultured Megamonas sp. | reverse complement strand
AAAAGACATCTTATGTAATTGCAGGGGCAAATGCAGGCAGTAAACTTACAAAAGCTGAAAGTTTAGGTGTAAAAATAATTACTGAACAAGAATTTTTAGCAATGGTTAAAGAAAATTAATTTGTAAAAGAAAAGCATTTTAAAATGGATTGAGTAATAATTCCATTTTAAAATGCTTTTTTATTGATATTATTTAATTATTAGCTTTATTGTCTTTTAATTTTTGAGATACATTGTAAATAGCGGTGAGTTCATCTTTATTGAATTGATATTTTTCACCACAGAAATGACAGCAAACTTCAGCATGACCATCATCAACTAGAGATTTTAAATCATGTTCATTTAAACTGATGAGTACATCTTCAATACGTTCTTTGGAGCATTGGCATTTAAATGCTAAATCTGTAGTAGTTAAATAATCAACTTTATCAAAACCTTGCAATAGTTCAGCAATGATACCACGAGCATCTAAACCATCTTTTACCATGGTAGAAACTGGTCGAATTTTAGCGAGGTTATTTTCTAATTTTGTAAGTGTTTCTTCTGTAGCATCTGGTAATAATTGAAGGATAAAACCACCAGCTGCAGCTACTTTTAAATCAGGATTTACAAGAACACCTAAGCCTACACTAGAAGGAGTTTGTTCAGAAGTATAGAGATAATTTGTGAGGTCTTCAGCAATTTCCCCAGAAACGATTTCACAGCTACCAGTAATAGGGTCTTTAAGACCAGTGAAACGAGTTACGGATAAAATACCTTGACCGACACCACCGCCTACATCTAATTTACCTTTTTCATTGAGTGGTAAATTAACATGAGGATTGGCGATATAACCGCGTACAAATCCTTCAGGATTAGCATCGGCAACAACAGAGCCTAATGGGCCGTTGCCGTTAAATTTTATAGTGATACATTCTTTATTTTTAAGGTTTGCTGCCATTAGTAAAGCACCTGTCATAGTACGACCAAGAGCAGCAGCAGCTACAGGATAACATTCATGACGAGATACAGCTTCATTTACAAGATTAGTAGTAATAGCAGCATGAACACGAACACCATCAGCAACAGCTTTTACTAAATGATCTTTCATTATATACATATTCCTCCAAAATGATAAATAAATTTAAATTTTAGATATAAAATAAATAATAGTATAGCATAGTTTTGAGAATTATAAAAACTAGAATTTTCTATTTTTGTGATTGATGTTTAGGTACGAAATAAGATAAGATTAAGCAAATTATACTACTACCAACTAGGATATAGTATATATTATTTAAACTATAGAATAATGCTTGGCGTAAAAGTTCATGATATTGAGGAGAAGTATTATCATAAAAATCTTGCATTGTAATATCTATTAGTGTATGAGCTTCAATAAAATCTGTTGTCGAAATATTTAATACTGCACCCAGTACAGTAACACCTATAGTTTGAGCGATTGTACGTGTTAACATATTTAAACCGACTGCGGCACCGCGTAAATTATATTTTACAGAATCTTGAACGATAAAAGTGAGTGTATTTAAAGTGCCTGAAAAACCAAAGCCAAAGAAAAATACATAAATAGATAAGTGCCAAAGTGGTGTATCTAAAGTTAATTGTGTCAATAACCAAGAGCTGAAAATTAAAATTAATGAAGAAGCCATTACGATTTTATTAGCTGAGAATTTTTTCATTAATGTAGCTATGGAAATTGAACTTATAAACCAAGAAATAGATGTGCCGATTAAGGATATACCGGCAATGGTAGCACTATATCCCATGATTGATTGAATATGAAGTGGCAAATAAACAGAACAAGCAATTAAAATAAATGAACTGATAAAAGTGATGATATTTACAATGATAGAAGACTTATTGAGAATAAATAGAGGCACAATAGGTTCAGATGTTTTGGCCTCACGCAGGTAAAAGAGAAAACCTGAAATAATTGTGATGGCTAATAAGATTATACCTAAATGAAAATCTTCGTCTAGTTTCATTACACCGCATAAAAGAGTAGCTATGGTAATGGATAATAAAATAGCTCCTAGATAATCAATTTTTGGATTAGTATTAGGTTTTTGTTCATGTACAAATTTGGCGAGTATATAAACAGATAAAAGACCAAAGGGAATATTTATAAAAAATATCCAATGCCAGGATAAATTATCTATGAGAAATCCACCGATTAAAGGGCCGATGAGGCCAGCAATACCCCAAATCGTACTGATAGCTCCTTGGATAATAGAGCGTTCCTCTAGGGTGAAAATATCGCCTATCATCGTGAAACCAATGGTAAAAATAGCACCAGCACCGATGCCTTGAATTCCACGAAAGACAATTAATTGATACATACTTTGAGCTAATCCGGATAATAAACTACCGACAAGGAAAATAGAAATACCGATCATAAATATGCGTTTTCGCCCATAAAGGTCAGCTAATTTGCCATAAATAGGAGTAGATATAGCTGAAGTCAAAAGAAATATAGAAAATATCCAACTAATCATTTTAAAATTGTGCAAACTTTTTACAATTACAGGTGCAGCAGTAGAGACGACGACTCCTTCAAATGCAGCTAAAAATATTGCAATTAAAAAAGAAACTGCAATTTTTTGTTTAGTTTTATCCATATGTATAAAATCACCTATTTTTTTATTAATTTTTAACTATTATGCCATTTTATCATAGAAGATAAAATAAGTCAGCTAGATTTTATGGGTAAAAGTAACAATACTATTCAATCATCGTCTAAAATATGATAAAATGTAAACAGTTTATTTTGAAAATGGGGTGAAGATATGAAAGTTACTAGAGAAGATGTAGAAAATGTAGCTCTTTTGTCTCGTCTTAGTATTAAAGAAGAAGATATGGATAAAAATATAAATGAGCTTAATGATTTTCTTGAATATGTAGATAGATTACAACAAGTAGATACAGAAAATGTAGCTCCTACTGCACACGTATTGCCTGTACAAAATGTATTCCGTGAAGATGTAGGGAAACCTTCCCTTGATCGTGAATTGGCATTATCTAATGCTCCACAACAAGAAGATGGTTATTTCCGTGTACCTAAAATTTTAGAAGAATAATTTGTTTAAATTAATTTTATTAATTTGAGGAGGCTTTTACGTGAGTTTATTTGAAAAAACAGCACATGAATTACATGATATGCTTGTA
Organism: uncultured Megamonas sp.; assembly: GCA_900556715.1. The sequence goes on along the minus strand of USPM01000002.1, from coordinate 67,349 downwards.
AATAAAGAAATTTCTGCTGTAGAAATTACAAAAGATGTACTTTCTCGCATGGAAGTTACTGATGATAAAGTAAAAGCATATATCACAAAAACTGCTGATTATGCTCTTCAACAAGCAGAAAATGTTGATGCTGATATCGCTGGCGGAGCAAAAATCTCTGTTTTAGCAGGTATACCAGCAGCTATAAAAGACAATATTTGTACAAAAGGTTTAAAAACAACTTGTGCATCTTATATGCTTGAAAATTTTGTACCACCATATAATGCTACAGTAATGGATAAAGTTTTAACTCAAAAACCAGCATTACTCGGTAAATTAAATATGGATGAATTCGCTATGGGTGGTTCTACAGAAAACTCTGCGTTTTTTGCTACGCATAATCCATGGAATTTAGACTGCGTACCAGGTGGTAGTTCTGGTGGTAGTGCTGCTGCTGTTAGTGCTGGTAGTGCTATTTGGGCATTGGGCTCTGATACTGGTGGATCTATTCGTCAGCCAGCATCTTTTTGTGGTGTTGTTGGTTTAAAACCTACTTACGGTCGTGTATCTCGTTATGGTTTAGTAGCATTTGCTTCTTCACTTGACCAGATTGGTCCTGTGACTCGCGATGTAACAGACTGTGCTCATGTGATGAATGTAATTGCAGGTCATGATGAAAAAGATTCTACATCTATCAATAGTGATGTTCCTGATTATACAAAATCCTTAGTAAATGATATCAAAGGATTGAAAATCGGTTTACCAAAAGAATATTTTATCGATGGTATGGACGAAGATGTAAAAAAAGCTATGAATACAGCTATCGAAGATTTGAAAAAACTCGGTGCTGAAATCGTAGATATTTCTTTACCACATACAGATTATGCTATTTCCACATATTATTTAATAGCACCAGCAGAAGCTTCTACAAACTTATCTCGTTATGATGGTGTAAGTTATGGCTCTCGTGTAGATGGTGAAGACATTGTTTCCATGATGACAAATACAAGAACTGCAAAATTCGGTCCAGAAGTAAAACGTCGTATTATGATTGGTAACTATGCTTTAAGTGCTGGTTATTATGATGCTTATTATTTAAAAGCATTGAAAGTTAGAACACTTGTAAAACAAGACTTTGATAATGCATTTAAAAATGTAGATGTTATTATGGCTCCAGTAGCACCAACACCTGCATATAAAATTGGCTCAATGGCAAATGATCCATTAAAAATGTATTTGATGGATATTTTCACTGTTCCACTTAATTTAGCAGGTCTTCCAGGTATTTCTATTCCTTGCGGCAGAAGCAAAGATAATATGCCTATCGGTATGCAGTTTATTGGTCGCCCACTTGATGAAGAAACTATTATTCGTGCAGCATATACTTATGAAGTAAATCATGATTATGCTAATAAAATTGGTCAGGGGGTAGAATAATGAAATACGAAGCAGTCATTGGTTTGGAAATTCATAGCGAATTAAAAACTAATACAAAAATTTTCTGTAGCTGTGCTACTTCCTTTGGTGCAGACCAAAATACACATGTTTGCCCTGTTTGTCTTGGTCTTCCAGGTGTATTACCTGTTGTCAATAAACGTGTAGTAGAATTTGCTATCAAAGCAGGTCTTGCACTTAATTGTACAATTAATAAATTCAGTAAATTTGATAGAAAAAATTATTACTATCCAGATTTACCAAAAAACTTCCAGACTTCTCAGTTTGATTTACCAATCGCTGAACATGGTTATGTGGATATCGAAGTAGAAGGCAAAACAAAACGCATTCGCATCACTCGTATTCATATGGAAGAAGATGCTGGTAAACTCGTTCACTCTGGTACTACAATCAAAGATTCTAGTAGCTCTAATGTTGACTATAATCGTACTGGTGTACCACTTATCGAAATCGTATCTGAACCAGATATGCATTCTCCAGCAGAAGCTCGTGCATATATGGAAAAAATAAAATCCATTTTACAATACATTGATGTATCCAACTGTAAAATGGAAGAAGGTAATTTACGTGCCGATGTAAACGTATCTCTTCGTCCAGAAGGTAGCGATAAACTCGGTACAAAAGTTGAAATGAAAAACTTGAATTCCTTCAAAGTAATCGAAGATGCTTTAGAATATGAAATTGAACGTCAAAATGAAGTGTTAGAAGATGGCGGTATCTTAGTACAAGAAACTCGTACTTGGGACGATGGTCGTGGAATTACACTTTCTATGCGTAGTAAAGAAAAAGCTCAAGATTATCGTTATATGCCAGAACCAGATCTTGTGCCAATCGTTACAACAGATGAACAGATTGAAGCATATAGAAAAGCACTTCCAGAATTGCCAGATGCAAGAAAAGCTCGTTTAGTAAATGAGTATGGTCTTCCTACTTATGATGCGGAAATCATTACTTCTACTCGTGCTATGGCTGAATATTTTGATGCAGTTGTAGATGCTGGTGCTGATGCAAAACTCGCTGCTAACTGGATTATGGGTGAATTGTCTAAACATTTAAATGCTAATGAAATGACTATTGAAAATTCTCCAGTATCAGCTCAAAATTTAGCAAGCTTAATTGGCTTGATCGGTAAAGGTACAATTTCTTCTAAAATAGCTAAAACTGTATTTGAAGAAATGTGGACAAGTGGGGATACTCCAGAAAAAATCGTAAAAGACAAAGGCTTAGTACAGATTACTGATACAAAAGCAATTGAAGAAATTGTAGATAAAGCAATTGCTGATAATCCAAAAGCTGTATCAGATTATCCAAAATCCATGGGCTTTTTAATTGGTCAAGTAATGAAAGCAAGTAAAGGTAAAGCAAATCCTGGTCTTGTAAATAAAATGATAAAAGAAAAATTGGGTTAATTACCATTTAATTAATAAAAGCTATTGTGTTAAAGAATTTTAATGCAATAGCTTTTTGTTTTGAAATATGATAGATAAAGTCTTTTATAAAAAATTTGACAAATTGTCAGTTAATAGTGATAATAGTAAAATATATATGGTTTATCTAAAGATTTATTTGTATAGGAATGTAATAAACAATGAAAAATATATATTGGGCTGCCATAAATTCTGTACCAGGTATAGGTAGTAAAACGCTTCGCCAACTTTATAGATATTTTCATGACGGCGAAACAATATGGACAGCAACAAGAGAAATGTTAGAACAAAGTAATTGTTTAGGCAGTAAAACATTGTCTGAATTGATAGAATTTAGACAGAAAATATCTATAGATAAATTAGCAGCACAACTAGAATTTTATAAAATTAAAGTCTGCATAGAACTAGATGAAGATTATCCAAAGTTATTAAAAGAAATATATGATCCTCCTTTTATTTTATATTATCAGGGCGAATTACCTAAAAAAGAAATTTGCATAGGTATAGTAGGATCAAGGACACCAACGACTTATGGAAAACAAATAGCAGAAAATATGGCTAAAGAATTGGCTGAATATAATTTTATAATAGTCAGTGGAGCTGCAAAAGGTATAGACACAAAGGCACATATAGGGGCCTTGAAAAAAGGTAAAACTATTGCCGTTTTAGGTTGTAGTTTGGATATTGTTTATCCTAAAGAAAATAAACAACTTTTAGAAACTATAGCACAAAATGGTGCTGTAATATCAGAGTATCCATTAAATACATTGCCAAAACCAGGAAATTTTCCAGCTAGAAACAGAATTATTACAGGTTTGTCAAAGGGCATACTAGTAGTTGAAGCTGCTAAAAAGAGTGGTTCATTGATAACAGCGGAATTTGCTTTAAGTGAAGGGCGAGATGTATTTGCCATACCAGGAAATATTTATTCCCAAAAGAGCGAAGGTTGCCATAGCTTGATAAAACAAGGTGCTAAATTAGTTACAAAAGTAAATGATATTGTAGAAGAATATACTTCTATAAATAATCAGCAAAATGTATCCAAAGAAACACAAATAGATTTAGGTTTTTCCATGACAGCAGAAGAACAACTTATATATGATAATTTATCATTTACAGAGCCTAAATGTATTGATGAAATCATATACAAATTGAGAATAAATGTTTCGAATATATCGTTTATTTTATTGCAGATGAAATTGAAGGGACTAGTCAAAGAAACAAGTCCAAATTTTTATATAAGAGCAATCAGGGAGTGCTTTGAATGAAGAAAAAAACGCTTGTAGTAGTAGAATCGCCAACTAAAGCAAAGACTATTGAAAAATATTTAGGCAATAAAAAATATACAGTAATGGCTTCTATGGGACATCTTCGTGATTTACCTAAAAGTCAATTTGGTATAGATGTAGAAAATGATTTTACTCCTAAATATATCAATATTCGAGGAAAGGGAGATTTGATTAAATCTTTGAAAAAAGAAGCTAAAAAATCAGAAAAAGTGTATTTAGCATCTGACCCTGACCGTGAAGGCGAAGCTATTGCTTGGCATCTATCTCATATTTTAGGAATTGATGAACATGAAAAATGTAGAATTGTATTCAATGAAATAACAAAACCTGCTATTCAAGAAGCAGTAAAAAATCCTAAGGAAATAAATATTGATAGGGTAGATGCTCAACAAGCACGTCGTATGCTTGACCGTATTGTAGGTTATAAATTAAGTCCACTTCTTTGGAAGAAAATTCGCAAAGGTTTAAGTGCAGGACGTGTACAATCGGTAACAGTGAAATTAATTTGTGACCGTGAAAAAGAAATTCAAAAATTTGAATCAGAAGAATATTGGACAGTTGATTTTAAATTTAAGAAAAAACCTCGTTCTAGTATGTTTGGGGCAGAATTAGTAGCTATTGATGATAAAAAATTGATGATTTCTGCAAAAAAAGAAGATGTAAAAATTGCGTCTAAAGAACAAGCAGATAAATTGTGCAGTGATATTGAAAAAATTACTTTTAAAGTGGTTGAAATAAAGAAACGTCAACGTCATCGCAAGGCTCCAGCACCATTTACAACGAGTAGTTTACAGCAAGATGCTGCTAGAAAATTAGGTTTTACTTCACGTAAGACAATGATGATAGCTCAACAACTCTATGAAGGTATTAGTCTAGGTAGAAAAGGGCCAACAGGTTTAATAACTTATATGCGTACAGACTCTACGCGTATTTCGGAAATAGCTTTAAATGAAGCTAGAAATTATATTGAAGAAAATTTTGGCAAAGAATATTTACCAGAAAAACCATATATTTATGCAGCAGGTAAATCTTCACAAGATGCTCATGAAGCAGTGCGTCCAACAAATGTTTCCTTGAGTCCAGCTACAGTTGAAGAATATTTGAGCAAAGAACAGTTAAAGCTCTATAAATTAATTTGGCAACGCTTTTTAGGTTGTCAGATGCTACCTGCTAGTTATGATGTTATGAGCGTAGCTATGAAAGGCGATAAATATTTAGCAAAAGCTACTGGTTCACAGTTAAAATTTGCAGGTTTTACTGCTGTATATAATGATAGCGATAATAAAAAAGAAAAAGATGTTATCTTGCCTGATTTACAAGAAGGCGATGAATTATCTATTCAAAAATTAGAGGCAATGCAACATTTTACAGAACCACCTGCTAGATATAATGATGCTTCTTTAGTTAAAACCTTGGAAGAAAGAGGTATTGGTCGTCCTAGTACGTATGCACCGATTATTGAAACTATTTTAGCTAGAGGTTATGTAGTTCGCAGTGATAAAAAATTCGAACCAACTGATTTAGGTTTTGTAGTAGTAGACTTATTGGAAAAATATTTTAAAGATATTGTTGATGAGAAATTTACTGCTGATTTAGAAAATAAATTAGATGAAATAGCAGTAGGTAAAATTCAAAAAAATACTTTGCTTGAAGAATTTTACGTTCCATTTGAAAAAACATTAGAACATGCAGAAGAAGAAATCGGCGAAGTGGAAGTGCCAGATGAAGTTTCTGATGTACAATGTGAATTATGCGGTCGCATGATGGTCATAAAACAAGGTCGCTATGGTAAATTCTTGGCATGTCCAGGTTTTCCAGAATGCAGAAATACAAAACCTATTTTGAAAGATACAGGCGTTAAATGCCCTAAATGTGGTGGTAAAATCATTGAACGCCGTACACGTCGTGGCGTAGTATTTTATGGTTGTGAAAATTATCCACAGTGTGATTATGTATCATGGGATATGCCACTTACAAGTAATTGTAAAACTTGTGGTTCATTCTTATTTAGACATCGTTTTAAAAATGGAAGAACTATTTTATATTGCAGTAATGATGATTGTGATACAAGAAAAGAAGATACTCCTATAAATAAGGAAATTAATAAATTAAAAGAAAAAATTCAACAGCAGACTGCTAAGAAATTAGCAGAATTAGCACAAAAAGAAGCACAAGTAAAAGAAGAAAACGAAAATAAAGAGCATAAAGAAGAAAACGAAGCATAGATAAAAAATAAGAAAGGAAATTTTGCGTGAAAAAAGTTATTATCGTAGGTGCTGGCATGGCTGGCAGTGAAGCAGCATGGCAAGTGGCTCAAAGAGGTATAAAAGTAGATTTATATGAAATGAGACCAGAAAAATCTACACCTGCACATAAAACAGAAAAATTTGCTGAATTAGTATGTAGCAATTCCTTGCGTGGTGCAGGACTTGAAAATGCTGTAGGTTTATTAAAAGAAGAGATGAGACAGCTAAATTCTATTATCATGGAATCTGCTGATATAAATCGTGTACCAGCAGGTGGAGCTTTAGCTGTAGATAGAGAAGGTTTTAGTCAATATATTACAGATAAAGTAAAAAATCATCCTAATGTTACGGTGATAAATAAAGAGATAGAAACAATACCTCAAGAAAATGATGCTATTACAATTATTGCCAGTGGTCCATTGACTTCAGAAGTATTAGCAAAATCCATTGGTGAATTGACAGGTCAGGATTATTTTTACTTTTATGATGCTGCGGCACCATTAATCAGCAAAGACTCTATTGATATGAGTAAAGCATATCGTGCTTCTCGCTACGGTAAAGGAACAGCTGATTATATTAACTGTCCTATGGATAAAGAAGAATATGAAAAATTTTGGCAAGAATTAACAACAGCAGAGTTGGCACCAATTAAAGAATTTGAAAAGGCTAAGTTTTTTGAAGGTTGTATGCCTGTTGAAGAAATGGCTCGTCGTGGTATAGATACTTTGCTATATGGACCATTAAAACCTGTAGGTTTAGAAGATCCAAAAACAGGAAAAAGACCTTATGCTGTAGTGCAACTTCGTCAAGATAATGCAGCAGATAGCCTATATAATATAGTAGGTTTCCAAACTCATTTAAAATGGCCAGAACAAAAACGCGTATTTGGTTTAATACCAGGACTTGAAAATGCTGAATTTGTGCGTTATGGTGTGATGCATAGAAACACATTTATTAATTCTCCGGAATTATTGCGACCAACTTTGCAATACAAAGATAGAGATGATTTATTATTTGCAGGTCAGATGACTGGTGTTGAAGGATATATAGAATCCGCAGCTTCTGGTCTTGTGGCAGGTGTTAATGCAGCGTATTTAGCCAAAGGAGAAAATCCAGTGATTTTTCCAGAGCAAACAGCTCATGGCTCTATGTGTAAATATATCACTTCTGCTGTAGCAAAACATTTTCAGCCAATGAATGCTAATTTTGGTTTAATGCCACCTTTAGAAGAAAGAATTCGTGATAAAAAGTTAAAAAAACAAAAAATAGCTCAAAGAGCGTTAGAGTTTTTAGCAAAATTTAAAGAAGACGTATTGAAATTATCTTAAAAAAACTGATATTATGAATATAGCCTATAAATGGAGATGATATTATGGAAAATTTTAAAGCAACCACTATCATAGCAGTAAAAAAAGATGGTAAAACTGCTATAGCTGGTGATGGACAGGTTACTTTTGGGCAAGCTGCTATCATGAAAGCAAATGCCCGCAAAGTACGTCGCTTATATAACGGTAAAGTTTTAGCAGGTTTTGCAGGTTCTGTTGCCGATGCTTTTACTTTATTTGAAAAATTTGAATCTAAATTAATAGAATATCATGGTAATTTAACTCGTGCGGCAGTAGAGCTTGCTAAAGATTGGCGTACAGATAGAGTACTTCGTAAATTAGAAGCATTATTACTCGTTGCTGATGAAAATACAATGTTATTACTTTCTGGTAATGGTGAAGTAATTGAACCAGATGGTGATGTTGCAGCTATTGGTTCTGGTGGATTTTATGCACTTTCAGCAGGTCGTGCATTGGTAAAACATTCTAATTTGACTGCAGCTGAAATTGCTAAAGAAGCTCTTACTATTGCTGCTGATATCTGTGTATATACAAATCACAATATTATAGTGGAAGAATTAGATAAATAAAGGAGAATAAATTCATGAAATTGAATGAACAAATTCCTCGTCAAGTCGTAGAAGAATTAGATAAATATATCGTAGGACAGTCACAGGCAAAACGTTCTGTAGCTATTGCACTTCGCAATAGATGGCGTAGCCGTCATCTCCCAGAAGACATGAGAGATGAAATCATTCCTAAAAACATTTTGATGATTGGTTCTACTGGTGTAGGTAAAACTGAAATTGCAAGACGTTTAGCAAAACTTGTAAAAGCACCTTTTGTAAAAGTTGAAGCTACTAAATTTACTGAAGTAGGTTATGTAGGTAGAGATGTAGAATCCATGGTTAGAGATTTAGCTGAATCTGCTGTACGTATGTTAAAACAAGAAAAATTAGAACAAGTACAAGATAAAGCTAAAGAAATGGCTCAAGAACGTATTTTAGATATTTATGTTCCAGAACCAAAATCCAGCTCAGTATCTAATCCACTAAGTGCTATTTTTGGTGGAGCAAATAAAGAAGAAGAAAATAAAGAAACAGTGGAAGAACCAAAATATTCTGCTGGTAGAGAATGGTGCAGAAAACGTCTTTTAAAAGGCGAATTAGAAAATGATATTATTGAAATTGATGTTGAACCAAAAGCTGCTCCTGTAATTGGTATGTTTGCAGGTTCTGGCATGGAAGACATGAGCAATAATATTCAAGATATGATTGGCAATCTAATGCCTAAAAAACGCAAAAAACGTAAAGTTACAGTTGCTCAAGCAAGAGAAATCTTTACACAAGAAGAAGCTCAAAAATTATTGGATATGGAATCTATTGCTCATGAAGCTATTGAACTTGCAGAACGCAATGGTATTATTTTCTTAGATGAAATTGATAAGGTCGCTGTAAAAGGTGCTTCTTCTGGACCGGATGTATCTCGTGAAGGTGTACAGCGTGATATTTTACCAATAGTTGAAGGTTCTACAGTATCTACAAAATATGGACAGATGAAAACAGATCATATTTTATTTATTGCAGCAGGTGCTTTCCATATGGCAAAACCTTCTGATTTAATACCAGAGCTTCAGGGACGTTTCCCAATTCGTGTAGAATTGACTTCTTTGAATGAAGAAGATTTTAAACGTATTTTGACAGAACCAACAAATGCATTGTTAAAACAATATAAAGCACTACTTGCTACAGAAGGTGTTTCCATTGAATTTACAGATGATGCAATTGAAAGATTAGCCCAAGTTGCTTGTGAAGTAAATGAACAAATGGAAAATATTGGAGCAAGAAGACTTCATACAATCATGGAAAAATTATTGGAAGATTTATCTTTCGAAGCACCAGAATTGGAAGATAAAAATGTAGTAATTAATGCTGAATATGTAAATGAAAAACTTGGTGGAATTGTTAAAAACCGCGATTTGAGCCAGTTTATTCTTTAATTTAATAAATATTGTACAAAATTCAAAAAAATGTAAAAATTTTCCTTTAAAATAACTTATGGATATGATAGAATAAAAAAGGAAAGGTTTAACAGAAAATAAAAATGTTTTCTGTGCAGGAAGGGGATAACAGATGGCAACATTACTTGAAAAAACAAGAAAAATAAACAAACTTTTACAAAAAGCAGAAGTGGTAGAATATGATAGTATTTCTCGTGTGCTTAGCAATGTTATAGAAGCAAATGTTTATATTGTTAGCAAAACTGGAAAAATCTATGGATATGCCTTTCGTGATGATTTTGAATGCGATACAATGATTGATAAAATCGTAAGCCAAGGAGAATTTCCAAAGCATTATGTTAATTGGCTCTTGAAGATGGACAGTACATCTTCTAATATTCCACAGAAGGAAAACTGTGCTTTTGATGATAAAAGTCAATGTTTAGTTGAAGGTAAAATTACAACTATTGTACCTATTTATGGTGTGGGTGAACGTATTGGTACATTAGTATTAGCTAAATTTAATGAAGAATTCAATGATGATGATTTATTATTAGCTGAATATGGTGCCACTGTTGTAGGTATGGAAATTTTACGTGATAATTCTCAAAAAATTGAAGTTGAAGCACGCAAAAAAGCTACTGTACAGATTGCTTTAGCTACACTTTCTTATTCTGAAATTGAAGCAGCTGTAAATATTTTAAGTGAATTAAATGGTACAGAAGGTTTACTCGTTGCATCTAAAATTGCTGACCGTGTAGGTATTACTCGTTCTGTAATTGTAAATGCACTTCGTAAATTTGAATCTGCTGGTGTTATTGAATCTAAATCTCTCGGTATGAAAGGTACTTATATCAGAGTTTTAAATGAACACTTATTAGATGAAATTCAAAAATTAAAAAGATAATAATTTTAAAGAACGATGTTGAGAAAAACATCGTTCTTTTTGTTTATGATTACAATAATTTGTATTGTGTTTACAAATAAATTATGATATAATGCTTAACGGTGTAAAAAACGCACACATTCCGATTTTGTACTGTGTCCTAGTTAAATATACCTTATTGGTACGCTGATAAGAATATTTAAAAGGGTTGAAACAAAGCTAAAGAATGTGGAGGAAAAAATAACAGGAGGTGCACCATCATGGCAGTTATTTCCATGAAACAATTATTAGAAGCAGGCGTTCATTTCGGTCATCAGACTAGACGTTGGAACCCTAAAATGGCTCCATACATTTTCACAGAACGCAATGGTATTTATATTATCGATTTACAGAAAACTGTAAAAAAAGTTGACGAAGCTTATGATTTCTTACGTAGCGTTGCTGAAGAAGGCAAAAGCATTCTTTTCGTAGGTACTAAAAAACAGGCTCAAGAAGCTGTTAAAGAAGAAGCTTTAAAATCCGGCATGTTCTATGTTAACGAAAGATGGCTCGGTGGTATGATGACTAACTTCGCTACTATCCGTAAAAGCATCAATCGTTTGAAAGAACTCGAAGCTATGGAAGAAGATGGAACTTTTGAAGTTCTCAGTAAAAAAGAAGTTCTTTCTTTAAAACGTGAACAAGAAAAACTTGAAAAATCTCTTGGCGGTATTAAAGACATGGAAGAATTACCAGGTGCTTTATTCATCGTTGACCCACGTAAAGAAAGAATTGCTGTAGCAGAAGCTAAAAAACTTAACATTCCAATCGTTGCAATCGTTGATACAAACTGCGATCCAGATGAAATTGACTATGTAATTCCTGGTAACGACGATGCTATCCGTGCTGTTAAACTTTTAACTTCCCGTATGGCTGATGCTGTTATCGAAGGTCGTCAAGGTGAAGCTGGCGAAGTAGCAGAAGAAGTTGCTACTAGCGAAGACGCTGAATAATTTTAGTTAATCTTAAATTTATATAACAATTAAAAAAGGTAAGGGTTAAAACCCTTGCCTTTTATTGACTAAGGAGGAAATATTAATGGCTATTACTGCAGCATTAGTAAAAGAATTACGTGAAAAAACTGGTGCAGGTATGATGGACTGTAAAAAAGCTCTTTCTGCAACTGATGGTGATATGGAAAAAGCAATTGACTTTTTAAGAGAAAAAGGTCTTGCTTCCGCAGCTAAAAAAGCTGGTCGTGTAGCAGCTGAAGGTGTTGTAACATCTTACATTCATGCTGGTGGACGTATTGGTGTATTAGTAGAAGTTAACTGTGAAACAGACTTCGTTGCTGGTACTCCTGAATTCCAGGATTTCGCTCGTGATATTGCTATGCAGATTGCTGCTGCTAACCCAACTTGCATTCGTCGTGAAGAAGTAGATCCAGCAGCTATCGAACATGAACGTCAAGTTCTTCGTGAACAAGCTATTAATGAAGGTAAACCTGAAAAAATCGTTGAAAGAATGGTTGAAGGTCGCCTCGAAAAATATTATAAAGAAGTATGTCTTTTAGATCAGCCATACATTAAAGATCCAGATGTTACAATTTCTGACCTTGTAAAAGGTAAAATTGCTAAAATCGGTGAAAATATCTCCATTCGTCGTTTCGTAAGATATCAACTTGGTGAAGGTATTGAAAAGAAAGCTGATAACTTTGTAGAAGAAGTTATGGCAGCTGTAAAATAATTTCATTATGAAATACAAAGAGAGAACACTTCGGTGTTCTCTTTTTTATAATAAAATATATTTAGTTATAAATTTTAAATATAGAAAAAAATTATAATATCTACCGTTTATTATAGATATATGATAAAATAAGAAAAGATATTATGCAGGTTAAAAAAATTAGAAGTTTTTGATGGAGGTTTTATTGTGGCAGATATTAAATATAAACGTATAGTTTTTAAATTAAGTGGTGAATCTTTAGCCGGTGAACAGCGTTTTGGCATTAATCCAGAAGTAGTAGAATCTATCGCTAAACAAATCAAAAAAGTACGTGAATATGGTATAGAAGTAGCTATTGTTGTAGGTGGCGGAAATATTTGGCGTGGTCTTGCTGGTAGCAATAAAGGTATGGATAGAGCTACAGCAGATTATATGGGTATGCTTGCTACAGTGATGAATGCTTTAGCACTTCAAGATGCTTTAGAAGGTATGGGCGTTGACAGCCGTGTTCAATCTGCTATTGAAATGCGTCAAGTAGCTGAACCTTATATTCGCCGTAAAGCAATTCGTCATTTAGAAAAAGGTAGAGTTGTTATCTTCGGTGCTGGTACAGGTAATCCTTATTTCTCCACAGATACAACTGCTGCTCTTCGTGCTGCTGAAATTGAAGCTGAAGTTATCTTAATGGGTAAAAAGAATACAGATGGTGTATATGATTCTGACCCTAATAAAAATCCTGAAGCTAAAAAATTCGATAGCCTTGAATATTTAGAAGTATTAAATCGTGGACTTGCAGTAATGGATTCTACAGCAACAAGTCTTTGCATGGATAATAAAATTCCTTTAGTAGTATTTAATATAGATGATCATGAAAATATTTTAAAAGCTGCTTTAGGCGAAAATATTGGAACAACTGTTGGAGGTAATGATTAATGATTAAAGAAGTAATAGCTAAAAATGAAGAGCGTATGAAAAAAACTTTAAGTGCAGCAAAATCTGAATTTGCTTCTCTTCGTGCAGGTCGTGCAACTCCTGCATTATTAGATAAAGTAATGGTAGAATATTACGGTTCTTTAGTACCAGTAAATCAGGTAGGTAATATTTCTGTTCCTGAACCTCGTATGATTTTAATTCAACCATGGGAAAAACCAATGCTTCATGAAATAGAAAAAGCAATTACAAGATCTGATCTTGGTCTTAGCCCAAATAATGATGGTACAGTAATTCGTTTAAATATACCTCAGCTTACAGAAGAACGTCGCACTGATCTTGTAAAAACATTGAATAAACGTGCAGAAGAATCTAAAGTATCTGTTCGTAATATTCGTCGTGATGCTAATGAAGCTATTAAAAAATTAGAAAAAGCAAAATCTATCACAGAAGATGATGCTAAAAAAGCTCAAGAAGATATTCAAAAAATCGTAGATAAATATATTAAAGAAATTGACATTGCTAGAGCAGAAAAAGAAAAAGAAATAATGGAAGTTTGATTGTATGGAATATTTAGGATTACCAGCTGTTGAGGCTATAGAACGATTAAATTCTAGAAATATAAAATTTAAAATGAATTATACTGTGCCAATGAGAGGCTATTTTAAAGTTGATGATAGCAAATTATATATTGTCAGAGTAAAAGTTTTAGATGATAATGTATTAGAACTTACAGCTGCTGCTAAAATGCGAAAGGAGGTGTAATAAATGGCTTATAAAATTACTGATGATTGCATTTCTTGCGGTGCTTGTGCAGGTACTTGTCCTGTAGGTGCTATTTCTGAAGGTGAAAACCATTATGAAATTGATGCAGATATGTGTGTAGAATGTGGTGCATGTCAAGCTGGTTGTCCAGCAGGTGCTATCGAAGCTTAATTGACTTTGATTAACAATAACCACTGGAAAGGCCCCTCTGGAAATAAAGAGGGGCTTATTTCTTATAATTTGTTTAGGAGGGGCCTCTAGTATGCTCAAAAAAATATTTTCTTCTAAAAAGGAAAAAAGAAATATTTCTATTGATGAACAATTAGATTTAAATAAATTACCACAACATGTTGGTATAATTATGGATGGAAATGGTCGCTGGGCTACTGGAAAGGGTTTAATTAGAACATCTGGACATAAAGCTGGCGTAAAAACACTAAAAAAAATTCTTAAAACTTGTATAAAATATAATATACCTATTTTAACAGTATATGCATTTTCTACTGAAAACTGGAAAAGACCAATGACAGAAGTTAATTTTCTGATGAATTTATTTTCTAGTTTTTTAGCAGAACAAATTGATGAAATGTGTGAAGATAATGTACGTATTCACTTTATTGGAAGAGTTGATGAATTACCAGGTAATTTACCAAATGAATTACATGCAGCAGAAGAACGCACTAAAAATAATACTGGTGTAAGATTTAATGTTGCTGTAAATTATGGTGGTAGAGATGAGATTGTAACAGCAGTAAAAAATATAGTTAGTGAAGTACAATCAGGTGATTTATCTGTTGATGAAATTGATGATAAAGTGATTGACGATAATTTATATACAAAAGATTTGCCACCTGTAGATTTAATGATTAGAACAAGTGGCGATATACGATTGAGTAATTTCTTATTATGGCAGGCAGCGTATGCCGAATTTTGGTTTACAAAGACAAATTGGCCGGATTTCTCTTCAGAAGAATTTTTACAAGCAATTGTTGATTTCCAAAAAAGAGATAGACGATTTGGAGGATTAAGTAGTAAATAATTTTTGGGGCGGTGGAAGATTTTGCTAACGCGAATTATCAGTGGAATTATTGGAATAATAATAGCTACAGGCGTTATCCAGACAGGAGGTACAGTATTTATTGCAGTTTCGATAGTACTTGCTTGTCTTGCTTGGCGAGAGTATGTGAATGCTTTTACACATAAGGATTATAATATACCATTATTTTGGGGATTGTTTAATATTTGTTTCATCATATTAGGAGCGTATTTAACAAATAATATTGCATTTAGTATTGTAATAGCTATATTTGTTTCTTTGATGAATATGATATTTAATCATAAACATTTCTCTGTATTAGATGGTTGTATTACTTTAGCAGGAACCATGTATATAGCAATTCCTTTTTATCATTTAGTGATGCTTAGAATGTTTGAGGATACAACTATTTTAGCAACTAATAGTTTGTTAGGTGAATTTTCTGTAGGTTGTATTTTAATATGGCTTACTTTTATTGGTACATGGGCTAGTGATAGCTTTGCTTATTTTGTAGGTTGCAGTATAGGTAAACATCGTTTATGTCCAGAAATCAGTCCTAAAAAAAGCGTTGAAGGTTTTGTTGGCGGAATTTTAGGTTCAATGATATGTGTAGGTCTTTTAGGTAATTATTTTAATTTTGATATGATGATTATGTTATTAATGGGTGCATTGATAGCAATTATTGGTACATTTGGCGATTTAGTAGAGTCTTGTATTAAAAGATTTGTAGGTATCAAAGATTCAGGTACTTTAATTCCAGGTCATGGTGGCGTGTTAGATAGATTTGATAGTTTATTATTTACAGCACCGCTCGTTTATTATATAGCAATATTTTTATTAGATATTTAAGGTAAAGGAATATAATATAATGAAAAAAATTGCAGTATTAGGTTCAACAGGTTCAATTGGAACTCAAACTTTAGATGTAGTTAGAAATCATAGTGATTTCTTGAAAATTGAAGTTTTAGCCGCTAATAATAATGATGAATTATTAGAACAGCAAATAAATGAATTTAAACCAGCTATGGCGATTTTGCATAATAAAGAAGCTTATGAAAAATTAAAAGCTCGTTATGTAGGAGAAACTAAATTATATTATGGTGAAGAAGGATTAATTGAAGGGGCTACTACAGATAAAATTGATACAGTAGTTACTTCTTTGATGGGTTTTGCAGGTCTTCGTCCAACAATGAAGGCTATTGAAGCTGGTAAGAATATCGCATTAGCTAATAAAGAAACTTTAGTAGTAGCTGGCGATTTAGTCATGAAAAAAGCTCGTGAAAAACAAATTGATATCATGCCAATTGATAGTGAACATGGAGCATTATTTCAATGTTTGCATGGCGAAGATATGAATAAAGTTGACAAATTATTAATCACTGCTTCTGGCGGTCCTTTTAGAGGTAAGAAAATAGAAGATTTAAAAAATGTTTCCGTAAAACAGTGTTTAAGTCATCCAACATGGAAAATGGGACGCAAGATTACTATTGATAGTGCTTCATTGATGAATAAAGGCTTAGAAGTAATTGAAGCAAAACAATTATATAATGTGGATTATGATAAAATTCAGGTAGTAGTTCATCCTCAAAGTATCATTCATTCTATGGTGCAATATGTGGATGGCTCAGTTATCGCTCAATTAGGCTCAACTGATATGAGACTTCCTATACAATATGCACTCACATATCCAGAAAGAATGGTTTGTCCTGCTGAAAAATTAGATTTTTGGCAAATGAAAGATTTAACTTTTGAAAAGCCAGATACAGACACATTTAGAGGTCTTGCTTTAGCGTATGAAGCTGGGAAAATAGGCGGTTCTATGCCTTGTGTGATGAATGCTGCCAATGAAATAGCTGTAGAAGCTTTCTTAAATGAAAAGATTAGTTTCTTAGATATTTATGATATAATAGAAGAAGCTATGCAATCTCATATAACTTTGGTAGAACCAGAACTTGAAGATTTATTTGAAATTGATAGCAATATTCGTAAGCAAGTAAAGGAGAAGATTTATAAGTGTTAATCAGTGCCATTGCTATTATATTTGTCTTTGGTTTACTCGTATTAGTTCATGAATTTGGACATTTTATTACTGCAAAAAAAACAGGTATGCGTGTAGATGAATTTGCAATTGGTTTTGGTCCTAAATTAGTAAGTACTAAAAAGGGAGAAACAGTATATTCAATAAGAGCTATTCCTCTTGGCGGTTTCAATAAAATTGCAGGAATGGAAAAAGGCATGGATGAAGATGCAGGAGATAGAGCATATTGGGCTCGTCCTGTATGGGCTAGAATGATTGTAATTTTGGCTGGTTCGATAATGAACTTTATTTTACCGTTTTTGATTTTTGCAGGAGTCTTTTTCTTTAATGGTATACAAACTCCATCGAATGCTCCAGTTTTGGGACAAGTAATTGCTGGCGAGCCAGCAAGTCAAGCTGGATTAAAAGATGGGGATAAAATTTTAAGTGTAAATGGAGAACAGATCACTTCTTGGACAAATTTTGTGCAAAAAGTACAAACTGCTGATGGCAAAATTTTAAAAATAGAATTTATCCGCGATAATGAACAGATGGCGACTTCTGTTGTACCGAAATATGATGAACAAGCTAAACGTGCATTGATCGGTGTAACTGCACCTGTTAATGTAAAAAGTGTAGGTTTTGGTGAAGCAATAGTATTAGCTTTTTCTACCGTGATAAATATTATATATCAGATGTATAGTGGACTTGTGGGCATGATAACAGGTAGTGTGAGTGCAGAGTTATCTGGGCCAGTGGGTGTAGCTCAAATGACTAGTCAAGCTGCACATTTAGGTTTAGTTCCATTATTACAATTTGCTGCATTATTGAGTTTGAACTTAGGTGTAATAAATTTATTGCCAATTCCTGCATTAGATGGTGGTCATTTCGTAGTTTTATTGGTAGAAGCAATTCGTGGCAAAGCTATTGAAGCTAAATATGTGAGAGTAGTGCAAATGGCAGGTATAATTTTATTATTATCCTTGATGTTTTTTGCTACAGCTCAAGATGTTGGTCGTTTATTTGGTTAAGAGTTAATAAATACAACATAAAAAGGTGTTGGATGTAATGATAAAAAGAAAAATGACACGACAAATCAGTATAGGTAATGTAAAAATTGGTGGCGGTGCACCGATTTCTGTACAATCTATGACTAATACTAAGACAACAGATACAAATGCTACGGTAGCACAGATTAAAGCATTAGTATCTGCTGGTTGTGATATTGTTCGTGTAGCTGTGCCTGATATGTCCGCAGCTGAAAATATTTACAATATTAAAAATCAAGTCGATGTGCCTTTAGTTGCAGATATTCATTTTGATTATCGTTTAGCTTTAAAAGCTATAGAACAAGGTATAGATGCACTTCGCATTAATCCTGGCAATATCGGCGATGAAGAGCGTGTAAAGGCAGTAGTCGAAGCTGCAAAAACAAGAAATATTCCTATACGCATAGGTGTTAATGCAGGCTCACTTGATAAAAAATTGTTGGCAAAATATGGTAAAGTAACAGCAGAAGCGTTAGTTGAAAGTGCTTTAGAGCATATAAGAATTCTAGAAAAATTAAATTTCTATGATATTAAAATTTCACTAAAAGCACATGATGTACCATTGACGCTAGATGCTTATCGTTTGATGAGTGAAACAGTGGATTATCCACTTCATTTAGGCATAACAGAAGCAGGCACTGTAAATACAGGAATTATTAAATCTGCTGTAGGTATAGGTGCTTTACTTGCTGAAGGCATCGGCGACACATTCCGCATTTCTTTGACTGGTGATCCTGTAAATGAAGTGAAAGTAGCAAATGAAATTTTAAAAGCATTAGGTCTTAAAGAATATGGACCTACACTTATTTCATGTCCTACTTGTGGTCGTTGTAATATTGATTTACCAAGTATTGCTGAAAAAGTAGAACAAAGATTGTCAGGAATAACAAAACCAATTAAAGTCGCTGTTATGGGGTGTGTTGTAAATGGCCCAGGTGAAGCTCGTGATGCTGATATTGGTATCGCTGGCGGAAAAGGTGAAGGATTAGTTTTCCGTAAAGGTGAAATTATAAATAAAGTACCTGAAGATAAATTAGTAGATGCTTTATTTGAAGAACTAGATAAGTTAATAAAATAAGAAGAAAGCTGTAATAAGATTTTTGTTTTTGATTTTATTACAGCTTTTTTAGTGGCAAAGAAGATAATGAACATTTTTATTTTAGCTAAAGTATGATAGAATATATAAGTTAATTAATATTGAAAAGGGTTTTTCCCATATATTTTAGGAGGAATTTATAGTGCGTACATCTAAACTTTATGCACCTACATTGCGTCAGACTCCAGCAGAAGCTGAAGTGCCTAGTCATCAGTTAATGCTTAGAGCTGGTTTTATTCGTAAAGTAGCAGGCGGGGTTTATACATATTTACCACTTGCTTGGCGTACTTTACGCAAAATAGAACAAATTATTCGTGAAGAAATGGAAGCTAAAGATGGACAAGAATTAGCACTTCCTATTTTACAACCATCTGAACTTTGGAAAGAAACTGGTCGTTGGGAAGTTTTTGGCGAAGAAATGTTCCGTTTGGTAGATAGACATAATCGTGAATTTTGTCTTGGCCCAACACATGAAGAAATTATTACAGATTTAGTACGTAATGAAGTACGTTCTTATAAACAATTACCATTATTGTTATATCAAATTCAAAATAAATATCGCGATGAAATTCGTCCTCGTTTTGGTCTTATGCGTGGACGTGAATTTATCATGAAAGATGGTTATTCTTTTGATAAAGATGAAACAGGTCTTGATAAATCTTATCAAGATATGTATGATGCTTATACAAAGATTTTCTCTCGTTGCGGTCTTACTTTCCGTCCTGTAGAAGCTGACGGCGGTGCTATTGGTAATGCTACAACACATGAATTCACTGTATTAGCTGAAACTGGTGAATCTGATATCGTTTACTGTGAAAAATGTGATTATGCAGCAAACGCTGAAAAATCCGAATTAAAACCAATTATTGCACCAGTTGAAGAAGAATTACCACTTGAAAAAGTAAATACTCCTGGTACAAAAACTATTGAAGCTGTAGCTGAATTTTTAAATATGCCACTTGAAAAAAATATTAAAGCTGTTATTTTCCAAAATGAAAAAGACCAAGTTATCTGTGCATTTGTTCGTGGTGACCATGAAGTAAATGATGTAAAATTACAAAATGTAACAGGTGCAATTGCTTTAAAAATGGCAGAAGAGTCTGCTATTCGTGCTATTGGTGGTGTGCCTGGTTTCATGAGCCCAATCGGTCTTAGCAAAGATGCAATCGTGGTTGTTGATGCTACAGTAATGGAAATGCATAATGCTGTTTGCGGTGCAAATGAAGAAGATTGCCATTATAAAAATGCTAATCCAAAACGCGATTTTGGCGATGTAATTGTAGCTGATATTCGTCTTATCGCTGAAGGAGATCCATGTCCTCATTGTGGAGCACCAGTAAAAATGACTCATGGTATTGAAGTAGGACAAGTATTTAAACTTGGTACAAAATACAGTAAAGCACTCGGTGCTACTTTCCTTGATGAAAATGGTAAAGAAAAACCATTGATCATGGGTTGCTATGGTATCGGTGTTAGCCGTACAATGGCAGCTGCTATTGAACAATTCCATGATGATAATGGTATTATTTGGCCTGTAGCTATTGCACCATTTGAAGTAGTTATTGTGCCTATTAATGCTAAAGATGAAGCTCAAATGCAAATTGCTGAAAAACTTTATGCTGATATGAAAAATGCTGGTATAGATGTACTTTTAGATGATAGAAAAGACAGAGCTGGCGTAAAATTCAAAGATGCTGATTTAATTGGTTATCCAGTACGTATTACTGTAAGCCCTAAACTTTTAGATGCTAATGAAGTTGAAATCAAAGTTCGCCGTGATGGTGCTACTTCTAATATAAAAGTTGATGATTGTGCACAAACAGTAAAAGATATGCTTAAAAACTTATAATAAATTTTAGTAGTGATTATATAGAAGTGATTATATTATTTTTATATAATCACTATTTTATTATTAGACTAATATTAATTAAATTATTTGATGAATAGTTAAGATATAAAATTGTTATATTTGAAAGGAATAGAAAATGCTTTTAGAAAATATGATTAAATTTTGTGATGATTTAACACCTATAGAAATGAAAGTAATAAATTATATCTTAAATAATAAAGAAATTGTAAAAGAACAAACTATTCAAGAATTAGCGGATACAGTTTTTGTGTCTAAATCAACTATACATAGATTATGTAAAAAAATAGGTATAGATGGATTTAATAAATTGAAAATACAATTAGTGCAAGATCTTATGATTAAGCAAGAAAATAGTAAAGTTGTAGATGTAAACTATCCATTTAAATATAATGATAGTCAAAAAAGTATTGCATATAAATTAATGAACTTATATGAAACAACAATAAAAGATACTTTTAATTATATTGATCATGTAATCTTAACAAAAGTTACTCATTTATTATTTAATGCTAAAGTTATTGATATATATACGCATGCACATAATTTAAATGCAGCAGAAAATTTTCAAGATAAAATGTTAACGATTGGACGAATTGTCAATTGTCCAAAATCCTTGTATGAACAAAGAATGAGAGTTTTAGCAGCTGATAAAAAACATGTAGCAATTATTATATCTTATTCAGGTAAAGCAACATTTATTCCTAGTATTATAAAAAAATTATATTTAAAGCAAATACCTATTATTTTTATTAGTAAAGCAAATGGTAATATGTATGCTAATTATATAAAATATCAATTATCAATCAGTGATAAGGAGAATTTACGTGATAGAATATCACAATTTTCTTCACATATAGTATTACAATATATTTTAGATGTTTTATTTTCATGTATTTATAATTTAAATAGAGAAAAAAATATAGAGTATATTCATGAATTTATTAATTTTATGGATGATAGAGAAATAGAGTAGGGAAAAAATCCCTACTCTATTTTTTTACCATGTACCTATAGTTGTTTCGCCAGCTTTGGCAATAATATTCGTAGTATATTTTACTTCTGGAATATTATTATTATTTAATATGATAACAATAATATCAGAACATAAATGATTTTTTTCAATATAATTTTTATCAAAGTCAATAAGCTTCTCACCTATATTTACTTTTTGACCTATTTTTACAAGTGGTGTAAAGCCTACACCATTTAAAGTTACAGTATCAATTCCTATATGAATAAGAATATCAATATCATTATCTGTTTTTATGCCTATAGCATGATTTGTTTTTTCCATAAGCATAGTTATAGTACCAGATATAGGGGCTACAACTTCTCCTTTTGTTGGTTGTATAGCATATCCATCTCCAAGAGCTTTTGAAGAAAATGTTTCATCAGGGACATTAGAAAGTGGAATAACTTTACCATCTGAAACAGCTTTTAATTCACCTTTTAAAGCAGATGAATTATCAATATTTTTATCAACAGATTTATTTTTAGCTAAATAAGTAATATATTCTTCTAAATTACTGTGAATAATAGAAACTTGAGGTCCATAAATTATTTGAATGCCGTTACCTTTTTGTATAATTCCAGCAGAACCAGTTTGTTTTAAAAGAGCTTCATTTATTTTTGTATTATCTTTAACAGTCAATCTTAAACGAGTAGCACAGCTATTAATATCTAAAATATTATCTGTTCCACCTAAACCATCGATAATTATAGGAGATAGGTTATCGTTATTAATAACATCTATTTTTGTATTAGTAGATTTTTTCTTATTTAGATAATCTTCTTTTGTATACAATTTATTCTCCGTAGAATCACCTCTACCAGGTGTAGGTAAATTAAATTTTAAAATAACAAATTTAAATACAAAATAATATAAGACAAAATAGCCTACAAAAACAGGTAAAATCATTAACCAATTGGTTTTAGCTTGTCCTTGTAAAACTCCATATAAAATAAAATCAATTAAACCACATGAAAAAGTTGTACCAATACAAATATTAAGCATATGCATTAATACAAAAGAAAAACCAGCTAATACACAATGAAGTACAAAAAGAGCAGGGGCAATAAAAAGAAATGTAAATTCAATAGGTTCTGTAATACCTGTAACAAAAGAAGTTAAAGCTGCAGATATTAGTAAACCACCAACTATTTTTTTGTTTTCAGGTTTTGCACAATGATACATTGCTAATGCAGCTGCGGGAAGTCCTGCCATCATAAAACTATATTTTCCTGTCATGAAACGACAAGCTTCTACACTGAATTGAGTAACATTTGGAGAAGCAAGTTGAGCAAAAAATATATTTTGAGCACCAGCTACAGTAACACCATCAACTACAGCTGTTCCTCCCAATCCTGTTTGCCAAAACGGTATATAAAATACATGATGTAATCCATAAGGTATTAAAATTCTTTCCATAAATCCAAAGATAAAAGTACCAATATATCCACTAGCCATAATAAGATTACTTATAGCAAATATTCCTTGTTGAATAGTTGGCCAAATGAAGAAAAGAGCAACACCTACAAAGATATGAGCAACAACACAAATAATTGGAACAAAACGGATACCAGCAAAATAAGATAAAACCATAGGAAGTTGTTGCTTATAAAATTTATTGTGTAAAAATGCTGTTACAAGCCCAACAACAATACCACCAAATACGCCCATTTGAAGTGTTTCTATACCACACATAGTGGTAATTGCACCTTGTAAAGTATCTGAAGAATAACTTCCATCAGGTAAAATTTGTCCAGAGAGTTTTAAAAGAGCATTTACAGTAGTATTCATCGCTAAAAATGATAATGCAGATGCTAACACAGCAACAGCTTTTTCATTTCTAGCCATACCTAAAGCGACTGCTAATGCAAATATTATAGGTAAATTAGAAAATATAACACTTCCAACTGAAGACATAATAACTAGTACACCATGTAGAAAAGTACCATCGCCTAAAATATTTTCTAAGTTAAAAGTTTTTATAGTATTAGGATTAGTGAATGAAGCACCTATTCCCAATAATATACCAGCAACTGGTAGGACGGACATTGGTAGGAAAAAAGATCTGCCTATCTTTTGCACTACAGAAAATATATTATTGTTCATAAATAAATAACCTCCAATAAGTTAAGTAAATTGATAAATTACAGTAGTTTTAAATTCTTCATTTGGATTAAAAATAGGTTTTTCAAAATTATCTGTATTAATACTATTAGGAAAATACTGTGGTTCAAGACAAAAGCCGCTGTATTTATCGTAAATAGCATTATTTTTTCCTTTTATTTTAGATAAATTGTTACCCGTATAAAATTGTAATCCAATAGAATCAGAGTAAACGTCCATACTGATACCTTCATTAGAATTTCTTGCTTGAGCTATTTTTCTAAGACCGATATGAGGATTATTTAATACAAAATTGTGATCAAAACCATTTGCTATTTTTAATTGACTATAATTTTTAAATATATCATTTTTTATTTTATGAGAATAAGTAAAATCAAATGGTGTTTTTAGAACAGAACGAATTTCTCCAGTAGGTATCGTATATTCATCTACAGGGGTAAAAAAATCAGAATTTATTAATAATTCTGTATTTAATATGTCGCCTGAATCATGACCAGAAAGATTAAAGTAATTGTGATTAGAAATATTAATTAAAGTTGTTTTATCACTAATAGCTCTAATGGAAATAATCAAAGCATTGCTATTTGTTAAAGTATAAGTAACATTAACAGATAAATTTCCCGGGAAATTTTGTTCTTGGTCAGGACTGAAATAAGAAAAGGATATACTATTTTCATCTAAAAAGGTAGTTTTCCACAAAACTTTATGAAAACCATGTTCTTTATCACTGTGTATATTATGGATATCTCTATTTTTTATTAGATTATAAATATGACCATTAATTTCAAATTGAGCATTAGATATCCTATTTATATTTCTTCCTACAATTGCTCCGAATAATGGTGAATTATCAAAATAATCCTCTAAGTTATCATAACCAAGGACAATATCTTTATATTGTCCTTGGAAATTTTTTACAACTAATGAAGTTAATAAAGCACCATAATTAGAAACTTTAATAAACATGCCATTGATATTTTTTATGGTATATAAATAGGCTGATTTATTATGAGGTAAGTTACCAAATAATTCAGTTTTTATAGACATTAAATTTCACCTCAATAACCATTTTCCATTAAATCAACAACTACAGGGTCAGTTAATTTTATTCCTTGTTTTTTTAATTTGCATATAATTTCTTTAAATTGAGGTAAATATTTTTCATGGGCTAAGAGTAATTCATTTAAAACAGCAATACCTTCATTACTATTTTCGATTAAAGGATTGATATTAAATGCTTCTAAAGCAGTTCCATAATCACCTGTTATAGCAGCTTGAATAACACATTCTTCCATAGCTTTCATTAATTGTAACCATCCTTTTTGAGATGGTGACATTTTTCCCCAAGCTAAAGGTTGAGCTCCAGTTGCAGAAATTATAGAAGAAATTTCAACAATAGAACTATCATCTAAACAAGGAATAGCACCATTATTTTGAGTGCTAACTACCATGTGAATTTTTTTGTTATTATAGATAGCATTGATACATTCGCAAGCAGCATCACTATAATATGCACCACCACGTTTAGATAATTGTTCTGGTTTGTGGTCTAATTTAGGATTTTTATATATATCAAATAATTCATGTTCAGTTCTTTTTACTTGTTCTGCACGTGTTCCACCAGCTAAATTAAATTCTTCTAGGCTATGTTGAAGCATTTCTTTTTGCATGTAGTAATATCTATGGTATCCACATGGTAATAAATTCATAGAATGTAATAAATCTAATGGAAATTTAGCTGGATAAATATTAACAGGAGTACCGCCATTTTTTTCATTTATATGTTCTATAAGCTCTGGTGTTAAATCTTTACCATCTTTATCAAATACTTTATGCCAATGAAAATGATTTAAACCAGCAAATCTATAATTTAAATCATTAATGGATTTATTAAGTAACTTAGGTTCTGCAATCATTGAAATAGTAGGTACATTACATAAACCAATACATTTTTTCCAATTGAAATGTTTAATAACAGCTTCTGTAATCATACCACTAGGATTAGTAAAATTAATGAGCCATGCATTAGGGCAAAGTTCTCTCATATCATCTATAATAGATTTTATTACGGGAATAGTTCTAAATGCTTTAAAAATACCACCAGCACCATTGGTTTCTTGACCTAACATGCCATGCAAAGCAGGAATTCTTTCGTCCTTTATACGAGCATCTAATAAACCAACACGAAATTGAGTAGTAACAAAATCAGCATCTTTTAAAGCACTTCTTCTATCTAATGTTGTATAAACTTTTACAGGATATCCAGAAGCATTCCACATACGTTGAGCTAATTTAGCTACTATATCTAATTTTTCTTTTCCAGCTTCAATATCAACAAGCCATATTTCTTTTATAGGTAGTTCTTTATATCTTTTAATAAAACCTTCCATTAATTCAGGAGTATAACTACTACCTCCGCCAATTGTAACAATTTTTAATTGATTATTCATGATGTTCCTCCTAAAATATTGAAATCTTGAACATATTATATTTTAAGTTATTTTATTAAACAATAATTTGGGAATTTTTAGAAAAATTTTTCCTAATAAAGTTAAAATATATTTTTATTTTTGACACTTTTTGACACTTTTTATATAAAAAGCACCTTAAAAGTCATTGATTTAGCTTTTAAGGTGCTTTTATTATTTTTGAATTAATTCAATTAAATAATTATTTATTTCTTGCCAAAGATTAGGATTTGCATCCAAAACTTTGCGTAATCGTTGAGGATATTTGCCATTTTTTTGATAAATTTCAATGATAAATTTTATAGCATAAATTAATTGTTCTTTATTTAAAGCAATATCAATATGTTGACCATAGACAGGGCTATTTCCTAATAATCCACCGATATATAATTCAAATTTATGTGGATTTTTAAATGATGGCATTATACCGATGTCTTGAGATTTGGCTTTGCCAAGACTGTTGATACAGCCAAAGACACCTATTTTTAATTTTTTAGGAACGGTTTGACCATAAAATAAATTATCTAATTCTGTTGCTAAAGCGTGTACATCGTATAGACCTTTAGTGCAAGTAGTGCCTTTACAGCTGATTACAGCTCTAACTGTAGTCCCTGTACCACCTAGACGAAGATTATTTATTTTTATTTTTTCTAAAGCGATTTCTAAATTATCTGGGGAAATTTGTTCAATTTCTATAGTTCCTCTAGATGTAGCAGTGATTTTGCCATTGCCATACGTTGAAGCAATTTGAGCGATAGCTATTAATTCTTCTGCTGAAAATTCACCACAATTACCTATAATTCTAATCGTATAGAAATTATTTTTTTGATGGATTACACCTGATACCATTTTATTCTCCTTTACATTTATATATTTACATACTGTTTAATGTTTACCAATATTTACCCATTCGACAGCTTTGGAGTATTTTTCAAGTTCAGGAATGCTAAGTTCAATAGCACTATTTCTACTGCCACAAGCAGGATATACTTTGTCAAAACGTTTTAAGGATTCATCAAGGTATACTTTTATGCCATCATTAGGAGCAAATGGACAAACACCACCAACAGGAAAACCAGTCATAGGTTCAACTTCATCGGCTTTAAGCATAGTAGCTTTTTTATGGAATTTTTCTTTAAATTTATGATTGTCAATTCGCATATCTCCAGCCATGACTACGAGAATAGCTTTATCATTTAATTTAAAAGACATTGTTTTGGCAATATGAGCTTCTTGGCAATTTAAAGCCTTGGCAGCTTCACTAACTGTAGCACTAGAAACAGGAAATTCCATAATTTTATCTTCCATATGAAATTGTTTAAAATATGATTTTACTTTTTCAATAGACAAGAAAAACAGCTCCTTTAAAAATAAAAGCCACCAACAAAAAGTTAGTGGCTTTATTTTATGATATATTATTTTGCTTCGATTGCAGCATTTAAATCTTCGATGAGTTTGTCGATATCGATGCCATGAGCACCTGCACCTTGTTCGATGTTTTCGAAGTGAGCAGCAGCACAACCAAGGCAACCCATACCAGCGTTTACAAATACTTCTACAGTTTCAGGATATTGGCTAACAACTTCCATAATACCCATTTCTTTAGTTATAGTCATGAAAAATATCTCCTTTATCTATATTTTATAGTGAAATTTGATAATTAATTTTATTCACATGGGAATTATATCATATTTTTTTTAGTTTTGGTATAAGTAAATGATAATTTTATAAATAATCATAGAAAAATGATATGAATATAATACTTATTTATGATTGAATAATCTTTATTAAAAATAACGAAATATAATATTTTAGATTTTATAAGTATATTTTGTAAATGTTATTTTAAATGATTGTAAATAATTGATAAATTTTTTAGATAGCAGTACAATAAGACATTATGAAAAATAAAAAACGAGTTATGGGGATAGAGAGGGAGATTTTATGGATTTTGTAGCTTTTTGTTTGGGCAATATTAATATTTATTGGTATGGCTTGATAATCGTATGTTCATTGTTGATAGGTTTGGTGATAAGTAAAATTTTATTTAAAATATACGGTGAAAATTTCAGCCCTATGTGGGATTTATTAGTTTGGATGATACCAGCAGGATTAATAGGTGCTAGGATTTTTTTTGTAATTATGCACATAGATGTTTATGCGTCAAATTTAATTCAAATATTTTGCATTTGGCAAGGTGGGTTATCTATATATGGTGCTTTATTTGGTTTTTTGATGACAAGTATAGTTTTTTTGCATAAATATGATTATAATTTATGGTTGTGGTTTGATTTGATGATGCCAGCATTATTATTCGGTTTGACTGTTTTACAGTTAGCCAATTTCATGATGCAGTTTTCACTTGGCACACCACTGGGATTAGATATTCCAAATGATCATAGTTTGGCAGAATATGTAGAATATAGATATCGTCCAACAGGTTTTGAAGCATATCAATATTTTCAACCTGTAGCATTATATCAAGCTTTTGCTTATAGTATAGTATTTATAATATCTATTTTAGTTTTACTCTTTAATAGAAAGTATAAGTTTTTGGCTGAAGGAACTACTTTTTTATTTAGTATAATGTTAATGGCTATAATTAGATTTTGTATTGGTTTTATGTATTTTAGTGTGAATAAAGATATGTTATTATATCCTATGCAATGGATAGCTTTAACTGTTATGATAATGACAGTATTGGTGTATATAGCTAAACGTTTTCAACATAATTAAATTTTTACTTATTATAGAAATATAAAAATTAAAAATGAAAGTGGGAAGATGAGTGTGTTTAAACAGAAAAAATATGCAAAATTAATATTACTTATTATGTTAATTTGTTTGCCATTGATTTTATCTAGTCCGAAAGTAATGCCTGTATCCGCAGCAGAAAATGAAGAAGATATACCGATTACAATATTAAATTATCATAAGATAGATAATATGAATATTGCTTTATCCGTACTGCCAGAAGATTTTGATCGACAAATGGCTTATTTAAAAGAAAATGGTTATAATACAATAAATACAGATCAATTGTATGATCATATGGTAAATGGAGCAGAACTGCCTGAAAATCCAATTTTAATCACTTTTGATGATGGTTATGAAGATAATTACCAAAATGCATATCCTATTTTGAAAAAATATGGTTTTACAGGTACTATTTTTGTAATTACAGATTTTGTTAGCAATCAACCTAATTATTTAACATGGGAGCAGATAAAAGAAATGAAGGCAAATGGTATGGATTTTCAATCGCATACTGCTAGCCATAAATCTATGACAGAACTCACTGAAGATCAATTAAAAGAAGAGCTTACAAAATCTAAGCAAACATTAGATGCTCAATTAAATCAAGATACTAAATTTATGGCTTATCCTACAGGAACATATAATTTATATATCGCTAAATTGGTTAATGAAGCAGGATATAAAGGGGCATTTACTATTAAATATGGTAATGTAGATAGAGCAAGTAATATTTATGCTTTAGAAAGAGTACCTATTTTCCATACAGAAAATACATTTTTATCTTTCTATGAAAGAATGCACTATATACCAGTATTTGAACGTTTAGGTTGGTATAAGAGCTAAATTTAATTTTCTATTGAAATAAATTTTGATGACTGTTAAAATTATATTTACGTAAATAATTTTATAAAAGACGCGAGGTGTTTCGTTGGTGGAATTTGAACATATTAGTGTTCTACCAGAGGAAGTAATAAAGGGGCTTGCTATAAAGCCTGATGGTGTATATGTAGATTGCACTTTGGGCGGAGCAGGTCATTCATCGAGAATTGCTACGCAGTTAAATGAAAATGGGCATTTAATCGGCATAGATCAAGATGAAGATGCGATTAAAGTCGCAACTGAAAGATTAAAGCAATATAAATGTAAAATAGATATTGTGCATAGCAATTTTAAAGATTTAGAAACTGTACTAAAGAATTTAAATATAGAATATATTGATGGAATTTTATTTGATTTAGGTGTTTCATCATATCAGCTAGATGAAGCCGATAGAGGTTTTTCCTATATGCAAGATGCTCCACTTGATATGCGTATGGATAAGGCACAAGATTTTTCTGCATATGATGTGGTCAATGAATATGATGAAGAAAAATTAAATGATATTTTTAAAACATATGGTGAAGAACGCTGGAGCAAGCGTATAGCAGAATTTATTGTAAAATATCGCCAGGAAAAGAAGATAGAGACTACAGGCGAATTAGTGGATATCATTCGCCGTGCTATACCAGCAGCTGTGCGAAAAAAAGCAACAGGTCATCCAGCAAAACGTATTTTTCAGGCTATTCGTATTGAAGTAAATAATGAATTAGGAATTTTAGAAAATACTTTTAAAGTAGCAGTAAAACATTTAAATAAAGGTGGAAGAATTGCAGTAATAACATTTCATTCATTAGAAGATCGTATTACTAAGAATGTATTTAAAGAACTGTCCCGTGGTTGTATTTGTCCACCACATTTACCAATTTGTGTATGTAATCATAAGCCTGAGATAAAGCTTTGTAGTAAAGCTATAAAACCATCAAAACATGAGATGGATGATAATTCACGATCTAAAAGTGCAAAGTTGAGAGTAGCAGAGAAGTTATAATCTTAGGAGGATTTTATTATGTTAGCGCAACGCAAAATTGTTTATGAAGAAAATCAAGAGAGATATAAACAAATGAAAGTAAAAAAATCAGTGAAATCAAGACAGGAAAAAGACGCAGATTTAAATAATGCGTTGCGTTCAAGATGTATTATTTTATTTGTAATAGTAGTGGCAATGGCAGGATTCTTTATTTTACGCAGTGGAGTAGCTGCCAGCGATGCCTATCATTTAAATCAATTAAAAAATCAATCTACAAAATTAGAAGCAGAGAATTCTCGTCTTCATTTAGAAATAGCACATCTAAAATCTCCAGAAAGAATACAATCTATTGCTACAAATGAATTAGGAATGATACTACCAGATAAATTTTTCTTTTCAACTAAAAAATAAATTATTAATTGAGCCATAAATTTCTTAAATAAATTTTAAATTTAGGATTTTATGGCTTAATTTTTTGTAGTATACATATATAAATAAGTGAGCTATAATATAGTTTGATTTTAGATTGCTAAAAGATACAAAAAGCAAATTCAGGAGGGTTTATAATGACCATTGAACAACTAGTGTCAGTATTAAATGATGTAGAAATAAAAGGAGATGTGAACAAAGAAATTGAGTTTATCACTCATGATTCACGTCGTGTGAGAAAAAATACTTTATTCGTATGTATCTGTGGTACTAGGGTAGATGGTAATAAATTTATTCCTCAAGCTGTAGAAGCTGGAGCTTGTGCGATTATGACTGAAAAAGATGTAGAAGTACCTACAGGTGTTACAGTTATAAAAGTACCAAATCTTCGTGAAGCAATGGAACTTGCTGTACCATATTTTTATGACTATCCAGGCAAAAAAATGCGTATGATTGGTGTTACAGGAACAAATGGTAAAACAAGTAGTACATATATGCTTCGCGATATTTTGCGTAAAGCAGGATATAAAGTGGGCGTCATTGGCACAATTAAAATCATGATTGAAGATGAAGAGATGCCAATTCACAATACAACACCAGATGTGATTGACCTTCAAGAAATTTTAGATAAGATGTATAAACAAAATATTGATTATGTAGTTATGGAAGTATCCTCACATGCTCTTGATATGAATCGTGTTGCAGGTTGTGAATATGATACAGCAATGTTTACAAATTTAACACAAGACCATTTAGATTATCATAAAACTATGGAAAATTATGCCCTAGCTAAGGCAAAATTATTTGATAGTTTATCTGCACCAAATTTAGTAAAAACTAATAAAAATGCCGTAATTAATTTAGATGATGAACTTGGCAGTAAAACAATGATTGAGCATACAAAATGCAATTTAATAACTTATGGCATTAAAAATGATGCAACTTTAAAAGCTGAAAATGTAGAAATTAAGGCATCTGGAGCGTCTTTTGATGTAAAATATAAAGGCGAAAAAGTTCATTTTGATTTAAAAGTTACAGGTATGTTCAATGTTTATAATATATTAGGCGTAATTGGCGTTGCTTTAGCTGAAAAAATTTCTTTTGATATAATCAAAGAAACTCTTGAAAACTTTGAAGCTGTAGCAGGACGTTTTGAACTTGTACGTCAAGGTCAAGATTTCAGCGTAATAGTCGATTATGCTCATACTCCAGATGGTTTAGAAAACGTTTTAAAAACAGCACGTGAAATCGCTAAAAAACGTTTGATCGTAGTATTTGGCTGTGGCGGTGACCGCGATAGAACAAAACGTCCTATTATGGGCCGTATTGCAGCACAGCTTGCAGATGTGGTAATTGCAACTTCTGATAATCCAAGAACAGAAGATCCAGAATTTATTTTATCTGAAGTAGAAGCAGGTGTACTTCCTGCACTTCATGGCAATTTCCATGAAAAAATTACAGATAGAAGAACTGCTATTTTCAGAGCTATTGAACTTGCACAAAAAGATGATATTGTGCTTATAGCTGGTAAAGGTCATGAAAATTATCAGATTTTAAAAACAGGAACTATCCATTTTGATGATAAAGAAGTAGCTATTGAAGCAATTAGGGGGAAGATTAATGGCTAATTATCAATTTTCTTTGACGCAAGTAATGCAGGCAACTAATGCTGTTTTGAAAAAAGTAACTTCAGCTTCGGTTTTTGGTGGTGTAACAACAGATACTAGAAAAATTGAAGAAGGAATGTTATTTATCGCCCTTAAAGGTGAAAATTTTGACGGGCATGATTTTATTGCTGATGCTGCCAAAAAAGGAGCAATTGGAGCTATAGTAAATAAAGATTATGATATTTCTTTGCTTGAAGATGTTGATATAGATATTTTGGCCGTAGATGATACATTAAAAGCCTATCAAGATTTAGCTCATTTTTGGCGTAATAAATTCAATATCCCTGTAATAGCTATAACTGGTTCAAATGGTAAAACTACAACTAAAGATTTAACAGCTGCTGTATTATCAGGAAAATATAATGTATTGAAAACACAAGCTAATTTTAATAATGAAATCGGTCTTCCAATGACTTTATTACAATTAGATGGAAGTTATGATGTAGCTGTTGTAGAAATGGGTATGCGAGGATTAGGTCAAATAAAAGAATTGACAGATATTGCTAAACCTACAATGGGTGTAATTACTAATGTCGGTGAAACACATATGGAACTTTTAGGATCCATGGAGAATATAGCGAAAGCTAAAGGTGAGATGGCACAGGCAATAGAAATTGATGGGAAAGTTATTTTAAATGCTGATGATGAATTTGTTGCTAAAATGAATAGATTAACAAGAGCACATGCAATTTATTTTGGCATTAATCATGCAGGTGATATCAAGGCTTTTGATATTAAGACTGTAGATGATGGTAAAACGGAATTTGATGCGATTGTTGGCGATAAAATAGCACATTTCACTTTAAATATGATAGGTATACACAATGTATATAACTGTTTAGCAGCTTTGGCTGTAGGATATGCTTGCGGCCTTACTGTTGAAGAGATGCAAAAAGGTTTAGATACTTTTAAACCTACAGCTATGCGTTTTGAATATAAAAGATTAGGTCAATATAATTTGATAAATGATGCATATAATGCAAGTCCAATGTCTACAAAAGCAGCTTTAGAAAATTTAACTAAAGTGGCTAAAAAACGTAAAATCTTAGTAATGGGTGATATGTTTGAATTAGGTAGTGTAGAACAAAAAGCTCATGAAGATATTGGTTTATTGGCAGGTAAATTAGGTGTAGATATTGTCATAACTCGAGGAGAATTGACAAAATTTACGGCTCAAGCTGCTAAAAAAGCAGGTGTAGCAAAAGTTTTTGAATGTGCAAGTCATGAAGAAGCAGTGCAAGTATTGAAAAGAGAATTGCAAGCAGAAGATACTGTTTTGTTTAAAGGTTCCCATGGTATGCATATGGAAAAAATAATTGAATTATTGGAGAAAGAATATAAATGATAGAAGCATTTAATTTAAATATGATTTGGGCAGCAATAGCTGCTGCCCTTGTAGTTTTAGCAGTAGGACCATTTTTAATTCCAGAACTACATAAATTAAAATTTGGTCAAAGCATTCGTGAAGAAGGGCCAAAGAGTCATCAAGCTAAATCAGGAACACCAACAATGGGTGGTATTATGATCATTGGTGGTATTACTATTGCAACTTTAATTTTTGCAGATTTTACTATAGAAGTAGCATTAGCTTTATTTGTGATGTTAGGTCATTTTGTTTTAGGATTTTTAGATGATTATATAAAAGTTGTTTTAAAACGCAATCTGGGATTAAAAGCTAAACAAAAATTATTAGGACAATTTATTATTGCAATTATTGTAACTTATATTGGTATAAATTATACTGGTCTTACACAAGATGTTTGGATACCATTTGTTGGACAGACTTATGATATTGGTTGGTTTTATTATGTATTGGTAATAGGTGTACTTGTCGGCACAACAAATGCTGTAAATTTAACAGATGGATTAGATGGTTTAGCATCAGGTGCAATGGCAGTAGCTTCTTTAGGTTTTGCAGCTGTTTGTTTATATTTTAATAAAACTGATTTAGCTATTTATAGTTTTGCTTGTTTTGGAGCATGTGTAGCCTTTTTGAAATTTAATTATCATCCGGCAAAAGTATTCATGGGGGATACTGGTTCTCTTGCTTTAGGTGGTGTTTTAGCTGGCCTTGGTATTTTAACTAAAACAGAATTATTATTGATTATTTTAGGCGGGTTATTTGTAATCGAAACTTTGTCTGTAATTATTCAGGTAACATCATTTAAAACTACAGGAAAACGTGTATTTTTAATGAGTCCAATTCATCATCATTTTGAATTAAAAGGTTGGTCAGAAACTCGTGTAGTTACAACTTTTTGGTTTGCTGAATTTGTATTTTGTATTTTGGCTTTATTGACTTTACATTATAGCTAATAGTCGTTAATATTTTAAATAAGGCTGAGGTTTTTTCGTTTATTTTTTTATCCTCAAAGAAATAAATATAAAGATTTTAGGAGGTTTTTTTAATGGATTTAAGCAATAAGAAAGTTATTGTAATCGGTGCGGGAATTAGTGGCTTTGCAGCGGCAAAACTCGCTAAGAAACTAGGAGCAGATGTCATTTTAAGTGATGCGAATGAAAAACTAGGTGAAAAGCACGATCTAACTGAACTTACTGCTTTAGACATAAAAGTAGTTTTAGGAAAACAAACAGAAGCTTTATTTGAAGGTACAGATTTAGTGATTATTTCTCCAGCTGTACCAAGACATTTACCACTTTTTGAAAAAGTTGCTGAAAAAGTAAAAATCATTAGCGAAGTAGAATTTGCTTATAAATTAGCTAAAGCTCCAATATTTGCTGTTACAGGAACTAATGGTAAAACAACAACAACTATGCTTTTAGGTGAATTGATGAAGACCATTTACGGTGAAGATAAAGTGGGTGTGGGTGGTAATATCGGTACACCACTTTGTGAAGAATGTTATCGTATTGGTGAAGATGGTTGTGTAGTGGCTGAAATATCAAGTTATCAGATGGAAGCTTCTAGTGAATTTGCTACAAAAGGTGCGGCTATATTAAATGTAACTCCTGATCATTTGGCTCGTCATAAAACAATGGAAGTTTATCAGGCAGAAAAAGAAAAAGTATTTGCTCATCATACAAAAGAAAATTTTTTAGTTTTAAATTATGATGATGAACGTACTCGTGATATGGCAAATAGAGCTAAAAGCACTATTTGTTTTTTCAGTAGTTCCCAAGAATTAGAAGAAGGTGCTTTCGTCAAAGATAATCAACTTGTTATTCGTTGGAAAGGTATAATGCATATTATTTGTAATGTAGATGATATGCAGATAAAAGGCAGTCATAATATAGAAAATGCTTTAGCGGCATTGAGCTTAGCCTTTTTGGCAGGTGGCGATACGATAAAAATGGCAAAAGCATTAAAAGCTTTTGCACCAGTGGAACATCGCATTGAACCTGTTAAAACTATTGATGGAGTAACATATTATAATGACTCTAAAGCAACAAATCCAGAAGCTGCCAACAAAGCAATTGCTACTTTTCCACATATAATCTTAATCGCTGGTGGTGATGATAAAAATACTCCACTTGATGAATTTTATGCTTTAGTAAATGAACGCGTAGATAATCTGATTTTAGTTGGCGATGCTACAAAACGTTTTAAAGAAGAAGCTTTAAAACATGATTATCCAGAAGATAAAATTTATGAAGCAGGATATTCTATGCAAGAAGCAGTAAATTATGCTCATAAAATAGCCAAAGCTCCGCAGGTAGTGTTATTATCACCAGCATGTGCAAGTTTTGATATGTATGAAGGTTATGAAGCTCGTGGCCGTGATTTTAAACGTATAGTTAATGAATTAGAATAATTTTAAATAGAGAAAGTGAGAAAAAGTATGAGGATAATTGTATCTGGCGGTGGTACAGGAGGACATATTTATCCAGCGATTACACTGATAAATAATATAAAAAAAATAGTACCAAATGCAGAATTTCTCTATGTAGGCACAAAAAAAGGATTGGAAGCAGATATTATACCACGTGAACAAATTCCTTTTGTTACCTTAGATATAAGTGGTTTTGAACGTCATTTAACTATGAAAAATTTTGTAGTAGCAGGTAAAGCGTTTAAAGCTGTGGTAAAAGCTAGAAATATAGTTAAAAATTTTAAACCAGATGTAGCTATTGGTACAGGTGGATATGTATGTGGCCCTATTTTGATGGCTGCAAGTTTGATGGGAATACCAGCATTGATACAAGAGCAAAATGCTATTCCAGGTGTTACTAATAAAATTTTAGCAAGATTTGTAGATAAGATAGCAGTAGGATATAAACGTGCAATGAGTTATTTTCCTGAAAATAAGGTAGTATTCACAGGTAATCCTATTCGTGACGATATTTTATTGAGTACAAGAAATGAAGGCTTAATGGAATTTTCTTTGGATACAAATAGAAAAACTATTTTAGTATCTGGTGGCAGTCGTGGAGCTCATAGTATTAATAAAGCTATGCTTGAAGTTCATAAACATTTTGCTAATAATTATCGTGTGCAGATTATGCATGTTACAGGTAAAAATGAGTATGATTTTGTAAAAAATGGCTTAGCTGATTTAGGTGTTAATTTAGATAAAGTAGATAATATTGCCGTTTATCCATATTTATATGATATGCCAAAGGCATTGGCAGCCACAGATATAGCTGTTTTTAGAGCTGGTGCTACAAGTTTAGCAGAGCTTACAGCAAGAGGTGTACCGGCAGTATTGGTACCATATCCATTTGCAGCAGAAAATCATCAAGAATATAATGCCCGTGAATTAGAAAAAAATGGGGCAGCTAAAGTTATTTTAAATCGTGAGCTTACAGGTGAAAAATTAATCAATGTATTAGAAGAAATGCTTGCTAGTGAAAATCGTTTACAGGAAATGGTAGAAGCTAGCCGTAATATGGGAAAACCTAGTGCAGCTTTAGCTATTGCTGAAATGGTGGTAGAATTAGCTAAGAAACCTAAATATTAATTTTGAGAGGTGTACTTGAAAAGTGCTTGAAGGTATAAAAAAATTACATTTTGTCGGCATTGGCGGTGTAGGTATGAGTGCCATTGCTGAAGTGATGTTAGATAAAGGATATGAAATATCTGGTTCTGATTTGAGTGAATCAGCTGTAGTAAAACATTTACAGGCAAAAGGTGCTACAATTTATAAAGGTCATAATGCTTTAAATGTAGAAGGTAAAGAAGCCTTGGTTTTATCTTCTGCTATACATCAAGATAATCCTGAACTTGTAGCTGCAAAAGCTAAGGGCTTAAAATTATTTCATCGTTCCGATATTTTAGCTTATTTATTAAATGATGCTAAAGGAATTGCAGTAGCAGGTGCTCATGGAAAGACAACTACATCTTCTATGATCAGTGTAGTTTTAGAGCATGCAAAAGTTGATCCTACAATTTTAATTGGCGGTTTTGTAGATTATTTAAAAGGCAATGCAAAACTTGGTAAATCTGATTATTTAGTAGCTGAAGCTGATGAAAGTGATGGTTCTTTCTTAAAATTCTATCCTAAAATTGCAGTTGTTACTAATATTGAAGATGACCATATGGATCATTACGGTTCTATGGAAAATATCATTAAAGCATTTATCCAATTTGTACAGAACTTGGATAAAGAAACAGGTCTTGCTGTATTGTGCTTTGATAATGAAAATATCAGAAATATAGCAGATAAAGTGGATAGAAAATATATTTCTTATGCTTTAGATCATGATGCTGATTATATGGCAAAAGATATTAAAGTAGATGGTCCACATACAAGCTTTACTGTTATTTACAAAGGTGAAGTATTAGGAGATGTAGCTCTTAATATTCCAGGTAGACATAATGTATTAAATGCATTAGCTACAATTGCTGTATGTCGTGAAATGGGATTGAGTATAGAGGAAATAGCAGAAGGATTTAAAGTATTTTCTGGTACAAAACGCCGTTTCCAAACTAAATTTAGAAATGAAAATATATGGATTGTAGATGATTATGCACATCATCCAACTGAAATTCAAACAACTATAAAAGCTGCTAAACAGACAAATCCAAAACGTTTAATTGTAGCTTTCCAGCCACATCGTTATAGTAGAACACAATTATTACAAAAAGAATTTGGCTCTTGTTTTGTAGGAGCTGATGTATTAGTTTTAACTGATATTTATGCAGCAAGTGAAGATCCTATCGAAGGTATTTCAGGTAAAACTATTGTAGATGAAGTTAAAAGACAGACAGGTGTAGACGCTGTTTACATTGAAAAATTAGATGATATTGCACCATGGCTTGAAAAAAATATTCAAGCTGGAGATTTAATTATTACTATGGGTGCAGGTAATATCTATACTGTTGGTGAAAAATTAGCTCAAAATTTATAATTGAGAGGAATAGAAGATGAATTTTAAAAAGATTGTTGTATTGATGGGTGGACCATCTAGTGAAGCTGAAATTTCTAGATTGACTGGTACCGCTATTTTGAATGCTTTGCAAGAAAAAGGTTATAATGCAGTAGGTATGGAATTTGTGCCTAAAACTTTAGTGGAAGATATCAAAGAAAGTGGCTGTGATATTGTATTTA
Source organism: uncultured Megamonas sp. (assembly GCA_900556715.1). The sequence continues at coordinate 27,467 of USPM01000002.1, read as the reverse complement.
ATGCTGTTCATGGTAAATATGGTGAAGATGGCAGAATTGCAGCAGTGCTTGAAATGATTGATATGCCATATACAAGTTGCAGTGTTTTATCTAGTGCGATAACAATGGATAAAGTAGCTAGTAAACATCTTTTCCGTTCAACAGGAATTTCTACACCAAATTGTCTTATTTATCGCAAAACAGATACTGATAGAAATTTAGTAGAAGAAATTGCTAGTAAATTCTCTATGCCAGTTGTTGTAAAAGCAGCTTCTCAAGGTTCTAGTATTGGGGTAGAAATTGTAGAGAAAAAAGAAGATTTACAAAAAGCAATTGATGCATGCTTTGAATATGATGATGCTATTTTAGTTGAAGAATTCATCAAAGGTAGAGAATTATCTATTCCTGTTTATGGAAATAAAAAAAAGAAAGCTTTACCAATTATTGAAATAACTACTAATTCTGGTAGATATGATTATAAGAGTAAATATACAAAAGGTGAATCTTTCCATATTATTCCAGCACCTCTTAGTGATGAATTAACAGCTAAAATTCAAAAATTATGTATAGATGCATGTACAGTAGCCGATTGCCGTGGAGTTGTACGTGTGGATGTTATGCTAAGTGAAGATGATGTTCCATATGTATTGGAAATAAATTCTGTACCAGGTATGACACAGACATCTTTAGTTCCAGATGCAGCGAAACACGTAGGTATTTCTTTTGGCGAATTATGTGAAATGATTTTACAGATGGCTATAGAAGAAAAATAAGGAATAATTTATGGTAAAAAAACAAGTTAAATCAAAAAGTTTAATTGCCAAGAAAAATTTAAAAAGAGGCCTTATTGGCCTCTTTGCTATACTAGCAATTATTTTTATAATTAATTCACCTATTTTAAAGATAGGCTATGTAAAAGTTATTGGAAATACATATTTACCTCGAGAAGATGTATTAAAAATAGCTAGAATAAGAGAGCCTTTAAATATTTTTTCTGTACAAACAGATGTTATTCAAAATTATTTGCAAAGTGATTTGCGTATAGATACTGCTAAAGTTTGGAGAGATTTTCCTAATTGTTTAAATATCGAAATTGTAGAAAGAACACCGCTCGCAGTTGTTAGTTGTAATTATGGTTATGTTGATTTAGACAAGAATAGCATGATCATAGACACATATAAAGATCCTAAAAAAATACAAAAGCCTGTTATTATAGGTGTTTTTTTAGAAGATGTTTATACTGGTGATAAGGTAGAAAATGAAGCCATAAACAAAGTTTTAGATTATTTAGGATATTTGAAGCCAGAATTATTACAACAGATTATGCAGATAAATATTGCCAATGTGGATAATATTGAAGCATATACAATGAATGGTACAAAAATTATTTTGGGAAAAATAGAAAATCCAGAAGAACTAGCAAATAAAACAAATGAATTTTTTAATGATATGAAAGTAACAAATATTCCAATTGAATATATAGATTTTAGTTATTCTCGACCGGTTTTAAAGATAAAACAATGAGGCTAAATAATGATTAAGTATACAAAATTTTATTCGATAATTTTGATATGCTTTTTATTGGGTTTTATGGTGTCTATTGAATTAAAGACGTCTCAAGATAATTTAAAAACATCTACTCAATATCAAAGAATAGAAAAATTATCTGATATGTTATTGCGTACAGAACAAGAACGTGATGAATTAAAAGTAGAAGTTGTAAGATTAAAAGAAGATAATAATGTGCATAATGAGTTTCCACAAAAAGTCAATTTTTTAGCAGGAACTACCGCTGTTAAAGGTCCTGGAGTGGTGTTATCCATAGAGGATAGTAAAAAAAATATATCAAGTACGGATAATACTAATCTATATATAATTCATGATGAAGATGTTTTGAAAGTAATTAATGAATTGAGAGCTGCTGGAGCTGAAGCAATATCATTAAATGATCAAAGACTGATTTCGACTTCAGAGATACGCTGTGCAGGGCCGACTATTTCAGTGAATAACACTAGAGTAGCAGCTCCATTTGTGATAAAAGCCATAGGAAATGCAAAAAGCATGGAAGATGCTATAAATATGCGTGGTGGCGTAGCGGAGAGTTTGAGTGTATGGGGAATAAAAATAGATATAAAAAAGGATAATAATATAGTTATTCCTGCATATAAAGGTGCTACAGAATTTAAATATGTGACATCTATATCCCCATGAGAAGGTTTTAGGAGATTTTTATGAAATATATAGTTATCTTATGTATAATAGCAGGTTTATTAGGGGGTATTATAGGTCATATGATGCCGATAATTATACCTGTAGAATATAATAAATTATTTTCTGTAGCTATATTGGCTGGTATAGAATCTGTATGCAATGCATTTCGTTCAATAATTAAAGAAAAATTTAATAGTAAAATTTTTGTTATGAATTTTTTTGTCAATGTAATAATTGTAGTTTTATTTGTATTTATTGGTGATAATTTAGGATTGGACTTATATTATGTAGTTTTATTAGCTTTAGGATTTAAATTATTGCAGGATTTAGATATAGTAAAATTATATTTATTCAATCGATAAAATGAAGTCTCTTAATACCAATAAGATAATAGTTTAATTTTATATTAGCTGTTTAATCGATGGATTAAGAGCTTTTTTATTACATATATAGAGAGATTAAAATATTTTGTTTTAGCTAAGTACTAAAATGAAAAAATATGATATTGGCTAATTATTTATTTTGGTATATAATTAGTTATTAAGTGCATTATTTTTTAAACAAAGATAAATATAATTTGATTAACAAATAATAAATTAAATTATAGTATTTTTGAAACAAATATTTTAATAGAAATTATATTTACAAATAAGAAATCTATGAGGATAAAGAACTGGGGGTAACAGTTGTGTTTGAGTTTGATCAGGAACAAGAAATGGAGCCAATTGCGAAAATAAAAGTAGTTGGCGTTGGTGGTGGCGGTAATAATGCCGTAAATAGAATGATTGCTTCTGGTTTAAAAGGAGTAGAATTCATAGCGATTAATACAGATGCTCAAGCATTAGTTCATGCTATGGCACAAAATCGCATGCAGATTGGTGAAAAATTAACTCGTGGATTAGGTGCTGGAGCTAGACCTGAAATTGGCGAAAAAGCAGCTCAAGAAAATCGCGATGATATCATAAAAGCATTGCAAGGTGCAGATATGATTTTCGTAACTGCTGGTATGGGCGGTGGCACAGGTACAGGTGGTGCTCCAATCGTAGCTGAATGTGCTAGAGAAGTCGGTGCACTTACTGTAGGTGTAGTTACAAGACCATTCACTTTTGAAGGTAAAAAACGTTTAAAACAGGCAGAAGCTGGTATTGCCAATTTAAAAGCAAATGTAGATACTTTGATCACAATTCCAAATGATAGATTATTGGATATCATTGATAAAAAGACTTCAATGGTAGATGCTTTCCGTATCGCAGATGATGTTCTTCGTCAAGGTGTACAGGGTATTTCAGACTTGATAGCAGTTCCAGGTCTTATCAATCTTGACTTTGCCGACGTAAAAACAATCATGAGCAATGCAGGTTCTGCACTCATGGGTATAGGTGAAGGCCAAGGTGATAATGCAGCTATTGATGCAGCAAAAATTGCTGTAAACAGTCCATTATTGGAAACTTCTATCCAAGGGGCAAAAGGCGTATTGTATAATATTACAGGTGGTCCAAACTTAGGATTAGCACAAGTAAATGAAGCATCAAGAATTATTTCTGAAGCAGCACATGAAGATGCAAATATCATTTTTGGTACAGCAATTGATGAAACTCTTGATGATACTGTAAGAATAACTGTTATAGCTACAGGATTTGATGAAAATGCTGATGAAGGTGTACCTGAATTTCCTTCAGTACCAAAACAACCAGCAGTAGAAGAAGTGGGAATGGGATTCCCAGATCTTCCACCATGGATGAGACATAGTAGTAAATAGAGTTATTAACAGGCAATCATAACATTGATTGCCTGTTTTTTGCTCAACAAAGAAATTATTTTACAGGAAGTGAAAGTATGCGAAGATATATACCTTTATTGATAATTGGATTATGCGTTTTATTTGTGGTATTAGCATCTTTACTTTACATGACACAAAGTGTTGGCAAAAAACAAGTGGCAGATAAATTTATCCCTGTAACAAAAACTTTAACAGTATATACTACAATTCCTGTAGAGATGGCTTCGATTATTGCTAATGAATATCAAAAAGAAGCTAATATTCAAGTAAATTTTATCCCCGTATCGAAAGATGAATTGTTAAATCATTTTCAGCAAGATGATATAGAAAATATAGATATGGTATTAACTGATTCTCGAGTGTTGGAAAATTTAAGTGATGCAAATAAATTAACGAGTAATATCTCAGAAGAAGAAGATATCGTAAACGAACAATTTAAAGATAAAAATAATTCTTGGATTGGTGTATGGTATGATCCTATTGTTTTTTGTTATAATTTAGATTATGTGAAAAATAATTGGCATATTCCACTTACATGGGATGAATTGGCACAAAATAATAATATAAAAATAGGCATGACGGATTTTATGGTTGCGTCAGCAGCTGCAAATGTATTATATTCTTTAAGTGAAGATAAAAATGTAGAAAATACAATGATGTTAATGCAACAGATTCATCCTAAAGTAGTTCGCTATGCTAAATATTTATCTACGCCTGTACGTATGGTTGGCATGGGCGAAGCTGATATAGCTGTATCAGTTCAAAGTGAAGCTATACGATATATAAATGATAATTATCCGTTGAATATCATTTATCCTAAAGATGGAACAGCTTATCAATTAACAGCAGTAGGTATAGTTAAAGATAGTAAACAACAAGTGGAAGCTAATCACTTTATTAAATGGTTATTGGGCGATGATGTTCAAATAAGTTTACAAAAAAATCGTTATTATTATGTGCCAACAAATTATACATCTTTGACGTATAAAGAATTTGCTGGTAAAAATATAAAATTTTTAGCTAAAAATAATATCTTTGATGATAATGCTAGAAAAGCTATTTTAGATGAATGGGTAACAAATATACGTTTAAAAAATTAAAATAATTAAAAGAGCTTGGGCTCAGGAGGAGAAAATATGTTAAAAGCTGGATTTATAAGTTTAGGTTGTTCTAAAAACTTAGTAGACACAGAAGTGATGCTAGGTATTTTAGCCAAAAATAATATAGAAATTACATCTGAACCAGCAAAAGCTGATATTTTGATTGTAAATACATGTACTTTTATTCAGTCTGCTAAAGAAGAATCAATTACAACTATTTTAAATATGGCAGAATACAAACAAGAGGGCAAAGGAAAATGTCGTTCTTTAATTATCGCTGGTTGTATGGGGCAGCGTTATGGTCAGGAATTATTAGAAGAATTTCCTGAAGTAGATGCTATTGTTGGCACTGGTGCATGGAGCCGTATTATGGAAGCTGTTGAAGCTACTATTCAAGAAAGAAAACGTGTATTGATTACAGGTGAATCTAAAGAAATTTATACAGCTTCAACACCTCGTATTTTTACTACTCCATTTTATAGTGCATATATTAAAATTGCTGAAGGTTGTAATCATCGTTGTGCATATTGTGCTATTCCGTATGTACGTGGCAATTATCGCAGTCGTACTATTGAAGATATTAAACAAGAAGTTGAAGCTTTAGCCGAAAAAGGTGTAAAAGAATTTAATATTATTGCTCAAGATACAACATACTATGGTAGAGATATTTATGGTAAGCCATCTTTAGTGGAATTATTAAAAGAATTGGTTAAGATTGAAAAAGTAAAATGGTTGCGTATACAATACGCTTATCCACATACATTTACAGATGAATTAATTGATTTGATTGCCAGTGAGGAAAAAATCTGTAACTATGTAGATTTACCATTACAGCATGCACATAATGATGTGCTAAAACGTATGCGTCGCAGTGATACAAAAGAAAGTGTAGAAGAATTATTGGACAAATTACGTACACGCATTCCAGGTGTTGTAATTCGTTCTAGCTTTATTGTTGGTTTCCCTGGAGAAACAGATTCTCAATATACTACACTTCGTAATTTTGTAGAAAAACAGCGTTTTGATAAAGTGGGTATTTTCTCTTATTCTCGTGAAGAAGGAACACCTGCTTATGATATGCCAAATCAGGTTGATGAAAATATAATGCAAGAACGCTATCATGATTTGATGAGCCTTCAAAGCAAAATTTCTGAAACTATCAATATTGAAATGGAAGGCAAAATCCTTGATGTATTGATTGAAGGTCGCGATGATGAACAGCATATGGCATATGGTCGTTCTTATCGTGAGGCTCCAGATGTAGATGGTCAAGTATTTATCGAAGGTGATGATATCAGTCAGCCAGGTGATATTGTTAAAGTCAAAATTTTACAGGGCTTTGATTATGACGTAGTGGGTGAACGCGTAGATGCATAAATAATTTAATTGGAGATGAGTTTTAGATGATAGTAGAAATTGTAACTACAGGTAGTGAATTGTTATTAGGGCAAGTAATCAATACGAATGTAGCATATATGTCAACTCGTCTTAATGAATTAGGTTTTGATGTAGTTTATCAAACGACTGTTGGCGATAATCATGATCGCATGAAAGAAGTATTGGAACATGCTTTGTCTAGAGCAGATATCGTCATAACTTCTGGCGGTTTAGGGCCAACACAAGGTGATATAACAAAAGAAGTATCAGCAGAGATTTTTGGACGTAAATTAAAAATCCATGCCGAAAGTAAACGACGCATGGACGAACATTTTGCTCAAAGACATGTTGTCTGGACTGAAAATAATTTGCGTCAGGTAACACTTCCAGAAGGTGCAGAAGTATTTTTAAATTATAATGGTATAGCTTCTGGTGTTGTCTTGGAAAATAATGGTAAATATTTAATTAATTTGCCAGGCCCACCAAGTGAAATGAAAGATATGTTTGAACGCAGTCTAAAGCCGTTTTTACAAAGAAAATTCGGTTTTAAACATGTAATTGTATCTAAAGTATTAAATACTTGTGGTATAGGAGAGTCTTTATTAGAGACAAAGATAAAAGATTTGATTTTAGCCCAGTCTAATCCGACATTAGCTCTACTTATTCGACCAGAAGGGGTAATCATTCGCATCACAGCAAAGGCACAAGATAAAAAAGAAGCTGAAAAAATGATTGCTGAAGTAGAAACGCAAGTAAGAGCTCGTGTAGGTGAATATATCTATGCAGTTGATGATGAAGATATGGTAGAAGTTGTGGCTAAATTATTGAAAGATAATTGCTTGACTGTAGCTTGTGCTGAATCTTGTACTGGCGGAATGTTAGCTAGTAGATTGACATCTATTTCTGGTAGTTCTATGTATATCAAAGGCAGTATTGTTACCTATAGCAATGAAGCTAAAATGAAATTTCTCGATGTAGATAAAGATATTTTAAATACAAAGGGTGCAGTATCACCAGAAGTAGCTAAACAAATGGCTGAAGGTATAAGAAAAACTATAGGCTCTAGCCTTGGTGTGGGTATAACTGGTATAGCAGGTCCTACTGGTGGTACAGATAAAAAGCCTGTAGGTCTAGTTTATATTGCAATTGCTGGTAAAAATGGTACAGTAGTAAAAGAAAATATTTTTTCAGGCGACAGAGCACGTATACGATATCGTTCAACTCAGCAAGCATTAGAAATGATAAGACAATATATTAAAAATAAATGATGGATTATATTTCTTTGATATGAAGGAATAAAGTAAATAGGAGGACTATTTTTGGAAGAAAAAATTATTAAATTTGAAGATATGCAATTAAGTAAAAAGGTATTAAATGCTGTTCGTGATATGGGATTTGAAGAACCATCTCCAATTCAAGCACAGACAATACCTTTAGCATTAGAAGGTCACGACGTTATAGGACAAGCCCAAACAGGTACAGGTAAAACAGCAGCGTTTGGTATTCCAACTATTGAAAAGATTGATGAAAAAAATAAATACATTCAAGCTTTAGTATTGACACCAACACGTGAGCTCGCTATTCAGATTGCAGAAGAATTTAATAAAATTGGTAAATATAAACGTGTAAAAACTTTACCTGTATATGGTGGTCAGATGATAGACCGTCAAATTAGAGCTCTCCGTTTTGGCGTAAAAGTTGTAGTAGGTACTCCAGGTAGACTTATCGACCATATCCGTCGTAATACTATAAAACTTGACCATGTAAAAATGCTCATCTTAGATGAAGCTGATGAAATGCTCGATATGGGCTTTATTGAAGATATTGAAGAAATCATGTCAAATTTGGCACAAAGTGAAACTCGTCAAACTTTATTATTCTCTGCGACAATGCCAGCACCAATTGAAAAATTAGCACGTAGCTATATGCATAATCCGCAAAAAGTAATGATCAGTCGTGAACAGCTTACAGTGCCATCAGTTGACCAATTATATTTTGAAACTCGTGACAAATTTGAAGGTCTTTGTCGTGTACTTGATATAGAAGATAGTGGTAAATATATTATTTTCTGCCGTACAAAGAAAAATGTTGATGACCTTCAAGCTTCATTACAAGTTCGTGGTTATATGGCTGGTAGCTTACATGGTGATATGAGTCAAGCACAGCGTGACCGCGTTATGCGTCGTTTCCGTGAAGGGAAACTTGAAATTTTAATTGCAACAGATGTAGCTGCTCGTGGTATTGATATAGATGATATCAGTCATGTAATCAATTTTGACATTCCACAAGACCATGAATCATATGTACATCGTATAGGTCGTACTGGTCGTGCTGGCCGTACTGGTATTGCGGTTACTTTCATTGAACCAAAAGAATATCGTCAATTAAAATTAATTGAACGCATGACAAAATCTCGCATGATACGAGGAGAACTTCCAACACCTGCTGATGTTATTGAACGTCAAAAAGAAGCAATAAAAGAACGTTTATTAAAAACATTAAATAATAATACGTATGCAGATTATCATTTAATTATTTCTGATATTGCCAATGAAGGTTTTGATTATGTAGATATTGCAGCAGCAGCTTTACAACTTTCTATTGAAGGTGTAAAAGAAAAAGAAGACAAAGTTTTAGATGAACGTTTTGAAAATACAGGTGCAGCACCTGGCATGGTACGTTTATTCTTAAATATTGGACGTAAACAAGGTATTCGCCCGCAGGATATCGTACGTACATTTGCTTCAGAAGTTGATATTCCAGGAAGTATAATCGGTGTAATCAATATTTATGATAAATTCACATTTGTAGAAGTTCCAAAAGATATAGCTGAAAAAGTAATATCTGTAATGCATAGAAATACTATTAAAGGTTATAAATTAAATATTGAACCAGCAAAAGGTAAATAATAAAAGTAAATAAAAAATAAATATAAAGTTAGCAATAAAAATAGCATTATCTTTAAAGATAATGCTATTTTTTTATTATTCTCTATGAAATTATAACTTGGATGGATTTACTTTCTAATTCAGCTTTGATGGTATCTGTGATATTATCATCAGTTATTACTATTGTTACACTGTCTTTTAAATTTAAAGGAACAACGCTATGCTTAGAAAATTTTTCACTTTCAGTCAAAACGGTTACGTTGGTATTGCCAATATGGCAGACTCTTTAGCTGCAATTAAAAAATTAGTTTTTGAAGAAAAGAAAATCACACCAACTCAACTTTGGAACGCTATTTTAGATGATTTCCAATCTGATGAAAATAAAAAAATTCAAGCAATGTTGATTGATGAAGTGCCCAAATATGGTAATGATATTGATTATGTAGATAATCTTGTAGTTGAAGCTTATGATTCTTATTTAGATGAAATCAAAAAATATCCAAATACTCGTTATCATAGAGGTCCAATCGGTGGTATTCGCTATGGCGGTACATCTTCAATTAGTGCTAATGTAGGTCAAGGTATGGGAACAATGGCGACACCTGATGGAAGAAATGCTTATGAACCACTTGCGGAAGGTTGTAGCCCTGCACATAATGCAGATAAAAATGGCCCAACAGCTGTATTTAAATCTGTTGCTAAATTGCCAACAGAAAAAATAACTGGTGGAGTGTTATTAAATCAAAAAATGACACCGCAAATGCTTTCTACAGAAGAAAATAAACAAAAATTAGAAATGTTAATTCGTGCCTTCTTCAATAGATTGCATGGATATCATGTTCAATATAATATCGTATCGAGAGAAACTTTAATTGATGCACAAAAACACCCAGAAAAACATAAAGATTTAATCGTACGCATAGCAGGTTATAGTGCCTTTTTCAATGTTTTGTCTAAGAAAACTCAAGATGATATCATCGGCAGAACTGAACAATGTTTATAATTTTAAATTGAATTTTTATTGAAATATGCAAAAGACTCAAATTAGTGTAAATGCTGATTTGAGTCTTTTTGTTTATAAATTTATAGATATAAAATTTTGGTGATATAATAAATTTGCAGTTTAGATGATTAAATTTTATAATATAGTTTAATCTATATTGGAGGTTAGATGAGATATGGGATATATAATCAAGCGAATTTTTAACGCATTTATTGTTTTATGGATAGTTATAACGATAACTTTTTTTCTAATGCGTGCTATACCAGGAGGGCCTTTTACGGCAGAAAAATCTTTGCCTCCATATGTATTACATAGTATAGAAGAAAGATATAAATTAAATGATCCTTTATATAAGCAGTATGGTGATTATTTATGCAATTTAGTACAAGGTGACTTAGGGCCATCATTTAAATATCCAGGTCGTAGTGTAAATGATATTATCAAAGATGGTTTTCCAGTATCGTTTAAATTGGGTATAGAAGCAATTTTAATAGCAATTATTATCGGCATACCAGCGGGAATATTAGCAGGTGTGAAAAAAGATAAATGGCAAGATAGGGCAGTTAATTTTTTTACGACTTTAGGAGTTGCTGTGCCTAGTTTTGTTGTGGCGGCATTACTTATATATGTATTATCGACAAAATTGCATTTATTGCCAGCTGCTATGTGGAATGGTTGGCGATATGAAATCATGCCAGCTTTGGCTTTATCAGGAATGCCAATGTCATTTATCGCTAGATTGACGCGTTCTAGTATGTTGGATATTTTATCACAAGATTATATAAAAACAGCGAGAGCAAAAGGTTTATCATGGAGCAGAGTCTTGATAAAACACGCTTTGCCCAATTCATTAATTCCTGTAGTAACTTATTTAGGCCCTATGACAGCTAGTATTTTGACAGGTAGTTTTGTCATTGAAACTATTTTTGCGATACCAGGCTTGGGGCAATATTTTGTAACTAGTATTTATAATCGAGATTATACTGTAATTTTAGGTGTAACAATTTTTTATAGTGTGATTGTAATTGTTTTAAATATGGTAGTGGATTTACTTTATCCGTTATTAGACCCACGCATTAAAATCGGTGAAGAAAAAGGTGAATGAAGATGATAAATAAAGATTTATTTGTGCCTTTAGAGCGAGAAATTTTGCAGGTGCAAAAAAAAGAAGAAACATTGGGATATTGGCAAGATGCGTGGATTAGATTAAAGAAAAATAAAATGGCTTTGCTGGGATTAATTATTATCGTATGCTTAATAGTTGTAGCTATTTTTGGCCCTATTTTTTCTAGCCATACTTATGATGAACAGAATTTGATGATGACGAATAGTTCTCCAAGTTGGGAGCATTGGTTTGGTACAGATAATTTGGGGAGAGATATTTTTATTCGCGTATTATATGGTGCGAGAATTTCTTTAGCTATTGGTATAGTGGCTAGTTTATTAAATCTTTTTATTGGTGTAATCTATGGCGGAATAGCAGGTTTTTGCGGTGGCAAGATCGACCGTATAATGATGAATATTGTGGATATTTTATATAGCGTACCAACTTTATTATATGTAATTTTATTGATGGTAATTTTAAAGCCAGGGCTTATCAATATTTTTATTGCTTTAGGTATTGGTTATTGGCTACAGATGGCAAGAATTGTGCGTGGTCAAATTTTATCAATGAAGGAACAAGAATTTATTTTGGCAGCTAGAACGATAGGTGTATCGAAAAAAAGAATTTTATTTAGACATTTATTGCCAAATGCCATGGGGGCAATTATTGTAACAATGACATTAGCTATTCCTGATGCAATATTTACAGAAGCTTTTTTGAGTTTTATCGGACTTGGTGTTTCTGCACCGATGGCTAGTTGGGGCGTTTTAGCGTCAGAAGGTGTAAATAATTTGCGTGCATATCCTTTTCAATTATTTTTTCCAGCAGTAGCTATCAGTGTCACTATGTTGGCTTTTAACTTTTTAGGTGATGGTCTGCGAGATGTTTTAGACCCTAAGATGCGTCGTTAAAATAGTGAAGAAATGAGTGTTTACCATGGAAGAAAATAAAGAAATTTTACAAGTAAAAGATTTAGCAGTTGCTTTTCAGACTTATCGAGGAAAAGTAAAAGCAGTACGCAATGTCAGTTTTGATTTAAAAAGAGGACAAGCTCTAGGAATAGTGGGCGAGTCAGGCTGTGGAAAATCAGTGACGGCTCATGCTATCATGGGTTTATTGCCTAAAGAAAATAGCATTATTGAAAATGGTCAGATTTTATGGCAAGGTCAGGATTTAGTTAATTTTCAAGATGAAGATTTAGCCAAAATTCGTGGCAATAAAATTGCGATGATATTCCAAGACCCAATGACATCTTTAAATCCTGTACTTACAATTGGTACGCAGATAAAAGAAGTTTTATTTTTGCATAAACAATTATCGGATAAAGAAGCGACAGAAAAAGCTGTAGAATTATTAAATTTAGTAGGGATACCATTTGCCAAAAAAAGATTGAAAGATTATCCTCATCAATTCAGTGGCGGTATGCGTCAACGCGTGATGATTGCGATGGCACTTGCCTGTGAACCAGAATTATTGATAGCAGATGAGCCGACAACAGCTCTTGATGTAACTGTGCAGGCACAAATTTTAGATTTATTGAAATCCTTACAAGAAAAATTGAATATGTCCATCATTATGATATCGCATGATTTAGGGGTTATTGCCAATATTTGCGATGAAGTAGCAGTTATGTATGCAGGTCAAATCGTGGAAAAAGCAAATGTTGATGATTTGTTTTATCATGCACATCACCCTTATACGCGAGGTTTATTAAAATCTTTGCCTCATTTAAATTTAAATAAAGAAGATAAATTATATGTGATCGATGGTCAGCCACCAGATTTAAAAGAAAGTATTGATTATTGTCCATTTGTCAAACGCTGTACAAAAGCAATGAAAATTTGTATGCAGTTGATGCCAGAAAAGACACAATTAAATAAAGATCATTATGTAAAATGTTGGTTGGAGCATGAATTTGCACCCAAAGAGAATAGGGAGGAATTTTGATGAATTTATTAGAAGTCAAAAATCTACATAAAGATTTTGTAGTGAAGCGTTCTTTTTGGGGAGGACCAAAACAGATTTTGAAAGCAGTAAATGATGTCAGTTTTTCCATAGAAGAGGGAAAAACATTAGGTCTTGTAGGTGAGTCAGGCTGTGGAAAATCAACTACAGGTAGAACTATTATCGGATTGTATAAGCCAACAAAAGGCAAAATCATATTTGCAGGCAAAGATATTTCACAAAATAAAGAGATGACAAAGGATATTCAAATGATATTTCAAGATCCATATGCTTCATTAAATCCAAGAATGACAGTGGCAGATATCATTGAAGAGCCTTTGCTTGTGCATAATTTATATACAGATAAAAAACAAAGACAAGAGCGTATCTATGAATTATTGGAATTAGTAGGATTGAGTAAAGAGCAGGCAAACCGTTTTCCTCATGAATTTAGTGGTGGACAAAGACAGCGTATCGGTATAGCTAGAGCACTTGCCTGTGAACCTAAACTGATTATTTGCGATGAGCCGATTTCGGCACTTGATGTATCTATTCAAGCACAAGTCGTAAATTTGCTAGAAAAATTACAGAATGAATTAGGTCTGACATATTTATTTATTGCTCATGATTTAGCTATGGTACGTTATATCAGCCAAAAAGTAGCAGTTATGTATTTAGGGCAAATTGTAGAACTTGCTGATACAGAAGATTTATATACAAATCCTCTACACCCATATACGAAAGCATTGTTATCTTCAATTTCATTGCCAGATCCACAAAAAGAAAAACATAAACAGCGAATTATCTTGCAAGGTGAATTGCCAAGTCCATTAAATCCGCCAAAAGGGTGTCCATTCAATACGCGTTGCCCAAAAGCTAAAGAAATTTGCAGACAGAAATTACCTGAAATGAAAATGGTAAATAATAGATATGTACGTTGTCATCTTTATGATGAATAAGTAAAAGCACTATAGTTTTCATGCTATAGTGCTTTTTTATGAATAAAATAAATTATTTTTTTTCGTTTAATTCAAAGATAATATCGCGAATTTGAGCAGCTCGTTCAAATTCTAAGTTGCGAGAAGCTTCTTGCATTTCTTTAGTTAAAGAAAGAATTAATTTTTTCTTTTCTTTAGCAGTCATTTTCAATTTTTTCTTTGGTTTTTCAGCATCATAACTTGCCTTTTCTTCTGCAACCATAGTAGTTTCAATGAGATTTTTTATTTTCTTTTGAATTGTCTTCGGCGTTATATGATGTTCTTGATTATATTTATCTTGGACTTCTCGACGACGCATAGTTTCATCAATGGCTTTTTGCATAGAATCGGTGATGCGGTCGGCGTACATGATTACTTTACCATGAGCATTTCTAGCAGCACGACCGATTGTCTGAATGAGAGATGTCTCTGAACGCAAGAAGCCTTCTTTATCAGCATCTAAAATAGCTACTAAAGAAACTTCTGGCATATCCAAGCCTTCACGTAATAAGTTAATCCCTACGAGTACATCAAATTTTCCTAAACGCAAATCGCGAATGATTTCTGCTCTTTCAATAGTGGCAATATCAGAATGAAGATAACGAACTTTGATACCCATTTCTTTTAAATAATCAGTGAGATTTTCAGCCATTTTTTTAGTCAAAGTAGTGATGAGCACACGTTCATTTTTCTTAGTGCGAATTTTGATTTCTCCAAGTAAATCGTCCATTTGCCCTTCAAGTGGGCGAATTTCTATTTCAGGGTCTAATAGACCAGTTGGACGGATTATCTGTTCTACTACTTGATTTGCTTGTGCTAATTCAAATGGTGCTGGTGTAGCAGAAACATAGATTATCTGATTGATATGATCGAGAAATTCTTCAAAGCGTAAAGGGCGATTATCAAAGGCAGAAGGCAGACGAAAACCATTAGCAACAAGTGATTCTTTGCGTGAGCGGTCGCCTGCATACATGGCTTTTATCTGGGGTATAGTAACGTGAGATTCATCAATGACGATTAAAAAATCATCAGGGAAATAATCAAGAAGTGTATAAGGAGCTTCGCCAGCTTTTCTGCCTGTCAAATGGCGTGAATAATTTTCGATGCCAGAGCAATATCCCATCTCTTCCATAGTTTCTAAATCATAATTTGTGCGTTGTTTCAAACGTTGAGCTTCTAAGAGTTTATTATCATCTTCAAGGATTTTTAATTGCTGTTGAAGTTCTGCTTGTATGGAGTCGATAGCTTCTTTCATATGTTCTTTAGAAGTTACATAGTGAGAAGCAGGGTAAATTAAAATATGTTTGCGTTGACCATAGACTTCACCAGTTAGAGTATCTACTTCTAAAATGCGGTCGACTTCATCACCAAAAAGTTCAATGCGGATGGCTCTATCACTATAGCCAGCAGGAAAAATTTCAATGACATCGCCACGAACGCGGAATTTACCACGGTCAAAATTTATATCATTGCGTTCATATTGGATAGAAACCAATTTTCGCAAAATATCATCACGAGGATATTCTTGACCTTCACGTACAGATAAGACTAAATCATAATAATCTTCTGGTGAACCTAAGCCATAGATACAAGATACACTAGCAACAATGATAACATCACGACGTTCAAATAAAGAACAAGTTGCAGAATGGCGAAGTTTATCGATTTCATCATTGATGGAAGAATCTTTTTCGATATAAGTATCTGTTTGGGCAATATAGGCTTCTGGTTGGTAATAATCATAGTAACTGACAAAATATTCTACAGCGTTATGCGGAAAAAATTCCTTAAACTCACTAGCTAATTGTGCAGCTAGCGTTTTATTATGAGCGATAACAAGTGTAGGTTTTTGGACTTTTTCAATTAATTTAGCGATAGTAAAAGTCTTTCCTGTACCTGTAGCACCTAATAAAACTTGTGATGTTTGACCATTTTGAATGCCTTGAGCTAGAGCTTCAATTGCTTGAGGTTGGTCGCCTGTAGGTTCAAAAGGTGCTTCTACTTTAAAGGGAATTTTATTTTCAGTTTGTAATGTATTTAATTTTGGTATGTGTACCATAAAATCATCTCACTTATAATATTAATATTTAGCTTTAATGATAAATGGAGAAGAATATTTTTTCAATATCATGATATAATTATTTTAATAAATTAAGAAAAGAGGTTATAAAAGTGATTTTTGGCAATATTAAATACGCAGATAAATATGATTTTTTGACAGAAAAAATAAAAGCTTGTTTCACTTATGCAAAAGAACATGATTTAGCTACATATGGAAAAGGTAGTTATAAAATAAATGGCGATGAGTTTTTTGTTAATATCGAAAACTATGCTACAGTAAAACGTGAAGAGCGTTTTTGGGAAGCACATAAAAAATATATTGATGTGCATGTGATTATTGAAGGTAAAGAAAGTATTGATGTGAACTTTTGCGATGATATGCAAATAAAATCATTTGATGAAAATCGCGATTTTGTGGAATTAACAGGTGAAGAAAAAGCTACTGTTAACTTAATCAACAAAGGTGATTTTTTAATTTGTTATCCAGAAGATGCTCATCGCACTGCTATTATTTGTCAACAAAGTCAAACTATAAAAAAAGCTATCTTTAAAATCAAATTATAAGAAAAAAATAGCATGCTTAGGATAATACTTAAGCATGCTATACGCATAATAATAAAACAATATAATGATTAGTTTGGAATTTTGAGCAATGATTACCTTATGTTTGCTGAAGACATAAAGTAAAACCGATAAATAAAAAACCCCTTTTCGCTTTGAAAAGAGGTGAATAGACGAATTGAGTAAATTTAAAAATTTACTGTCTAATCTCCTCCCCATCGCTCGCAGGTATGGCAATTAAAATAAATCAATTGCACACGGTGATTGTTAATCAGGCAGTTCTCCTGACTCGAGTTCATTACTATATCCAAGCCTTCCCAGTTTCCCAGTGACATATTTTGGATAAGTTCCCTCATACAGTGGCGGGACCGTTTCAGATTAGTGAATAATCACGTACTGAATTCCCTATTAAGTCCAAATGGACACCTGATTCATTGAACTATATTCAGTTCTTTTTTAGAATATCACTATATAGAATTTGTGTCAATACTCTATATAAAATAATTATCTTAAAATTATTTTAATTTATCGTTGACAAATATATAAAATAAAAAGTATAATAAAGGCGACAAGTTGATAATGAAACCTTATAGGTGCATATTTATGCTTAATAGGGAAGACGGTTAAAATCCGGCACGGTCCCGCCGCTGTAAAGAGGAGCAAACTTCATGAATGTCACTGGGAAACTGGGAAGGCGAAGTGAGCAATGATACTGAGTCAGAAGAACTGCCTATAAGAAGCATCGTCGTTTGACCTGCGAGAGACGGGGAGAGATGTAGTAGAATGTAATGTATATGTTTTTTATACATGTAAATTCTGATTATAATTTTCTACCGTTTTTCATATATTGTTTATGAAAAGCGGTTTTTCTGTTTATAGAGATAATCCATGAAGATGGCTCATGATTATCTTAAGCAAGTGCCATCGATGTATCATATTAATTTGTTGTAAATTATGTTTAATTTACTGAAAAATTTAATCATTATTATGATTAGCATAAATGCTTGAATAATTTAATAAAAATGGTAAATAATATTTGGGGAATATATATTACCAATCCAGCCATCACTAAATTTAGTGATGGCTTTTTTATAAATTTTATATTTAATATCTAGGTAGGAGGAACTCGAACCATTTATTAGATATATAAGAGTATTTATTAACTATTCAATAATAGTATTAAATTATCCCCTTAAATGAAAATGCAGAAGTAGAGAAGGGAAATTATTATATATGGAACAAGATAAAACACTTGGCGAAGAAATTCGACAAGAAGAACAACAAGAACAAGATATTCCTGCTGTTACTTTTGATGAGTTTGAAATTCCTTCATATGAAGAATGGAAAGAAGCTGTAGTGGTATTATTAAAGGGAAAACCTTTTGAAAAAAGTATGTTTACTAAAACTTATGAAGGTATTACATTAAACCCTATTTATCGTATGGAAGATTTAGAAGGGTTAACTCATAATAAGACTTATCCAGGAATGGAAAGTAATTTACGTGGAGCTAATGTTAGTGGTTATATACATAAACCATGGACAATAGCTCAAAAGTGTGATGCTAAAACTCCTAGTGAAGCCAATGAAATGGTAAAATATGAATTATTAAAAGGTTCAACAGCTGCAAGTATAGTTTTGGATACAGCAACACGTAAAGGTTATGATGTAGATACAGCTAATAAAGAAGAAATCGCAGATATTGGTGTTTCTTTATCGACTTTATCAGATGTAAATAAATTATTAGATGATGTTGATTTAGAAAAATTTGAAATTGATATCTATGCAGGTGCTTCTAATATAGCATTACTTTCTGCTGTTGCAGTGGTGTGTGAACAGAAAAAATTATCACTAAAAAAACTTCATGGTGCTATTACAGCAGATCCTATTGGAGAATTAGCTTTAGATGGAAAGCTTACACGACCTCTTGATGAATATTATGATGAAATGGCTCATAGTATTTGTTGGGCAGAAAAATTTGCACCAGAATTAAAGACTGTAGTAGTAAATACAGATGTTTATCACAATGGTGGTGCAAATGATATCCAAGAAGTAGCATATGCCATGAATGAAGCTGTAACATATATGAAATCTATGGAACGACGTGGCATTGATGTGAATACTTTTTGTCGTCATTTACGTTTTCATTTTAGTATAGGTGCAAATTTTTTTATGGAAATTGCTAAATTACGCAGTGTGAAAATGATTTGGGCTCAAATTGTTAAAAATTGTGGTGGAGATGATATAGCTCAAAAAATTAATGTATATGTAAGTACATCGTCTTTTTGTCAAACAGTATATGATCCTTATGCTATATGCATTATATATACATCATATATGTGTAATACTTTTTGTCAAACAGTATATGATCCTTATGTAAATTTACTTCGTGCAGCTACACAATCATTTTCTGCTGTTGTTGGTGGTATGGATGGTATGTTTGTAAAACCATTTGACCATTGTATACGTCCTAGTGATGAATTTTCTCGTCGTATTGCATGAAATATTCAAATTATGGAGCAACATGAATTTAATTTTATTCAACCAATAGACCCTGCTGGTGGTAGTTGGTATCTTGAACCATTGACAGAAGAGTTTACTCAAAAGGCTTGGGCAAAATTTCAAGAAATTGAAGCTCATGGTGGTTTAATAAAAGCTTTAGAAAATAATACTGTGCAGATAGCTATTAATGAAGTATTACAAGCTCGTTTTAAAAATTTAGCAACAAGAAAAGATCGTGCTGTTGGTAATAATATGTATCCAAATATGACTGAAAAATTATTGGAAGTACCAGAAATTGATTTTGATAAAATTATAGCAGATAGAAAAATGGCACTTAAAGTTAATGTAAAAGTACGTGATAATGATTATGTTAAATTATTATTATCGGAAATTGGTAAACGTGATTTTAGTGAACATGGTTCATTAATGAATACAGTTAAACAGACTATTAAAGCGGGTGCCACTTTAGGTGAAATATCTACAGCACTTACAGGAGAGGCGACAGGTGAAGTTATAGAAGCTATTTTGCCACATCGCTGGACTGAAAGATATGAACAACTTCGTCATCGCACAGAAAAGTATCTAGAAAAAACAGGGGAAAATGTAAATATTTTCCTTGCTAATATGGGACCTATTCCACAGCATAAAGCACGTGCAGATTTTGTTACTTCATTTATGCAAGTAGCAGCATTTAATGTACTTACTAATAATGGTTTTCCAACAGTAGAAGAAGCTGTACAAGCAGCTATTGATTCAAATGCTGATGTAGCTATTGTTTGTTCTACGGATGCAACTTATCCAGAACTCGCACCAGCTGTTACTTCTGGTATTAAGGCTATAAAACCTAGTATGAAAGTTTTTTTAGCAGGTGCACCAACACCAGAATTAAAAAAAGCATGCGATGAAGCGGGTATGGACGATTATATAAGTGTTCGTTCTAATTGCTATGAAACTTTACTTCGTATGCAAAAAGAAAAGGGGATGATTGAATAATGTCTAAAATACCAGATTTTACACAAATTCCTTTTCAGCAAGCAATACAGAGTGAGGTCGCTTTTGCTAAATGGAAAGAAAGTTTAAAAGCAGAAACTGGAAAATCTTTTGAGGAAAATTTTTATCGCACTATGGAGCAAATAGATGTAGCACCACTTTATGATGAAAATGTTTATAAAGATTGTAATCATTTAGATTTTGTAGCAGGTATTCCACCATTTTTGCGTGGTCCATATGCAACTATGTATGTAACAAGACCATGGACAGTACGACAATATGCAGGTTTTTCTACAGCAGAAGAATCAAATGCTTTTTATCGTAGAAATCTTGCAGCTGGGCAAAAAGGTTTATCTATTGCTTTTGACTTAGCAACACATAGAGGCTATGATTCAGACCATCCTCGTGTAGTAGGAGATGTTGGTAAAGCAGGAGTAGCAGTTGACTCTATTTTAGATATGGAAATATTATTTAAAGGCATTCCACTTGATCAGATGTCAGTATCCATGACTATGAATGGTGCAGTACTTCCTATCATGGCTTTTTATATTTTGGCTGGTGAAGAACAAGGTGTAGATAAAGCTGTTATGGCAGGTACTATTCAAAATGATATTTTAAAAGAGTTCATGGTACGTAATACTTATATTTATCCACCAGCAGCTTCAATGAGAATTATTGGTGATATTTTTGAGTATACTTCTAAATATATGCCTAAATTTAATAGTATATCTATTTCTGGTTATCATATGCAAGAAGCAGGTGCAACAGCAGATATTGAATTAGGTTATACATTAGCTGATGGTCTTGAATATTTGCGTACAGGTACAGAACATGGATTAACCATTGACCAATTTGCACCACGATTATCTTTCTTTTGGGCTATGGGGAAAAATTATTTCATGGAAATTGCTAAAATGCGTGCTGGTCGTATGCTTTGGGCTAAAATTGTCAATTCTTTTCATCCTAAAAAGACAAAATCTATGGCTTTACGTACACATTCTCAGACTTCTGGTTGGAGTCTTACAGAACAAGATCCATTTAATAATATTACTCGAACTTGTATTGAAGCTATGGCAGCAGCTCTTGGTCATACACAATCTTTACACACAAATGCACTAGATGAAGCTATAGCTCTTCCTACAGACTTTTCAGCTCGTATTGCTCGTAATACGCAATTATACATTCAAGATGAAACTAAAGTATGTAAGGTAGTTGACCCATGGGGTGGTTCGTATTATGTAGAATTTTTAACAAATCAACTCATTAAAAAAGCTTGGGCACATATTCAAGAAATTGAAGCTCTCGGCGGTATGTCTAAAGCAATTGATACAGGTCTGCCTAAAATGCGTATAGAAGAAGCAGCAGCACGTCGTCAAGCTCATATTGATTCTGGTAGTGAAAAAATTGTTGGCGTAAATTATCTTCGCTTAGATAAAGAAGATCCACTTGATATTTTAGAAGTTGATAATACAGCAGTTCGTTTAGCTCAGATTGAAAGACTTAAAAAATTACGTGCAAATCGTGATAATGACAAAGTTCGTTCTTGTCTTGAAGCTATCACTCGTTCTATGGAAACAGGTGAAGGTAACTTATTAGAATTAGCTGTAGAAGCAGCAAGAGCACGTGCATCTAAAGGTGAAATTTCTGATGCAGTAGAAAAAGTTTGTGGTAGACATAAAGCAATTATTCGTTCTATATCTGGTGTATATAGTAGTGAATTTAGTGATGATGATGTTATTAAAGAAGTTCGTGATATGACAGATAAGTTTGAAGTGGAATATGGTCGTCGTCCTCGTATCTATATTGCTAAAATGGGACAAGATGGTCATGATCGTGGAGCAAAAGTAATTGCTACTGCTTTTGCTGATATGGGTTATGATGTTGATATTGGTCCATTATTCCAAACACCAGAAGAAGCTGCTCAAGATGCTGTTGATAATGATGTGCATATTGTAGGTATGAGTTCCTTGGCAGCTGGTCATAAAACTTTAATGCCACAACTCATTGAAGAATTGAAAAAACGTGGTCGTGAAGATATTATGGTAGTAATTGGTGGGGTAATACCTGCTCAAGATTATGATTTCTTATATGAACATGGTGCTGCTGCCATTTTTGGACCAGGTACGATAATTCCTGTTTGTGCAAAAAAAGTATTGGAGCTTCTTAACAAACGTCTGGAGGACTAATGTTATGACTGATACGTATAAGCCTTCATGGAGACCTGATAATAATGATGATAAATTTGCCTGTAGAGTTATGCGAGGTGTAGAAGGTGGACATGATGGTATGAGTGAGCAAAATAAAACTGAACATCATGTAAATAAACCTAAAATAGTTAAACGAGTAAAATTAACAGTAGATGATTATGTTAAAGGTATTTTAGCTGGAAATCGTATGATTTTATCAAGAGCTATTACTTTAATTGAAAGTAATGCAAGTGCACATTTTGCTATGGCACAAGAAGTAATTCAAAAAATTTTACCCTATACTGGAAAATCTATGCGAATTGGAATTACAGGTGTACCAGGTGCAGGCAAATCTACTTTAATTGAAGCTTTAGGAACTAAATTATGTCAACAAGGGCATAAAGTAGCAGTATTGGCAGTAGACCCATCTAGTACAGTTACACGTGGTAGTATCTTAGGGGATAAAACTAGAATGGAGCAGTTATCAAGAGAGCCAAATGCTTTTATTCGACCATCACCATCTGGAGGTACTTTGGGAGGATTAACACGTAAAAGTAGAGAAACATTACTTTTATGTGAAGCTGCTGGTTATGATACAATCTTAGTGGAAACGGTAGGCGTAGGACAAAGTGAAACGACAGTACGTTCTATGGTAGATTTTTTCCTTTTAGTTGTATTAACAGGTGCTGGTGATGAATTACAGGGCATGAAAAAAGGTGTTATGGAATTAGCTGACGCTATTTTAGTAAATAAAGCTGATGGAGATAATAAGCAAAGAGCATTGGTGACTCGTGCAGAATATGAACGTATTTTGCAATTTTTGCGACAAGCAACAGAGCACTGGACTACACATGCTTATACTTGTTCAGCATATACAGGTGAAGGAATTATGGATTTTTGGCAAAATGTTGTGAAAGTTTTTATGAAACAAGGTTTTGCTAATGGTGTTTTGAAGGAACGTCGAAAACAACAAACGATTTCTTGGGTGTATACTATGATAGAAGAACATTTGCATAATTTATTTTATCGTTGTCCAGAGATTATAAAAAGTAAAGGAGAAATTGAAGAAGATGTAATTAATGGAAAATTATCTGCAACACTAGCAGTGCAACAGTTGATAGATAAATTTGCTAATGCTGATATTAATGAAAACAGTTTAAGAAACTTATCTCCATTTGATTTAAAATGAATAATAAAGGCGTATCCTTAGGGATTACGCCTTTATTTATAAATGAAGAAAGGATTTTTAAGATATGGATTATAAATTACCAAAAGGTTATGTTGATTTAATTGAGAAAAAATATAATTTAAAAGTATTAGATAATCATTATATTTTAGTAGATAAAAATTTTCAAAGATATAATATGGTGATTGATGTACAGTTTAATGATAAAATGTTAAAAGTTTTTAAAGAAAAATATGCACAGGAAAAATCAAAAAACCATGTAGCTTGGGAAGAAAGAAAACAAACAAAAAGTATTCGTTTTTATGCAGAAGTAGGTAATAATATTTTATTATTATGGGATTCTTTACAAGAAAAATAAAAATAACCACTATCTAGCCCAATTTTTTTATTAGATAGTGGTTATTTTTGTATAATAAGAAGGTGAATATCTATGATAATTGATATTGAAAATAGGAGAAGTATACATAAGTTTAAGCAGAATAAATAACAAAAGATTTAATTAAAAAATTTTAGAAGCTGGACGATAAGCTCCTTCTGCTAAGAATAGACAACCATGGTATTTTATAGTGGTTATGGATAAATCAAAACAAGAATGTATGCAGATTTTAAATTAAGGAATAACTAGGGAATTAATGCAATCATTATTACCTAATTATGTTAACTATATCAATAGTGCTCAAAATAGTTTTAAAATTATGCAAGAAGCTGCAGTACTTATTTTTGTAATAAATATATTATCTAAAGAATATAGAAAATTCTTGAGTTTTGAGGAACATATTGCTGAAATTTGTGATATTCAAGCAATATGTGCAAGTATGGAAAATATGTTATTAACTGCTAACAATTTAAGATTAGGAAGTTTATGGATAGGAGATATTTTCTTTGTATATCCAGAATTAAAACATTGGTTAAATAAAAAGGGTGAAATAATAGATTATATTGAATTATTGGGTTATACTGATGAAAAACCTGTAGTTAGACCACGAAAAGATTTTGATAAAATTGTTCAATGACGTGAATAAATATAACCACTATTATAGTATAATTTTAAAGATATAATTTCATACTAAATAGTGGTTTTATTTATTTAAATCATTTTTATTAAAACAATACCAGTAATCATCGTCATTAAGCCAATAATTCCCAAAGGCTTGATGCGTAGACCGAAAAATAATTTATCAATAATTGTAGTTAAAAGTAAACCACAAGCACCAAATAAGGCATAAGCAATGCTTAAATCCATGATGCTAATAGCGTAAGCTAAACATAAAAACGCAAATCCGACTAAACTGATTGCCAAAAATCCATATAATTTATATTTAAATCCTTGAGATTTTTTTAGACAAATATTAGCTAATACATCGAAAAATACAGAACCAATAATCAATAAAGTACCAATCGTACCGTCTGACATAATATTCAACCCCATTATTTATTTGAAACAGTATAAGTTCCTTTTTTTATCATGATTAAACCACTTAAGATTACCATAAAAGCTAAAACTTTTAATAAAGATAAGTCTTCATTAAAAATAAAATAAGCGACAGAAGCTGTGCCGATTAAGCCTATACCTTCCCAAATAGCATAAGCAGTACTGATGGGAATTTTTACAATGGCTTTACTTAATGCAAAATAGGAACAAAATATAAATAAAAGCATTAAGATATAACCTTCCATACCACCTTTTATGGCAAAAAGTTTCATTAAAGCTGTGCCTGTTATCTCCAAAATAATTGCTAGTAATAACATTAACCAGCAATATTTTTTCGTAAACATAATAACAAATCCTTTCATAAACTAGAAATAAAATATTTCCTAATTTTAGTATAAACTATGGTGTAAAACTATAGTCAATAGATAGATTTTGAAATAAATAATGCAATTAAGTTATAGATTGAATAACAAAGCAGTATTTGAATTTAATTTTTATTTGTATGATAATGTAAATAAATTAAGAAAAAGTTAAAAGTTTAATCGTTGAAATTTCTATGGTTATAAAATGATTTATGCTATTAGGTAATAGAAAATAAAAAGATAAAGATATAGAGGTTAAAACATATGAAAGATTATTTGGAGCATAATAATTTAAAAAATTTGAAAGATGATAGTGAACTTGAACGAAAAATACAATTGATCTTACGTGTGGGCAAGGTATTGATGGAAAGTGGGGCTGATACAAATCGTATCGTGTGTAATATGAAACGCGTGGGCGTATTTATGAAAATTCCAGAACGAAGATTACAAATACATATCACATTTACTACTATTATGATAAATATTAATACGGGAGATAAATCGATTACTAATTTTCAGAAATGTTATAGGCATGGAGTTGATATGACAGCTATATCCGGAGTTAGTAAATTATCATGGAGAGCTATTGAGCAAGATTATTCTTTATATGAGTTTGAAAAAGAATTGAGATTTATTTGTTTACGTAAAAGATACTATAAAAAACCACTAGTAATGATTAGTGCAGGACTAGCTTGTGGTGGTTTTAGTTTATTATTTGGTGGTGATCTATGGGCGTTTATATATACATCTATTTGTGCAATGATAGGATATTGGACACGATTGAAATGTAATTTATTGAAATTCAATCCATATGCATCAATAACTATTTCTGCTTTTGTAGCTACTATTTGTGCATACTTTATACATTTTATGCCAACTAATACGCCATGGCATCCGCTCATTGCATGTAGTTTATTTATTGTTCCAGGAATTCCTTTAATCAATGCGATTGATGATTTAGTGGATAATTTTATTACTGCTGGAATGACAAGAGCGATGAATACTTTACTTATGATTGGCAGTATGACTTTTGGTATAGCTTTTGCTATAAAATTATGTCAGGTACAAGATTTCACTAGTTTGAGTCTTTCTTCAAATTCATTTTTTATTTGTGCTATTGCTGCAGCTGTGGCAGCAATTGGTTTTGCAACTATTTTTAATATGCCACCTAGATTATTAATTGTAGTAGCCTGTGGGGCGATAATTTCAGTGGGAGTACGCAACTTTTTAATGTTAGAATATGATTGTTCACAGGCAACTGCTTCACTTGTAGGTGCTGTTATAGTCAGTTTATTATCGTTAAAAGCAGTGCATATAGTACATGCTCCTAGCCATGTATTGACTATTCCTTCAGTAATTCCATTAATTCCAGGAGTTTTTATGTATCGTTTATTATTTAGCATCATTAATTTAGAAAATGTGGATAATATGAATTATCATCATGTTTTAAATAATGGCGTTAATACAACTTTGATATTACTGGCAATAGCTGTTGGTGTAGCAATTCCTAATATCTTTTTTCGCAATTATATCAATAAGTTAAAAGAAGATAAATTGATGTTTTTAGTAAAGGCTAAATCAAAATAAACTTTAATATAAAAATTTAATATGTTGGATAAAAGGCTATATTAGATAAATTGTAATAAATATAGTCTTTTTCTATTTTAAGTATGAATTTATAATCAATAAATTTTACTTTGAGCTATTTGAAAGTTGTTAATAAAAAATAATTTTATATACTATTATCTTAGATTAAATAATATTATAATAAAATAGGATATTTATTTTATGATTAAGAAGGGTATTTATACTGATGAAGAATGTAC
>USPM01000001.1 GCA_900556715.1 uncultured Megamonas sp. | reverse complement strand
ATTGATGGAATGGAATGGATTAAAAACAATATATTTCTTTTCTTATCCTAATGGAATATATACAGATGAAAGCATTCAGTGTTTAAAGGATAATAATTATTTAGCAGCAGTAACTGGTGATGCTGGATTTAATACATTTAAAACTAATAAGTATTTATTACAAAGAACGAATGTATCAAATTATCGTTTTGGTTATATTGGTTTTAAATGGCGTATTTTAAAAACAAAAATTTTATCTAGATTAGTTATTAATCAGCATTAAAATAGAACAGGGGTATTATTTATTTATGAAAAAAAATAAGATTTTTTCATTTTTATTATCATTAGCAGTTGTATATAATTTTTCAGTAGCTCAAGCCCAAGAAAATAATAATGAGTTAAAAAATACAATCGTTTTAAATAATAAAAATAAAGATGTAGAAAAATATGAAGCTGATAAATTGTTATTTATGGAATCAAAAGACGATAGCAGTACATTATTATTTTCTGATTCTCCAGAAACTGTAGAACAAGATGGTATTTTGTATCAAGATACAGTAAAAGGTGATGCTAGATTATTATATTATCATTTAAATGGAATGAAAGAAGATAAAAAAATAGCTGTAGTCATCGAGAATATGTCTAATGAAAGTAATATTATCACTGTAAAAAAAGAAGCGGTGGCTGGTCCTAGTGAGGATTATCTTTATGTAGGAAAAGTAACTATGCAAAGATATTTTAATGACCACGAAACTAGAGAAATACGACTTGCACCGCATGAAAAAACTTTTTTAAATGTAGCAGATAATGAAAGAATTGTTCCTAGTGGTGGTTTAGTTTATGGTATTTTTGACTTTTATGCAAAAAAACCATTAAAAGTAAGTGTAATGATTGCTCCTACAGATAAAAATTTATTAAAATATGTAAATTATGCACCTATATTAAAAAAGGATGAACATCGCTTAAGAGGAACTTATGAAGGTAAGGAACGTTATATAACAAATAGACGAGCTTATAATCCAGAAGAGATGGGAAAAGCGTATTTTTATATAGGTGATAATAAAACAGACCTTTATAAATATGGTAAAGATAGTACAGATAATTCTATTACACAAAATTTTGGTAATTATGGAATAGTGTATAATTTTGAACCAAAGCTTGAAGGTAAAGGGAAAACAAGTTATTATCTTAAGCCTTTAGGCGGTGTATATGCTGGTGCTATCGCTGTAAAAGTAGGCGAAAATGGTGAATATAAAATGATTTCTACTCCAGATGAATTGCCGTTTTTTGGACATGAAAAAGATATTAATTATTATGCTTATTTAGGAACATATAATAATAGTGATAAATTAAGTTTCTTATATACACCACCAGGAGCTTCAAATTTACCAGTGCAAATTATTTTAATACCAGAGAAATAATAAAGAACAAAAAACTACTTGAAAATGATGATTTTCAGGTAGTTTTTTTATATATTTTGCTAGACTTGCTTATTTGATTAAAAACATATACAATATTATATATTAAATCGCAAAGGAGAGATAAGTATGAAACACATTAAAACTGTTAACAAACCTTACCTTCAAGCTACTATTAAAACTGGCGGTTGTGGCGAATGCCAAGCATCTTGTCAGTCTGCTTGCAAAACTTCTTGCACAGTTGGTAATCAGGTTTGTGAAAAACACTAATATTTCTCAAGTAGGGGGCTGTATTGACAGTCCCTTTCTTAGTGATTTTAGTAATTTCGCGACAATGAATAAACTCAAATATAAATTATATATTGAGATGAATTATAAATTATATTTATTATTAGAGGTGTGAATTTTAAATAATGGCTATGAGTAATAAAATACACAAATTTTATCAAAATGGAATGTACATATTATTGGATGTGAATAGTTCTACTGTACATTTAATTGATAAAACAGTTTATGATGTAATGGATTATTTTGATGGTACAAATGATGAAGAAGTAATTAAAAATCTAGCTGATACGTATGATGAAAAAGACCTTCGTGAAATTTTAGAAGAATTACATGAACTCATGAATCGTGGAGAATTATTTGCTCCAGATATTGATGTGCCTCCTTATTTTGGTGAAACTGGATTGGTAAAATCAATGTGTTTACTTGTGGCAGAAGATTGTAATTTACGTTGTAAATATTGTTTTGCTGGTACGGGTGATATGGGTCATGACCGTCGTTTGATGACAAAAGAAGTTGGTAAAGCAGCTGTTGATTATATCATTGCACATAGTGGTAAACGTAAACACTGTGAACTTGACTTTTTTGGTGGTGAACCACTTGTTAATATGCCAGTTGTAAAATATGTAACAGAATATGTACGTCAAAAAGAAAAAGAAACTGGTAAGATATTTAAATTGACACTTACTACAAATGGCGTTTTATTAAATGATGAAAATATTAAATGGTTAAATGATAATAATATTAGTTTAGTATTAAGTCTTGATGGTCGTAAAGAAGTGCATGATTATATGCGTCCTGATGTTGGTGGACATGGCACATATGATAAAGTTGTTAAAAACTTTAAAAAATTAGTAGAGTCTCGCAATGGTAATAATTACTATTTACGTGGAACATTTACTAATCGCAATATGGATTTTTCCAAAGATGTACTTAGTATGGCTGATGAAGGATTCGATATTTTATCTGTAGAACCAGTTGTATTAAAAGATTCTCCATATGGTTTTACAGAGAAAGATTTACCTCAGATCTTTGCTGAGTATGATAAATTGACAGAAATTTATTTAAAACGTAAAAAAGAGGGAAAAGGGTTCTTCTTCTTCCATTTTAATATTGATTTAGAACATGGCCCTTGTGTAGCTAAACGTTTAAGCGGTTGTGGTGCTGGTCATGAATATTTTGCTGTAGCTGCTGATGGTAATATGTATCCTTGTCATCAATTCGCAGGTAGAGAAAATTATATGCTTGGCAATGTATTTGAAGGTGTAAAGAATACAGAACTTCCAAAAGAATTCAGAAGAACTCATGTATTGAGTAAAGAAAAATGCCGTGATTGTTGGGCGAAGTTCTTCTGTAGTGGCGGTTGTCATGCTAATGCTGATTTATTCCATGGCAATATTCATGAACCATATGAACTTGGTTGTGAATTACAGAAAAAACGTTGTGAATGTGCTATTGTAGTAAAAACAGCTGAAAAATTTGGTTTATAATTATTTTATAAATATATAGTAAAATTGTAATTAATATACAGAATTAAGAAAAAAAGAATTCTTCTAGAATAAAGAATATACAAATATTCTAATAGAAGAATTCTTTTTTGTTTACAATAAAATCGATAAGAAAAACTGTTTTTGCAGGTTTTTTGTAAACAATTTGTTATATAAATTATTTTTATTAATAGAATAATAAATTTATAACGGAAAAACTGCTGAATTAGATTGACAATTTGATATAATTTATTGTATTATAATCCTAGTGAAAAACTTAGACACATATTTGAATGATAATTTATTATTATACGTCTAGTAGTTTATTAAGTTGTTATAAGCTAGAGTATGTATTTACATATTTTAGTTAAATATTATTCCAGCTTTTAAACTGGAAAAATTTTTTTACTTTTTAGGGGGTATTTTTAAAATGGCAGTTAAAGTTGCTATTAATGGTTTCGGCCGTATCGGTCGTCTCGCTTTCAGACAAATGTTCGATGCAGAAGGTTATGAAGTTGTTGCAATTAACGACTTAACAAGCCCAAAAATGCTTGCTCACCTTCTTAAATATGATTCTACTCAGGGTAGATATAAATATGCTGATAGCGTTGTAGCTGGTGAAAGCTCTATTACTGTAAACGGTAAAGAAATCACTATTTATGCTAAACCAAATCCTGAAGAATTACCTTGGGGCGAACTTGATGTAGACGTAGTTTTAGAATGCACAGGTTTCTTCGCTTCTAAAGCTAAAGCAGAAGCTCATATCAAAGCTGGTGCTAAAAAAGTTGTTATCTCCGCTCCTGCTGGTAACGATCTTCCAACAATTGTTTACAATGTAAACCATGAAACTTTAAAAGCTAGCGATACAGTTATTTCCGCTGCTTCTTGTACAACTAACTGCTTAGCTCCAATGGCTAACGCTCTTAACAAACTTGCTCCTATCCAGAGCGGTATCATGACTACAGTTCATGCTTACACTGGTGACCAGATGACTCTTGATGGCCCACAGCGTAAAGGTGACTTACGTCGTTCCCGTGCTGCAGCTGTTAATATCGTTCCTAACTCCACTGGTGCTGCAAAAGCAATCGGTCTTGTTATTCCTGAATTGAACGGTAAATTAATCGGTTCTGCACAGCGTGTTCCTACCCCTACAGGTTCTACTACTATTTTAGTAGCAGTTGTAAAAGGCCATGTAACTGTTGATGAAATCAATGCTGCTATGAAAGCTGCTGCAACTGAATCTTTCGGTTACACTGAAGAACAGCTTGTATCCAGCGATATCGTTGGTATGAGATTCGGTTCCCTCTTCGATGCAACTCAGACTATGGCTGCTCCTATGGAAGATGGAAATACTCAAGTACAAGTTGTTTCTTGGTATGATAACGAAAACAGCTACACTAGCCAGATGGTTCGTACAATTAAATACTTCGCTGAACTTAAGTAATTTGATTTGTGCAGCCTTTTATGGACCGGTCTTAAAAAGGCCGGTCCTATTTTGAATTTACGGAGGGTTTTTTTAATGAATAAGAAATCTATTAGAGACATTGATGTAAACGGAAAAAAAGTTTTTATTCGTGTGGACTTTAACGTACCAATGGATGAAAACCAAAACATCACAAATGATAAACGTATTCGTGCTACATTACCTACTTTAAATTATCTTTTAGAACATAATGCAGCTATTATTCTTGCTTGCCATGTTGGTCGTCCAAAAGGACAGAGAGTTCCAGAATTGTCTGTTAAACCTATTGTAAAAAGACTTTCTGAACTTTTAGGTAAAGAAGTTAAATATGCTGAAGATTGTGTTGGCGAAGCTGCAAGTAAAGCTGCTGCTGATTTAAAACCAGGTGAAGTATTACTTCTTGAAAACCTCCGTTATCACAATGAAGAAACTAAAAATGATCCTGAATTTGCAAAACAGCTTGCTTCTTTAGCAGATATCGCTGTTGATGATGCATTTGGTGTATCTCATAGAGCACATGCTTCTAACGCTGGTATCGCTCAATATGTAGAAGTTGTTGGCGGTTTCTTAATTGAAAAAGAAATTCAGTTCATTGGTAAAGCATTATCCAATCCAGAACGTCCTTTCGTTGCTATCATTGGTGGTGCAAAAGTTTCTGACAAAATCGGTGTTATCTCTAACTTATTAGAAAAAGCTGACGCTGTTGTAATCGGCGGTGGTATGGCAAATACTTTCCTTGCTGCTCAAGGTAAAGGTATTGGTTCTTCTTTATTCGAAGAAGAAAAATTACCACTTGCTAAAGAATTACTTGCTAAAGCTGAAGAAAAAGGCGTAAAAGTATTCCTTCCTGCTGAAGTTGTAGTAGCTGATAAATTCGCAGCAGATGCAAATCATAAAACTGTATCCGTTGATGAAGTTCCAGCTGATTGGATGATTCTTGATAACAAATTCAGCAAAGAATGTGAAGATGCTGTTAAAAATGCAAAAACAATCGTATGGAATGGACCTATGGGTGTATTTGAATTTGATGCATTTGCAAAAGGAACAGAAGAAATCGCTCATGCTGTTGCTGAATCTGAAGGTACTAGCATTGTTGGTGGCGGTGATTCTATCGCAGCTCTCAAGAAAACTGGTCTTTCTGACAAAATCTCTCACATTTCCACTGGTGGCGGTGCTACATTAGAATTCCTCGAAGGTAAACCTATGCCAGGTATCGCAGCTATTGCTGACAAATAATAAAAATAAATTATAAAGAGGTTGATTAATAATGCGTAAACCTATTATTGCTGGAAACTGGAAAATGAATAATACTGTGGCTGCAGGCACTGCTCTTGTAAAAGAACTTGCTCCACTTGTAAAAGATAACAATACTGTAGATATCGTTGTATGCCCAACATTTACAGCTCTTGCTGCTGTTTGTGAAGCTGCAAAAGGTACTAATATTCATGTTGGTGCTCAGAATGTTCATTGGGAAAAAAGCGGTGCTTTCACTGGTGAAATTTCTGCTGAAATGCTTACAGAACTTGGCGTTGAATACGTTGTAATCGGTCATTCCGAACGTCGTGAAATGTTTGGTGAAACTGATGAATATGTAAATAAACGTGCTAAAGCTGCTCTTGCTGCTGGTATTGTTCCAATTATCTGCTGCGGTGAAACTTTAGAAACTCGTGAAGCTGGCACAACTAATGATTTTGTTGGTGCTCAGATTAAAGCTGCTCTTGAAGGTTTAACTGCTCAGCAAGTTGCTGGTCTTGTAATCGCTTATGAACCAATCTGGGCTATCGGTACTGGTAAAACTGCTACATTCGAACAAGCTGAAGAAGTTTGTGCTTATATTCGTGAAACTGTAAAAGCTATGTTTGATGAAGCTACTGCTGATGCTGTACGTATTCAATACGGCGGAAGCGTAAAACCTGCTACTATTGATGGTTTAATGCAGAAACCAAACGTTGATGGTGCTTTAGTTGGTGGTGCTTCCTTGAAAGCTGCTGATTTCAGTGCTATTGTTAATTTTAAATAATTTTTATTATTAATAAACAATAAACCGTGTAGCACATGGGGATTGCCTGTAATACAGGAAGCACACATCATAGTAATTTATAAAATGATTGTGATTGATGTGTGCTA
Source organism: uncultured Megamonas sp. (assembly GCA_900556715.1). Next base: position 97,376 of record USPM01000001.1, on the reverse strand, counting down.
TGCTATTTTAAAATTAATAGATTGAGGTAGTGTAATAATGTCAAAACTTAACGCTCCTGTTGCTTTAATTATTATGGATGGTTGGGGAGTTGGCGATCCTAAAAGCACAACTAATGCTGTTAACGTAGGTAAAACACCTGTTATTGATGGATTAACAGCAAAATATCCACATGCCCAACTTGCTTGTTCTGGTGAAGCTGTAGGTCTTCCTGATGGACAAATGGGTAACTCTGAAGTTGGTCATACAAATATTGGTGCTGGTCGTATCGTTTATCAAGAATTAACACGTATTACAAAAGCTATTCGTGAAGGTGCATTCTTTAAAAATCCTGTATTTTTAGATATTATCAATGCTGTTAAGAAAAATAATGGTGCTCTTCATTTAATGGGATTATTATCCGATGGTGGAGTTCATAGTCATAACAGTCATCTTTATGCACTTTTACAGTTAGCAAAACAAGAAGGCGTTGAAAACGTTTTCGTACATGCTTTTCTTGATGGACGTGATGTACCACCATCTAGTGCTGCTGATTATTTAGCTGAACTTGAAGCTAAATTAAAAGAAATTGGTGTTGGTAAAATAGCTACAATTTCTGGTCGTTATTATGCTATGGACCGTGATAAACGTTGGGATCGTGTACAGAAAGCTTATAATGCTATTGCTTTAGGCGAAGGTGTAAAACAAGCTTCTAGCGAACTTGCAATTAAAAATTCTTACGAAGAAGATACTACAGATGAATTTGTTGTTCCAGCTGTAATCGGTAATTATACTGGTATGACAAGTAATGATGGAGCAATTTTCTTCAATTTCCGTCCTGATAGAGCACGTGAACTTACTCATGCTTTTGTAGATACTACTTTTGATGGTTTTGCTCGCAATGAAGATTTAAAAGTTCCATTTGCAACAATGACTCAGTATGAAAAAGGTATGAACGTAGAAATTGCTTATAAACCTGAATCTTTAACAAATACTTTAGGTGAATATGTAAGTAAACTCGGTTATACTCAACTTCGTATTGCAGAAACAGAAAAATATGCACATGTAACTTTCTTCTTTAATGGTGGGGTTGAACAGCCTTATGAAGGTGAAGATCGTATATTAGTACCTTCTCCAAAAGTTGCTACTTATGATTTACAACCAGAAATGAGTGCTATTGAAGTAACAGACAAAGTAGTTGAAGCTATTTTATCTAAAAAATATGATTTTATCATCTTAAACTATGCTAATGGTGATATGGTTGGTCATACAGGTGTTATGGAAGCAGCTGTAAAAGCAGTTGAAACTGTAGATACTTGTGTTGGTCGTTTTGTAGACGCTATAAAACAAGTTGGTGGTAGCGTATGTATCACTGCTGACCATGGTAATGCTGAAAAAATGTTAGATGAAGAAACAAAAGAAGCATTTACAGCTCATACTACAAATCCAGTACCATTTATCGTAGTTTCTGATAAAGTTAAAGAAGTTAAAGATGGTGCTTTATGTGATATCGCTCCAACTTTATTAAAATTAGCAGGTCTTGAAATTCCAGCAGAAATGACTGGTAAAGCTTTAATTGACTAATATTAATTTTATTGATGAATTTCGATTTTAATATAAAATTGTATTATTAATTTTAGAAAAGCAATTATTATTTTAAGTTTTGATATCATAAACTTGAATAATGATATAATATAATGATATAATGTATATCGTGTATAAAATGTATATATTAAGGAGAGGAAACAAAGATGATCTATTCACAAGAAGTGTCTAATATGACATGTGTGGCAAAAGGCATTGAAAAACATGGCCCAGCTCCAATTCCTGAAGAAGGCAAATGGGTACAGGCTAAAGAAATTAAAGATATCAGCGGTTTAACTCATGGTGTTGGCTGGTGTGCTCCTCAACAAGGTGCATGTAAATTAACTCTTAATGTTAAAGATGGCGTTATCCAAGAAGCTTTAGTAGAAACTATTGGTTGCTCCGGTATGACTCATTCCGCAGCTATGGCTTCTGAAATTCTTCCTGGTAAAACTATTCTTGAAGCATTAAACACAGACCTCGTTTGTGATGCTATTAATACTGCTATGAGAGAATTATTCCTCCAGATCGTATACGGTAGAACTCAGACTGCATTCTCCGAAGGTGGTCTTCCTATCGGTGCTGGCCTTGAAGACCTTGGTAAAGGTTTAAGAAGTCAGGTTGGTACTATGTATGGTACACTTGCAAAAGGTTCTCGTTATCTTGAACTTGCTGAAGGTTATGTAACAAGAATTGCTCTTGATGCAGAAGACCGTATCATTGGTTATGAATTCGTTCATCTCGGCAAAATGATGGAAATGATTACTAAAAAAGGTATTCCTGCACAAGAAGCTTTAGAAAAAGCAAAAGGTACTTATGGTCGTTTTGCTGAAGCTGCAAGATACGTAGATCCTCGTAAAGAATAATACAGAAAATAGGAAGGAATGAAATTAAATGGCATTGTTTGAAAGTTACGAACGTCGTATTGACAAAATTAACAAAGCTTTAGACAGCTATGGCATCTCTTCTTTAGAAGAAGCAAAAAAAATCTGTGATGATAAAGGCATAGATGTAGCTGCTATCGTTAAAGGTATTCAGCCAATTTGCTTTGAAAATGCTTGCTGGGCTTACACTGTAGGTGCAGCTATGGCTATTAAAAAAGGTGCTACAAAAGCTGTAGACGCTGCAAAAATTATTGGTGAAGGTTTACAATCTTTCTGTATTCCTGGTTCTGTTGCAGAAAACAGAAAAGTTGGTTTAGGTCATGGTAATCTTGCATCTATGCTTTTAAGTGAAGATGCAAAATGCTTTGCTTTCCTTGCTGGTCATGAATCTTTTGCTGCAGCTGAAGGTGCTATTGGTATCGCTAGAACTGCAAATAAAGTAAGAACTACTCCTTTAAAAGTTATTTTAAATGGTCTTGGTAAAGATGCAGCTCAAATTATTTCCCGTATCAATGGTTTCACATATGTTCAGACTCAATATGATTATGCAACTGGTGAAATCAAAGTAGTTAAAGAAACTGCATATTCTAATGGTGAACGTGCAGCTATTAAATGTTACGGTGCAGATAGCGTTCAAGAAGGTGTTGCTATCATGCATAAAGAAGATGTTGACATCTCTATCACTGGTAACTCTACTAATCCTACCCGTTTTCAACATCCAGTAGCTGGTTGTTACAAAAAAGAATGTATCGAAAAGGGTAAAAAATATTTCTCTGTTGCTTCTGGTGGCGGTACTGGTAGAACACTTCATCCAGATAACATGGCAGCAGGTCCTGCATCTTATGGTATGACTGATACTATGGGTCGTATGCATTCTGATGCTCAGTTTGCTGGTTCTTCTTCCGTTCCTGCTCACGTTGAAATGATGGGACTTATCGGTATGGGTAATAACCCTATGGTAGGTGCTAGCGTAGCCGTAGCAGTAGCTGTTCAAGAAGCAATGAGTAAATAAAATTTTATTATTTAGGTGGGGATTTTAAAAATGTTAAAGAAAACAAAAATCGTTTGCACAATGGGTCCTAACTATGATAAAGGCGATGGCCTTTTAGAAAAAGTTATTGAAAATGGTATGAATGTTGCTCGTTTCAATTTCTCTCATGGTGACTATGCAGAACATGAAGCTCGCATTAATCAAGTAAAAGAAACTGCTAAAAAACTTGGTAAAACTGTATCTTTAATGCTTGATACAAAAGGACCTGAAATGCGTCTTGGCGATTTTGCTGAAGGTAAAGTATACCTTAAAAAAGGTAATAAATTCACTTTAACTAATGATGACATTCCAGGTGATGAAACTCATGTTTCCATCAATCATAAAAAACTTTACACAGAAGTTAAACCAGGTAATATCTTATTACTTTCTGATGGTCTTGTAGGTCTTCATGTTGATGAAATCGTAGGCAAAGACATCATTTGTACTATTTTAAATGATGGTCCTATGAGCACTCGTAAACGTGCTGCAGCTCCTGGTGTATCCCTCGGTCTTCCTGCTATTTCTGAACAGGATAGAAACGATATCATTTTCGGTATTGAACATGATATGGATTTCGTAGCAGCTTCCTTCATTCAACGTGCTGAAGACGTTGAAGCAATCCGTGCTCTTATTAAAGAACATGGTGGACACATGGAAATCATTTCTAAAATCGAATGTGTTGAAGCTGTTAAAAATATTGATGCTATCATCGCTGCTTCCGATGCTATCATGGTTGCTCGTGGTGACCTCGGTGTTGAAATGCCAGCTGAAGAAGTTCCACTTATTCAGAAAGATATCATCAGAAAATGTAACAAACTTGGTAAACCAGTTATCGTAGCTACTCAGATGCTTGAAACTATGACTTCTAACCCACGTCCAACTCGTGCAGAAGCTTCTGACGTTGCTAACGCTATCTTTGATGGTGCAGATGCAATCATGCTTTCTGGTGAATCCGCTAATGGTGATTATCCATTAGAAGCTGTTTCTACAATGAACGTTATCGCTAAACGTGTAGAACAAGCTCTTGAATACAAAGAAATCTTCGTATCCAAAGGTTTCACTCATCACAATGTTTCTACAACTGATGTTATTGCTCATGCTACAGTACAAATGGCTTATGAACTTAGTGCAGAAGCTATTATTACTCCAACTGAAAGCGGTTACACTTCTAAAGTTGTATCTAAATATCGTCCACAGGCTACAATCATTGCATATACTCCAAATGATCGTGTAGCTCGTCACTTAAATCTTCGTTGGGGCGTTGTTCCTGTTGAAGGTAAAGCTTGGGATGATGTTGATGAAATGATCGCAACAGCAACAGCTGCAGCAGTTCGTCAGGGTATCGTAAAACAGGGTGACAAAACAATCATCACTTCTGGTATGAAATTCGGTGAAGGTAATACAAGCACAATCCGTGTTCATACAATTTAATTTTTAGATTAAAATTAAATAATTAATAGAAAAGCCTTAGAGATTTTTCTCTAAGGCTTTTTGTAATAATTTTTCTAAGAATAATAAAGAAAAATTAAAAATTAAATTAAGGTAATTCTTCATGAAAATTAAGCATAAATAGTAAATTTATATATGATTTATAATGAAAAGAGAGTAATTTCCATTAGTTGTATATTTATAAATTTTTTGTTATAATTAACTTAATAAAAAAACTAAAACAATATAGACTGCTTTAGTTTCAAAGGAGGATTTAACATGGACGAAAAAAAAGGTATTAACAATGCATTAGGTACTATTCGCATTGCGGATGAAGTAGTAAGTATTATTGCAGGTCTTGCTGCTACTGAAGTTGATGGTGTAGCAGGAATGAGCGGTGGTATCGCTGGTGGTATTGCTGAAATTTTAGGCCGTAAAAACTTTTCTAAAGGTGTAAAAGTTGAGGTTGGCGAAAAAGAAGCAGCTATTGATCTTTATATCATTGTTAAATATGGTGTGCGTATTCCAGATATAGCTTTAAATGTACAAGAAACAGTAAAATCTGCTATTGAAAATATGACAGGTCTTAATACTGTAGAAGTTAATGTTCATGTTCAGGGTGTAGGTTTTCCTGAAGATGCAAAAACAGAAGAAGCACGCGTTCGCTAAGTATAAGAAAGAGGAGTAGTATGAGCGTTATAAATCGTATCATCCTGTTCTTTTACGCTTTGGCATTTGGTGCAGTTTCTATCTTGACTATAGTTTTATTTGCTAGATTTATTCCAGATGCTCAGATTTGGAATGAGTTTTTGTATTTGTGTAGTCGTATGGAAACTGTGGTGGTTGCAATAGTCATTTTTATTTGTAGTCTATATTTATTAATACAGAGTTTATCTACACATAGTAATGATGTATCAACAAATGAGGCTGTAATTGTGCAAGGAAAAATGGGAGAAGTTCATATTTCCTTAATAGCACTAAAAGATATGGCTGATAAGATTGCCCGTTCTATTACAGGAGTCCGTGATGTTAAAGTAAGATTAAAAATGACTAAGGCACCAACCAAAGATAAAACTTTAATACCAAACTTTAAGCTAAAATTAATTGTTGGCGAAGAAAATAACATTGTATCAATTAGTGATGAAATAAAAAAACAACTTGATATATATTTAAAAGAATATATAGGTATTGAAGAAGCTAAAATTGATATTAATGTAGAAAGTATATCAAATAATTCTACTAACAATAAAAAGCGTGTTGTATGAGGTTTTAGCTGAGGTGCACAATGAAAGAAGATATTTTAAATTTTATCAAATATCAATTACATGAGCATTGTGGTAGGACTATTGGTATTATCTTAGGATTTGTAATTTCATTATCTATACTTATATTTGGTTTATTTACTACATTGTTTGTAATAATTTGTATGGGAATAGGCTTTTATGTGGGTAATTTAATAGATAAAGATGATGATTTTTCTGATAATATCTTATATAAAATTCAAAAAATCTTACCACCCTATTCACGTCGTTGGTAAAAGGAGCTAGTTTTTTATATGAGTCGCAGACAAGCGAGAGAAATCGCATTACAGTCATTATTTCAATTAGATTTTAATGAATGTGAAGTAGATAGTGCTATTGAAAATGCATTATCACATAAAAAACTTCATGGAGCTGATTGTGATTTTGTAAGAATATTAGTTAATGGTACTAGAGAAAATTTAGAGTCTATTGATAAAATGATAGCGGAAAAGTCTAAAGACTGGAAAATCGAGCGTATGTCAGGTATTGATAGAAATATCGTTCGTCTAGCTATATTTGAAATGAAATTCAGTTCAGATAAACTGGTGCCTAATATAGCAATCAATGAAGCTGTCGAATTAGCCAAAAAATTCGGTACAGATGATTCTGCCCGTTTTGTTAATGGTATTTTGGGCTCAATGATTAAATAACAATGTTTATTTGCCAGGCTAGTTACAGCCTGGCATTTTTATTTATATGAGGATATAATGACAGAAAAAATTTATACAGTAAGTCAATTAAATAAATATTTAAAGCAACAATTTGAAGATGATGTTATTTTACAAAACATTATGTTAAAAGGAGAAATATCTAACTTTAAGGTACATTCTTCAGGACATTGTTATTTCACTTTAAAAGATAATTCAGCTAGTATAAAATGTGTGGCATTTCGTTTTAATGCTATGAAATTTCGTTTTGCTCCTCAAAATGGAATGAAAGTCATAGCAAATGGATATATATCGATTTATGAAAAAGATGGATTGTATCAATTATATGTGCAAAAATTATCTCCAGAAGGTATCGGTGAGCTTGCACTAGCGTTTGAACAACTAAAGGATAAATTAAATGGTGAAGGTTTATTCGATAAAAATCATAAAAAAGAATTGCCTTTTTATCCAAAAAGAATAGGTGTTGTAACGTCAAGAACAGGGGCAGTTATTAAAGATATTTGCCATGTAGCTAGAAGAAGAAATCCATTAGTAAAAATTTTATTGTATTCAGTATTAGTACAAGGTGAAAATGCTAGTAAAGAAATTGTACAAGGCATTAAGTTTTTTAATGAAAAATGTCCTGTAGATGTTATCATCATCGGGCGTGGTGGTGGTTCACTTGAAGATTTATGGGCATTTAATGAAGAAATTGTAGTAAGAGAAATTTTTGCATCGAAAATACCAATTATTTCAGCAGTAGGGCATGAGACGGATTATACATTGTCAGATTTTGTAAGCGATGTAAGAGCGGCAACACCTTCTCAAGCTGCAGAATTGGCTGTAGTAGAAAAAGATACATTAGTGAACTATATTGAAAGTCTAAAGAGAGATTGTAGAAATAAAGCGTATAATCTTTTTTTGATTAAACAAAATAAATTTAAATTATTATTAAAGCATAGTATTTTTAGTGATAAAGAACGATTGTTACAAAATAGACAACAAGAATTAGATTTATTGATTGAACGATTAAATAAAATTGTAAAAGATAAATATATAGATAAAGAACATCAGATAGAACTTCTTATAGAAAAAATGAAAGTATTAAATCCTTTAAACGTGTTACAAAGAGGTTTTAGTATTACAAAACAAGAAGATAAATATGTAAAAAGTATACATGATATAGATATTAATAAGCCATTAAATATAGAGATTAATGATGGTAAAATTCAAGCTAAAATTATAGAAATACAGGAAAAATGAGGTTTTCTCATGGCTAGAAAAAAAATAACATTTGAAAATGCTATGGAAACTCTTGAAGAAATTGTTAATCAATTGGAAGCAGGAGATATTCCGTTAAATGAATTAATAGATAAATATAATGAAGGTATGAAATTATCGAATTTTTGTTTAGATGAACTAAATAAAGCAAAAGATGCTATATATACAGAAGTTGATATAAAAGATAATAAAATAACTGAAAAAAAGCTGAATGTAGAAGGTGATTATTAAATGATGAAAGCTTATATGCAAAGAAAGATAGATTTGATAAATCAACAATTAACAGAAATTTACACAGAAAATATGGCACTTAATAAGGATTTAGCTAAAGCTATGAATTATAGTTTAATGGCTGGCGGAAAGAGACTTCGTCCTATTTTAATAATGGCGGCAGCTGATGCTTTAGGTGTTGATGGAGAAAAATTTTTAAGATTAGCTACTTCAATAGAATTTATTCATACGTATTCATTGATACATGATGATTTGCCTGCTATGGATAATGATGATTATCGTCGAGGAAAGCTTACTAATCATAAAGTTTTCGGTGAAGCTTTAGCTATTTTAGCTGGTGATGCACTTCTTACTATGGCTTTTGAAATAATTGCTACAGATAAAAATGTAGATGCAGATACAAAAGTTAAAATTATCGCAGAAATGAGTAAGGCTGCTGGTGCTGAAGGTATGGTTGGTGGACAAGTCATAGATATGCAATCAGAAAATAAACAAATTGATATGCAGACTTTAAGACAAATGCATGCAGCTAAAACAGGTGCATTATTTTGTGCTGCTATTCGTTCTGGAGCTATTTTAGCTGGTGCTAATGATGTACAATTAGCTAATTTGACAGAGTATGCCCGTCAATTTGGATTGGCTTTCCAAATTACTGATGATATTTTAGATGTCGTTGGCGATGAAAAAACTATAGGTAAACCTGTAGGCAGTGATGAAAAAAATCATAAATCTACGTATGTAACTTTAGGTTCATTAGAAAGTGCAAAAGCTTTGGCACAAGAAGCTGTAAATAAAGCAAAAGTTGCTTTAGAAGGCTTTGGTGAAAATGCAGAATTTTTAAGAGCTTTAGTAGATTATTTGATTACTAGAAACAAATAAACTAAAGAAAGTGTGTTATATATGAATATTTTAGAGCAGATACATTCTCCAGCAGAGCTAAAATATTTGACCGAGACTCAATTAGAAATTGTAGCTACACAGATTAGAGACGTGATAATAAAAACTGTAGCTAAAAATGGTGGACATTTGGCTCCATGTCTTGGAACGGTAGAACTTACTTTAGCCTTACATAAAGTATTTTCTTGCCCTAGAGATAAATTTGTTTGGGATGTTGGTCATCAAGCTTATGCACATAAAATATTAACAGGTAGATTAGAAAAGTTTTCTACATTGCGTAAAAAAAATGGAATAACAGGTTTTCCAAATCGTTTTGAAAGTGAATATGATGCTTTTGGTGTAGGTCATGCTAGTACATCAATTTCAGCAGCTTTGGGAATGGCAGTTGCACGTGATTTAAATGGTGAAGATTATAATGTAATTGCCATCATTGGTGATGGTGCTTTAACTGGTGGAGAAGCTTTTGAAGGATTGAATAATGCAGGCATTTCGAAGCGTAAATTGATTGTAATTTTAAATGATAATGAAATGTCTATTTCACAAAATGTAGGTGCATTGTCTGAATATTTATCACTTATTCGCATTGATGGGAAATATAAACGTGCTAAAAAGGATATTCAGCGATTTTTAGGTAATATACCTAAAATAGGTGAATCTGTATTAAAAACAGCTAATTATGTAAAAGATGGTGTAAAAAATGCCATTGTTCCTGGTGGTATTTTTGAAGCTTTAGGTTTTAACTATATCGGTCCACTTAATGGACATAATTTAACAGATTTAATCAATGTATTTGAAAAAGTGAAATCAAATATTGATGGGCCTGTACTTATTCATATACAAACCAAAAAAGGGCATGGTTATTTGCCAGCAGAAAATAATCCAGCCAAATTCCATGGTATTGGTAAATTTGATGTATTGACAGGAGAAGTGATTGCTTCAAATAGTATTGTGCCTACGTATACAGCAGTTTTTAGTCAAGCTTTAGTGGATTTAGCCGCCAAAAATAAAGAAATAACCGCTATAACAGCAGCTATGCCGTCGGGTACAGGGCTACAAAAATTTGCTAATATATATCCTAATAGATTTTTTGATGTAGGTATAGCAGAAGAACATGCTGTAACTTTTGCTGGCGGTCAAGCTTGCATCGGTAAACGACCATTTGTAGCATTGTATTCAACATTTGCACAACGTGCTTATGATCAAATGATTCATGATATATGTTTGCAAAAATTACCAGTAGTATTTTGTTTAGATAGAGCAGGACTTGTTGGTGAAGATGGGCCAACACATCATGGTGTATTTGATATAGCTTATATGAGACAAATGCCTAATATGATAGTCATGGCACCAAAAGATGAAAACGAACTTCGTCAAATGGTATTTAGTAGTGTAAATTATAATTGTCCTTGTAGCATACGTTACCCACGAGGCAATGCCTGCGGTGTTCCAGTTAAAGAAGAAACAGAGATTTTACCTTTAGGCAAAGGTGAAATTTTACAAGATAATGAAAATGCTACCGTAGCAATAATAGCTGTTGGTTCAATGGTAAAAGAAGCCATGATCGCTAGTGAAAAATTATCATTAGAAAACATAAATTGCAATGTTATTAATGCTCGCTTTATAAAACCACTTGATGAAGATTTGATTTTATCCATGGCTGAAAAAGTAAATCATATCGTAACTATTGAAGAAGGTATTTTAGCTGGCGGTTTTGGCAGTGCAATTTTAGAATTATTAAATGCACATAAAATTTATAAACCAGTAATTCGTATGGGTATACAAGACGAATTTATAGAACAAGGTACACGCAGTGAATTATTATCTGAATGTAAGTTAACAAGTGAAGATATAGTACAAGTAATAAAAGATTTTAAAGAATAGAAATAGGTGTGAATTCAATGGCAAAAAAACGTTTAGATGTGATGTTGACAGAACAAAATTTAGTATCTAGTCGAGAACGTGCTAAAACAACTATAATGGCTGGATTGGTATTGGTTAATGGCCAAAAAATAGATAAACCAGGTACCATGGTAAAAGAAGATGCTGTACTTCGTGTTTTAGGAGATAGTATAGGTTATGTAAGTCGCGGTGGATTAAAATTAGCCAAAGCAATTAAAGAATTTAATTTGGATTTAACAGATTTAGTTGTAGCTGATATCGGTGCATCTACTGGCGGATTTACAGATTGTTCTTTGCAAAATGGGGCGAAAAAAGTTTTTGCTATAGATGTAGGATATGGTCAATTAGCATGGTCCTTGCGTACAGATGAACGCGTAGTAAATATGGAAAGAACAAATATCCGCTATGTTACTCCAGAAGATATAGGTGAACCTATAAATTTTGCCTCAATTGATGTAGCATTTATTTCATTGGACAAAGTTTTACCTGTAGCTAAAACATTACTTAGCGATGATGGAAAAATTGTAGCATTGATTAAACCGCAATTTGAAGCTGGAAAAGAAAAAGTTGGTAAAAAAGGAGTCGTTCGCGAACCAAGTGTGCATGAAGAAGTAATCAAAAAAATCGTAGATTTAAGTACACAATTAGGTTTTGTACCTAGAGAATTGACATATTCTCCAGTAAAAGGGCCAGAAGGAAATATTGAATATCTTATTTTATTAGATTTGGATAAACAGCATCAAAGTAATATTGATGATAATTTAATAAAAGATGTTGTACAAAAGGCCCATGCACAATTAGATAAATAGGAGGATAATATTTCATGAAAATAGCTATTTATCCTAATGTAACTAAATCTGGAGCTGGCGAAATTTTAGAGAGAATAATAAAATTTGCTAATCAGTATAATATTGAACTATTATTACCACCAAAAGAAGGTAAATTTTTCTATCATGAAGAATTGATTAGTCAAAACTTGGAAAACGAATACATTGATATGGCTATCAGTATTGGCGGAGATGGTACATTATTAGGTCTTTGTAGAACTTTAGCTAAAAATGGTACACCCGTTTGTGGTATAAATATTGGTCATTTAGGATTTTTAGCAGATATTGAACCAGGCGAAATTGAAGCTAAATTAACAAAAATAATCAATAGACAATACAAAATAGAAGAACGATTAATGTTATCTGCTTATATAAAACGACAAGATAAGTTAAATTATATAGGCAGTGCAGTAAATGATGTCGTTGTGAGTAAATGTGGCGTATCCCGTATGTTACATTTTGGTGTGGCCATCAATGATTATATGGTGACGAATTATAAAGCTGATGGATTGATAATATCTACACCTACTGGTTCTACTGCATATTCTTTATCAGCAGGTGGCCCAATTGTAAATCCAAAAGTAAAAGGTATAATTTTAACGCCAATATGTCCTCATTCTTGTTTTATTCGTCCTATGGTAATCGATGAAAGTGAAAAAGTAACATTGAATATTATTAATATTATTAGTATGACAAAGAGAAGTGTAAATCTGACATTGGATGGTCAAGAAAGTGTCGATATTGAGCCTGATGATGAAATTATCATTGAAAAAGCCAAATTTCCAGCACAAATAGTTAGATTTGAAGATAAAAATTTTTATCAGACATTTATGAATAAATTATGTCTATAAATTTAAATTTTTATTTTAAAATAATATAAAAGAGGAATTTTCGATGCAAAAGCTTAGTAATTCGATACAATTAGCACATTGCCTATTAAAAGATAGATTAGTTGAAGCTAATATAATAATTGATGCTACAGCTGGCAATGGCAATGATACATTATTCTTAGCTCAAAATGCAAAATCAAAAGCTAAATTATATGCTTTTGATATACAAGAACAAGCAATATTGAATACTAAAAAATTATTAATTGAAAATAAAAATAATATAAATTTACCTTTAGAAAATATAAAATTCATACATGATTCTCATGAAAATATTAATAATTATATACAGGCAAAAATAGATGTAGCTATTTTCAATCTGGGATATTTACCAGGTGGAGATCACGAATTTACGACTAAAAATGATATAACATTAAAGACCATAGATAAAATATTAAATGTTTTAAATATAAATGGCTATATTGCAATTGTTATGTATCCAGGTCATGAAGAAGGTTTAAAGGAATATCAGGCTATAAAACTATTTGTAAAAGACTTGCCTAAAAAAGCTTTTACAGTAGGTTGGTATAAAATGATAAATCATAATTTAAATGCTCCAGCATTATGTTGGATTGAGAAAGTTGGTGAATATGCATGAAAGCTACACGACATGCAAGAATTAAGGAGATTATTGAACATTCCGTTATTGAAACACAAGAAGAGTTAGCTAATGCTTTGCGAGAACAGCATATAGTGGTAACACAGGCTACTGTTTCTCGTGATATCAAAGAATTAATGCTAATAAAAGTTCCAACAGGTGATGGAAGATATCGATATGCTTATCCAACAGATAAGGAATTGATGTATTCCAAAAATCGTTTATTAAATTTATTTAGAGATTCTGTAGTTGGTTTAAACTTCAGTGAAAATATCATTGTGGTAAAAACACTTCCAGGTGCAGCTAATGCAGTGGCTTCTACTTTAGATTATGCTAAATGGCCTGAAATTATAGGTACAGTAGCTGGTGATGATAATATTTTTATAGTAGTAAAACCTATATCTGCTGTGGAAGATATAATGAAAAGATTACAGGATATGCTTAATTAATTTGGAGGATATTCATGTTAAAGACACTATCAATTTGGAATTTTGCCCTAATTGAGCATGTACAAATAGATTTTAATAAAGGTCTTAATATTCTTACTGGTGAAACAGGTGCTGGTAAATCTATTTTACTAGGTGCTTTAGGTATGGTCATTGGACGACGTACAAATATTGATGTTATTCGTAGTAATTGTGAATACATGCGAGTAGAAGCTGTTTTTACTTTAGATAATGATGTAGTTAAAAATTTTTTGACAGAATATAATATTTTAGTTGAAGATGATATTTTAATTATAACAAGACAGATAAATACAAACGGTAAAAATAGTGTACAAATCAATAATTGTCATACGACAATGGCTATATTACGTCAGTTAGGCGAATTGCTTGTAGATATACATGGTCAACATGCTAATCAAGCATTATTAAAGCCTTTAAAACAGTTATCGCTTATTGATACTTATGGCGATAATAAAATTTTAGAACAAAAGCAAAAGTATTTAAAAGAATATTATCAATGGTTACAATTAAAACAAAAATTAGCTGATAATAAAATAAATACACAAGAGATGGCTCAACGATTAGATATGTTAAAATGGCAAATCAATGAAATTGAAAATGCTAAATTGACTTTAGGTGAAGATGAAAAATTAGAGTCTGAAATAAAGATCTTAGCTAATGCAGAAAAGATATCATTATTAACGCAAGATGCGTATAATTTACTTTATGAAGGTGAAAATGGTAAATTTTCCGTATTGAGTTCATTGAGTCAAGTTCGTAAAGATTTAGAAAATCTATCTCAATATGATGAAAATATGGCTAAAGTTCATCAAATATTGGATGAAGCTTATTTCCAAATACAAGATAGTGCTGATGAAATTCGTAATTATGGTGAAAGTATAGATTACAGTCCTCAAAAATTAGATATGATGCAATCTCGTATGAATGATATTGATAAATTGCGAAAAAAATATGGCGATACTATTGAAGATATATTAAATTATCTGACTAAAGCTAAGGATGAATTAACTTATATCGAAAATTATGACGATAATATCGCAAAATTGGAACAAGAATTATCTTTATTAAGCGAAAAAGTACATCAAGAGGCTGTAGCTCTGCATGAAATACGTTATGAAAGTGCAAAAGCATTAGAGTGTGCTATTATGAATGAATTGACATCGTTATCTATGGCTGATGCTAAATTAGTAATAAATTTAAATATGAATGATAATTTTACTGAAAATGGTGCCGATGAAGTAGAAATATTATTTTCAGCTAATTTGGGTGAAGACTTAAAATCATTGCAGAAAATAGTTTCTGGCGGTGAATTATCACGTATTGCTTTAGCATTGAAGACAATTACAGCTCAAAAAGACGATATTGATTTAATGGTATTTGATGAAGTGGATACAGGTGTTGGCGGTAAAACCGCTCAAATGATGGCTGAAAAAATAGCTCGCATATCATTATATAGACAAGTAATTTGTATAACTCATTTACCGCAGATTGCAGCTATGGCAGATGCTCATTTTTATATAAAAAAAGAAACAAAAGATAATAAAACTTTTACTATTATTGATGAACTTGACTATGATGCTAAAATAGCTGAAATTGCAAGAATGTCATCTGGTATAAACTTTACACAAGCTTCTCTTGATAATGCTCAAGAAATGTTGGCTAATGCTAAAAAAAGAAAAGAAGCATTAATTTTCTTTTAAAATAAATTATAGAAGGTGATTTAAATGATTAAATTTAAATATTATGGACATGCTTGTTTTTTATTAGAAACAGAAAATGAAAAATTATTATTCGATCCATTTTTAACAGGAAATCCATTAGCAAGTATTTCTGCTGATGAAGTAGAATGTGATTATATTTTGTTAACTCATGCTCATGGCGATCATTATGGTGATGCTACACAGATTGCTCAAAGAACTGGAGCTAAAGTTATCTCTACACCGGAAGTTTTGACTAAATTGCCAGAAGACTATACTAATGTTCATGGTATGAATTTAGGTGGTTCATTTAAATTCCCATTTGGTGTAGTAACAGCAGTATTAGCTTTGCATAGTGCAGGTGTTGCTGGGGGAACACCTTGTGGTTTTGTAATTAAATTTAATGATAATACTGTAGTATATTTTGCTGGAGATACTGCTTTATTCAGTGATATGGCGCTTATTGGTGAAAAACAACAGATTGATTATGCTATTTTACCAATTGGCAGTAATTATACAATGGATGCTCAAGACGCAGCAAAAGCAGCTCAATTATTAAAAGCAAAACATGCAATTCCTGTTCACTATAATACTTGGCCTGTTATTGCTGAAAATCCTGAAGCATTTAAATCTTATACAGAAAGTATTTCACATTGTACTGTAGATATAGTACCAGTTGGTTCATCTTTGGATTTAGTAAAATAAGATGGAGAAATCAAAATTAATCGTTATTCTAGGGCCAACTGCTGTAGGAAAAACAAAGCTTAGCATAGATTTAGCTCAAAAGTTATCCACAGAAATAATCTCTGGCGATAGTATGCTAGTATATAAGGGTTTTGATATAGGTACTGCAAAGCCGACAATTGAGGAAATGAATGGTGTAAAACATCATATTATTGATATTTTAGAACCATGGGAAAATTTCAATGTAAGTGATTTTCATGATAAAGTAAAACCTTTGATCAAACAGATAAATGATGAAGGGAAAATTCCTATTTTAGCTGGCGGTACAGGATTATATGTAAAGTCTTTACTTGAAGGTTATATTTTTAATGAAACTTCTGGTGACGTTGAATATAGACATCATTTAGAGCAATTGGCAGATGAGCATGGAAGAGAATATGTTTATAAAATGTTGCAAGAGGTAGATCCTCAAACAGCTCAAAGATTGCATATCAATAATTTTAATCGTATTATTCGTGCTTTAGAAGTCTATCATTTAGGTAAAGAACAAATATCGCAAAAAAATCACTATGAATTAACAGGGGAATTGGTTTATGATGCGTATATTGTAGGCTTAAAACGCAGTCGTCAAAATTTATATGATAGAATTAATCAACGTGTAGATATTATGATGGATAATGGCTTTATAGATGAAGTAAAATCATTGTTGCAAAATGGAGCTGAGATAGACTGGCAATCAATGAAAGGTATTGGTTATCGAGAAATAGCTAATTATTTAAATGGTAATATCGATCTAAATACTGCTGTTTATGAAATGAAGAAAGCTACTCGTCATTTTGCAAAGCGTCAATTTACATGGTATAAGAAAATGCCATATATTTCTTGGTATGATGTTGAACAATTAGATGAAGATGATTTATTGTCTAAAGTATTAAAAGATTGTTTAATACATTTTAATATGGAGACTGTATGAATTGACATATAATTTTGTTATTATGATAATAAAATTATTATAAATAACTAATTTAGTTGAGTAAACGAAGTATATTTTAATTGGAGGACTCTTAAGATGCCAAATAAAACAATAAATTTACAAGATGTATTTTTAAATCAAGTGAGAAAAGAAAATGTAGGAGTTATTATCCATTTAACAAATGGCTTCCAATTACGTGGAAATGTAAAAGGTTTTGATAATTTTACAGTTATCTTAGATTCTGCTGGAAAACAGATGATGGTATATAAACATGCTATTTCTACTATTAGCCCTTTACAACCATTGAAAAATTCTTTTCAAGATAATAAAAAAACAGAAACTCCTAGTGAACAACAATAATAATTTTATTAATTAAAAAGGCTCTTATTAACTTTAAATATGAGGTTAATAAGAGCCTTTTTGTTATTTTTTTGTCATTTCAAAATAAGATTTCATATATTTATTGGGAGTAGTATTTTTATATTTACGAAATGTTTTTATAAAGTAAGATAAATCATTAAAACCACAGCTATATGCTATATCTGTGATTGATAAATCC
This sequence comes from uncultured Megamonas sp., assembly GCA_900556715.1. Next base: position 79,525 of record USPM01000001.1, on the reverse strand, counting down.
CTTTCATTAACTAATTTAGTGCAAGCACATTCAATTCGATAATAATTTAAGTAAGCTATAGGTGTTTTGTTCGTCATACTTTGAAAAAATCGACAGAAATATTTTGGTGATAAACCAGAAGTATTGGCTAAATCTTCCAAAGTAAGCGGTTGATTATAAGAAGTTGCAATTAAATGAAATGCTTTTTTTAATTTATGAATATTTTTTTGGTTACTACTTATAAAATTTGTAAAGGATTTAGTATATAATTTGTATTTTAAAATTAATCCTAAAAAATTAAATAAACCACCTAATACAATGTATTCATAACCAAATAGCTTGTTTTTTAAAGCATCAAATATAGTCCATATAGCTTGATGTATATCAGGATATTTATTATCAAAATAATTATTTACAATAAGATGATGATCAAAGAAGTTTTGAAGAATATTTTGATCACCTATATTCGTTTCAAATAATTTTTTATCAAAAACCATACATTCATATATAGTATTTTCTAAAAAAGCTTTTCCACCATGAACGCAACCATCTGTGATGAAAATTATATCTCCTGCACTAGCCGTATATTCATTTTCGTCTATAGAAATTACAATTTTACCTTCTAATACGCGAATTATTTCATATTGAATATGCCAATGATATGGCATATTGTAGCGTGGATGATGATTAGTTACATAATGATATTCTACAGGAAATGAAAAATTACCGCGTTCTCTTTGTTCATTATAACTATCGCGTTTCATAATTGTTCTCCTAATAAATAAAATTTTATATTATTATTATACTTATATTTCTAAAAATGTAAAGTTTCATACAATTTTTAAAAAGTGAATATTGTTATATTTTTAGTGATAATATAACAAGTATTATTAATATTTAATTGCTATAATTTAATCATCAAGTGAACAACAAACAAAAAGATATATACAAAAAGATTTCTTAGGAGGAATTTTATAATGGCAACAAATAGATTAATTGGAGATTATCCTGTAATTGGTATCCGCCCTACAATTGATGGACGTAGAGGCGTTTTAAAAGTTAGAGAATCTTTAGAAGAACAAACTATGGGCATGGCAAAAGCTGCTGCTAAATTATTTACAGAAAACCTCAAATATTCTAACGGTGAACCCGTAAAAGTAGTTATTGCTGATACAACAATTGGTCGTGCACCTGAAAGTGCTGCTTGTGCAGAAAAATTTAAAAAAGAAGGCGTAGATATTACTTTAACAGTAACTCCTTGTTGGTGTTATGGTTCTGAAACAATGGATATGGATCCAAAAACAATCAAAGGTGTTTGGGGCTTCAATGGTACTGAACGTCCTGGTGCTGTATATCTTGCTTCTGTACTTGCAAGCCATGCACAAAAAGGTCTTCCAGCTTTCGGTATTTATGGACATGATGTTCAAAATGCAGATGCTACAGAAATTCCAGAAGATGTTCAAGAAAAACTTTTAAGATTTGGTCGTGCAGCTGTAGCTGTTGCTACAATGAGAGGTAAATCTTACTTACAGATTGGTTCTATTTGTATGGGTATCGCAGGTTCTATCATTAGCCCAGAATTTTTTGAAGAATATCTTGGCATGAGAGTTGAATCTGTAGATGAAGTTGAAATTATCCGTCGTATGACAGAAGGCATTTATGACCATGCAGAATTTGAAAAAGCTTTAAAATGGACTAAAGAAAACTGCAAACAAGGCTTTGACAAAAACCCAGATTTCTGCCGTAAAACTGACGCTGAAAAAGAAGAAGCTTGGGAATTTGTTGTAAAAATGATGTGTATCATTAAAGACCTCTATAATGGTAATAAAAACTTACCAGAAGGTTGCGAAGAAGAACAATTAGGTCACAATGCAATTGCTGGTGGTTTCCAAGGTCAAAGACAGTGGACAGACTTTTATCCAAACTGCGACTTCCCAGAAGCAATGATGAACTCTTCTTTTGACTGGAATGGTGCAAGAGAACCATATGTACTTGCTACAGAAAATGATACATTAAATGGCGTAGGTATGCTCTTTGGTAAATTATTAACAAATACTGCACAAATCTTCGCTGACGTTAGAACATACTGGAGCCTTGAAGCAGTTAAACAGGCTACTGGTTATGAATTAGAAGGCGTTGCTAAAGAATCCAAAGGATTTATTCACTTAATCAACTCCGGTGCTGCTTGTATCGATGCTTGTGGTGAAGCAAAAGATGAAAATGGTAATGGCGTAATTAAACCATTCTGGGAAATGACTGAAAAAGATCAAAAAGCTTGCCTCGATGCAACTGAATGGTGCCCTGCTGATAATGGTTACTTCAGAGGTGGCGGATTTAGCTCCCGTTTCTTAACAAATAGCGAAATGCCTGTAACTATGGTTCGTTTAAATCTTGTAAAAGGCTTAGGCCCTGTATTACAGATTGCAGAAGGTTGGACTGTAAAATTACCAGATGAAGTATCTGATAAACTCTGGAAACGTACTGACTACACTTGGCCTTGCACTTGGTTCGCTCCACGTTTAACTGGTGAAGGTGCATTCAAATCTGCTTATGATGTAATGAATAACTGGGGTGCAAATCACGGTGCTATCAGCTATGGTCATATCGGTGCAGACCTCATTACATTATGCTCTATGCTCAGAATTCCTGTATGCATGCATAACGTTCCTGAAGATAAAATCTTCCGTCCTGCTGCTTGGAATGCTTTCGGTATGGATAAAGAAGGTCAAGACTATAGAGCTTGCAAAAACTATGGTCCTTTATATAAATAATTAGAATATAATATAGATTAATTGGAGGAGCTTGTTTATGGCTTATGAAGAAATAAAAGATCAAATATGCGATATTTGTCATAAAATGTGGCAATTAGGTTGGGTTGCTGCTAATGATGGTAATATAACTGTAAAATTAGATGATGGCACATTCCTTGCTACACCAACAGGAATTAGTAAAAGTTTCATCACTCCTGAAAAATTAGTACGTATCAATGTTCAAGGTGAAATTTTAGAAGCAAATGAAGGTTATAGACCATCTTCTGAAATCAAAATGCATTTGCGTTGCTATGCTGATCGTGAAGATGTAGGTGCAGTGCTTCATGCACATCCCCCAACAGCTACTGGTTTTGCTGTAGCTCATGTACCTTTAGATAGATATGATATGATTGAAACAGTAGTAGCATTAGGTTCTATTCCTATCACCCCTTATGGAACACCTTCTACTTACGAGGTACCTGAAGCTATTGCACCTTACATTCAAGAACATGATGCTGTATTATTAGAAAATCACGGTGCATTGACTGTTGGTTCTAATTTGGTGGAAGCTTATTATAAAATGGAAACATTAGAATTGTTTGCTAAAATCAACTTAAATGCTTATCTTTTAGGTGGACCAAAAGAAATTTCTCGTGAAAATATTGATAAACTCATCAACTTACGCAGCTACTATGGCGTAAAAGGCAGACACCCAGGTTATAAACATTATAAAGAAGACTAATTTTTATAGAATAGCCCAATATATACTATTGGGCTATTTTTTTATGAAAAATAAAATTAAAGATATAGGTAGTAAATTTTTAAATTTATTTTTGTTGTCAGTTTATTTTGTTTTATGATTTTATATAAAATTTTCAAATTATTTATTAAATGTGAATATAGTTCTATTTTTAGTGATAATATAACAAGATTTAATAATTATGTGTTGATATAATAAGGTTAAAAGTTAACAATGAGGAGTGAGAATATGGGAAAGGACGTTAAGGTATTAGCTTTAGACTTTGGTGCATCTAGTGGTAGAGCTATTATAGGAACTTTTGATGGCAAAAAAATTTCATTAAAAGAGATACATCGCTTTACAAATGATCCTGTAATATTATTAGATACTATGTATTGGGACGTATTAAGATTATTTCATGATATAAAAACTGGTTTAATAAAAGCAAAACAAGAGGGTGAAATAAAAAGTCTAGGTATAGATACATGGGGCGTTGATTTTGGTCTTTTAAATAAAGATGGCAAACTTTTAGAAAATCCTGTTCATTATAGAGATGCTAGAACAAAAGGTATGATGGATAAAGTTTTTGCTAAATTGGATAAAGATACTATTTATAGCATTACTGGTAATCAGTTCATGGAATTAAATACTCTTTTTCAATTGATGGCTATAAAAGAAAATCAACCAGAATTATTAGAAAAAGCTGATACTTTATTACTGATGCCGGATTTATTAAATTATTTCTTATCTAATGAGAAATGTACAGAATATACAATAGCTTCTACAACTCAGTTATTAGATGCAAAAAATAAAAAATGGTCTTCAGAAATTATTGAAAATTTGGATTTACCAAAAAATATATTCACTAAAATTGTTCAACCAGGAACGAAGATTGGTAAGTTGAGCAAACAAATTAGTGAAGAGTTAGGTATAAATGAAATAGATATAATTGCTGTAGCAGGACATGATACTCAATCAGCTATGGTGGCAGTGCCAACTCAAGAAGATGATTTTATATTCTTATCTTGTGGTACATGGTCCTTATTAGGAACAGAATTGAAAACACCAATAATTAATGAAACTTCTGCAAGTTTGAATATTACTAATGAAGGCGGAGCAGATAATAAAACTTCTTTCTTGAAAAATATTATAGGACTATGGCTCATTCAAGAAAGTCGTCGTCAATGGATTAGAGAAGGTAAAGAATATGGTTTTGGTGAACTTGAACAGATGGCTAGTAAAGTGGGTATGATAAATTCCTTTATTGATACAGATAATGAAGAATTTGTTTCAGCAGGTAATATTCCAAAACGAATTCAAGAATATTGTAAACGGACAGGTCAATATGTTCCTCAAAATGAAGCAGAAATTGTTCGCTGTATTGATCAGAGCTTAGCTGTTAAATACAGATTTGCTTTAGAACAGATTGAAATAGCTACTGGCAAAAAATATGATACATTAAACATCATTGGTGGCGGTATCCAAAGTAAACTATTATGTCAATTAACAGCTAACGTTTGTGGTAGAAAAGTAGTGGCAGGCCCTGTAGAAGCTACAGTAATGGGAAATATTGCGTTGCAGTTAATGGCATTAGGTGAAATAAAAGATATTAAAGAAGCACGCAGAATAGTTGCTAATTCTGAAAATGTTACTGTTTATGAACCCCAAAAAGATGAAAATTGGGACGAAATATATAAAAATGTTAAGGAGAATTTGTTATGTTAAAAAATATTCCTAAAATATTATCACCTGAATTATTAAAAGTACTTTGTGAAATGGGTCATAGCGATAGAATTGTTATCGCTGATGGAAATTTCCCAGCAGAGTCCATGGGAAAAAATGCAATAGTAATCAGATGTGATGGACATGGTGTACCTGAATTATTAGATGCAATTTTAAAAGTTTTTCCATTAGATATTTATGTTGATAAACCTGTTAATCTCATGGAAGTAATGCCAGGTGATACAGTAGAAACACCTATTTGGGACACTTACAAAGAAATCGTAGCTAAACATGATGAACGTGGAGCAAATGCCATCGGTAATATTGAAAGATTTGCTTTCTACGAAGAAGCCAAAACAGCTTATGCTATTATCGCTACAAGTGAAAAGGCTCTTTACGCTAATATCATGCTACAAAAAGGTGTTGTAGTGGATTAATTATGTGATTTTGTTCGTGTATAAATATTTAAGAGAGGTTTTATCATGGAAAATAACGCAAATACATTAAGTCAAAAGAATATTGCGAATAATAGCAATAGTATACCAGTAGTTCCTGCTCAATATAGAATATATTTTTTCTTATTAGTATCTTGTTTTGCTCTTTGGGGTTTATTAAACAATATGACTGATAACTTGGTTCCTTCATTTGCTAAGATCTTTATGATTAAAGCTGTTGATTCTTCTTTAGTACAGGTAGCTTTTTATGGTGCATATGCTGTACTTGCTATGCCAGCAGCATTTATCATTAAAAAATATTCCTATCGTGTTGGCGTTTTAGTTGGTCTTGGTTTTTATATGATAGGAGCATTTGGTTATATTCCAGCTGCTATTTTGCAAAGTTATAATTTATTCTTAGTATCTATTTTTATCTTAGCTGGTGGTTTATCTGTATTAGAAACAACATGTAATCCATTTGTATTATCTTTGGGTGCTCAAGAAACAAGCGTTCGCAGATTGAATTTTGCTCAAGCATTCAATCCTGTAGGTTCAATGGCTGGATTATTCTTAGCAAAATATATTATCTTAGCAAACTTGAATCCTGCTGATTTAGATGATAGATTAGCTATGTCTCCTGCTGAACTTTCCGCTATCAGAGATACAGAACTTTTCTGGGTATGTGTTCCTTATGTTGGCTTAATCTTAATCGCATTTATTATTTGGGTTATTTTCTTTAGAAGTAAATTAAATGATAAGGATGGTCGTGTAGCAATGACTGTTCCTCAAGCATTTGGTAAATTATTACAAAATCCTCGTTATTATTGGGGTGTTATCACTCAGTTCTTCTATGTAGGTGTACAAATCGCAGTTTGGACATGGACTATTAAATATATTATGGCTACAAAAAATATCATTGAAGCCGATGCTGTTAATTACTATATCTATGCAATGGTATTATTTATTGCTTGCAGATGGCTTTGCACATATTTGATGAAATATTTTGTTCCTGCAAAAATGATGGCAGTCTTCGCTTTAGCTGGTATTTTATGTTGCCTCGGTACAATTTATTTACCAACATCTGTATCTGTATATTGCTTAATTGCAATTTCTGGTTGCATGAGCTTAATGTTCCCAACAATTTATGGTATTGCTCTTCGTGGTCTCGGTGCTGAAGTAAAATTTGGTGCAGCAGGTTTAATCATGGCTATCTTAGGTGGTGCAATAATCACTCCTATCATGGGTTGGTTAGTTGACTCTAGTGCATTAAGCTTCATGGTTAGTGGTTTCTCCGCAACCGAAGCAGCTATTAGAACAGCATTTTATTTACCTGTAGTATGTTTTGCAGTTGTTTTAGGATATTCTTTAGCTTTCCGCAAAGTAAATGATTAATTAATAAATAATTTTGAAAGAAGGTCTTCTTGTGAAAAATAATGTTATAGCAATTAGTCGTCAATATGGTAGTGGCGGTCGTGAACTCGCAAATATTTTAGCTAGAAAATTAAATTATAAGTTATATGATAGACAAATCGTGCATATGGCTGCTGCTCAATTAGGTATTAGTGGTATGAGTGAAAAAGACTTAAAAGAATTAGAAGATAATGTGCCACCACTTTCTTTGAAATTTATGCCATTCTATATTTTTGGTATGAGTGGTGCTAAACCAATGAACCATAAAATGTTTGAACAAGAATCTGAAATTATTCGTCGTTTGGCTAAAGATGGTAATTGCATTATTCTTGGTAGATGTGCAGATGCTGTTTTACAAGGCAATGAAAATGTATGTTCTGTATTTGTTTGTGCAAATGATGAATATCGTGAAGAACGCGGGAGAACAGTATATGATGGAAAATCTGTTATTGAATTAAATCAAGAAGATGCTAAAAGAGCTGAGTATTATGCTTATTATACAGGCAAAGAATGGGGAAATCCTAAAAATTATGATTTAAGTGTTAATACAAGCCATAAATCCCTTGAAGATATTGCAGATATCATTATTGAATATATCAATAAAGAATAAATAAATCCCCCAATTAAAAAAGATAGGCAGAAATATTTCTGTCTATCTTTTTTTCTCTATAAAAAAATAAAGCTTCTACAATGACGATCAGTAGAAGCAAGTATTTTAGGGATTAATGTAGTTTGTTACTATTATATTTTTCTAGTTCAATTATATAAGGATAATCATTATTTTGTCAATATATAATTAAGTTAGATGGCTATACTTTTTATTAATAATGAATTGTCAATCCAAGTGCGACAATTCTTTTTGGTCTACTATTTAATAATATTAATTTTTCTATTAAATCATCTTGAATTTTCGTTGCTACCTCTTTGCCATGCTGCATAAGTATCTGCAAAATATACTTTTATATTTAATTTTTCTACTTCTTTGTAACATGCAAATTCTTTTCTTCTATCTGTTGTAAATGTTTTTAATGCCTTTTTTGGTAGTACTTTCACTAACTTTTTTATTGCTTTTAGCATTGATGGGACTGTTCTATTTTTTATTTTTATTGCCATATAAACTTTCTATAAATGTTGCTAAACAAGCCTTAGATTTTCCACTACTAGATACTATGGTATCTAGCTCCCAGTGTCCAAAAATTCTTCTACTTTTTACATCTTTTGGTCTAAAGGATAATGGAAAAATAAAAAATGTGCTTAATGATAGGTTGAATTATTTATTAAGTTCGTATTCCAATCCAATGATGTCTGCTAGTGAATTTTTAGAAAAGTTTATAGCACAGTATATGACGTATTTATAAAAGGATTTTGTGTTTTATATTGCAAAAATCACAAGATATGCTATACTAATTATAGAAACAGTGAAGTTCATTATAATGCACAAAACCCTTAGGAAGTGGTAGTTCCTAAGGGTTTTTACATTATTGCACTAATGCTAGAGCGTTAGGATAGTTACTCAAAAAAGTGCTTATCTATCCATTTGTAAATGAAGTAAGAGATTACATTTACCATAATAAGCACAACAATATCAGTGAAGTTCATTATATGCACCTCCTCTCTGTTACCAGATTGGAGTTGAGTAACGAAAATAGTATAACATAAATTTATTAGTTAAGCACCTAAGAAGGTGCTTTTTTGTACCCATTTTTAAGATATTCAGAAAGGAAAATACAATGAATAAACGATTAGAAGAAATTTTACAAAGAAAAGAAGAAATTCGTTCTTTATTAGCTGATGAAACAAATAAAAATTTAAATTTTGATGAGCTTGAAAAAGAAGTTAGAGACTTGACGAAGAAGAAAAAGAAATCTCTACAACTACTAGTGAATGGGTAAGAGCTAGAAATACAGGATTTCTAGCTTTTATAGATAGTGCTAATAATAAAATTCTTGATGAAATTGAAAAATCTATAAAAAAATAACTTATTACTACAAAGTAATAAGTTATGCGGTGCCATTTTAGTGTCATATAAGTGCCATAAAAAATATATTAATACATTAATAAAAAAATAGTCAATTTATATAATGTGTGTAATATTAAGCATTTTTATTTAATGAAAATAAAATATATAAATTAAATATCTTCCTTTTCTATTCTAAAAACGTTTATGGTGTCTACGTCTGGGCAACAAAATACAGCTGTGCCTTCTGGTTGATTAGGTATAGAACCACCATATCTTAAGATATCAATATAAGGAAATGCTACATGCATCGCCATAGGGCATAATTTACCACGTTGTGTATCAAAATCAAAGCTATCACCTATTTTATGACCGCGATGACAACCGCAAGGTCCTTTTCTATCGATTAATGTTATTTTTATTTTAGGGCGTTTTGCCATAATAATCACCTCGTAAATATTTTATCATATTTGTTTATTATATAAAATATTACCTCTGTTTTTATATAGATATATTCTATATAATACATAAAATTATTATATGTTTAAAATCGATAATAATTAAATTCTAATAACTATTATTTAAACATAATTTTTATGTTTTAGATAAACATATTAATTAAATAATAATTATTAATAAATTAAAAGTAAAATATACAGAAAATTAAATATATTATTAACAGATTTTATTTGTTATTATTTACTAATCATATAAATTGATGATATAATTAAATCAACTTCCTATTTCATAAAAAATAGGAAGTTAAATTCAAAGAAAAGCTTATTTTTGAAAAAATAAATTCATCATATATAAAATTTTTATTTAAAATCGATTTTAAGAGGTTTTATTTTCTTTTGCATATATTTATATTAAAATGAAAAATAAAACGCTTAAAACAGCTATAATTATAACAAATAATTTTTATAAATACTCAAAATCAATAAATTATTAATATAAAATAGATAACTATATAAAAATAATAATTTACATGTAATAAAAATAATTTTAAATCAATATTTATTATTATTTATGCTAAATAGGTAAATTGATATATAATAGATAATTTTATTTTATTTTGAAATAGGAGTGAGATTTTTGGCAAATTTAATAAAAATAGATGATAATGATTTTTTAGTAAAAGATTATTTACGACAAGAAGAGATAAATGAAAATACTTTATTATTGAATTATAAAAGTTTATTGAAACGATATCTTTCTCAAGGTGAACCATCAGAAGACACTTTAAGAAGTTATTGTTCTGCTATTGATAGTTATATAAAATGGTGTTTAACAAATAAAGTGCATCCATTAAAGATAACAGAATATCAATTTATGTACTATCGAGATTTTTTAATAAAAATAAATATGAAAAAAGGTAGTATTAAGGTAAAGCTAAATGCGATAAAACAATTCTATAATATTGCTGTAAAATTAAAATTAATAGAAAATAGCCCTGCTAAAGATGTAGGTGTAAAAATACATGAAGCAAGTGAAATCTCTCCTATGAAATTTCTTACATTAGAACAACTACGAAATTTATTAAATATTATACCTAATTATGATGAAAAACATATTGAATATTTAAGAGATAAACTCATCATTATGCTTATGGCATTAGAAGGATTGAGAACAGTGGAAGTTCATCGCATGTCTATCAATGATATAAATTGGGAGATGAAGACAATATATATTCATGGTAAAGGGCATAATGATTTTATTTATCCTCGTGATGATGTTTTAATTTTATTACAAGAATATTTAAAAATACGACCATTTGATTTTGCCTTTATTGATGAATTTGGAGAGCCAGTATTTACAACTTTGACTAATCAAGTAAAAGGAAAAAGAATGGATAGACGAGGTATTCGTTATAATGTGGATAAATGGCTGACTAAGGCAGGATTAAAAAAAGAAGATATAAGCTGCCATATGCTCCGCCATACATGTGGCACTCTACTTTATAAAGATACAAAAGATTTACAAATAGTAAAACAAGTTTTGCGTCACAGTAATGTCAATATAACTAGTAAATATGCTCACATCTACAATAAAATGGATAAACGTTATACTACTGGCATTAATTTAAATGAAAATGTAAATGAAGATAAAAAAAAGGCACACAAATAAATGTGTGCTTTTTTTATTTATTATTAATTTATCTGCCAAATAATTTATTTAAAAGACCTTGTTCTTTGAATTCTGTGCTAAAGAATTTAGTTGCACTATCCAATCGCATAATCACTTTATCACCGACTACATCTGCTTCCAATTCAGGTGGGAGTGATTCAGCAATACGCATAGGAGTCATCTTACCTACAGAAGATAAACTTTTATCTTCAAAGATCAATTGATTATTTTTCTTGTTAACTTCAAAGAAATCACGATTTAGACGATATTGTCTTTGGAAGAATTTTATCATGATTTCATTTACAGCCTTACTATCAAAATAATCTTTCATAGTAAGAGGTCTCATATAGCTTGGAATATCTAAACCACATTCTTTAAAGATAGATATTATTACTTCAGAGCTTATATTATATAAATCTATGCTACTAGAGCCTAAATCATTGATTTGGCTTAAATACAAATTAATATGAGGAATGATTTTTGCCAGATATGCACTATAAAAATTGTTTCTCATTTTTTGAATTAATTCAGAGCATGGACTTTTTTGCTGACGTGTAAATTCGTTGTTCCAGCTGGCATTTACATGGAAAACGACCATACGTTTAGTAAGCTCATTTTTCAAGCTATTTAAATCTTTATTAGCTGTAAGTAAAATAGCTGAATAATAATTTAAATTTTCTGGTTTAGTTTCACGAATGATGCGTTCTTCTTGTTTGATGATATTTCCACTATTATTAGTAAATTGAGTTTGAGTGATATCATCGATTAATATAGGTAAACCTTTTATATCGCAGAGAAGTGAATCAATGCGTGTTTTCGTGAAGTTATTTTGACCAAAAGCTTTATATAAAGCAGAATCAGTCATCATTTTCATCAATAAAGAAGCATAGATTGTTTTTCCTGCATTTGATTGACCACATAATAAAGCTACTATCGGATATGTAAATACTTCATCAGTTACAGTAGCTTCTCTAATTGTAGTACGCACACGTGCTAAAAATGGAGATAAAAAGCACCATGACATCAATTTAAAATACTCAAATTTTAAAGGTTCAATATTTTTAGCTGGTACTGCTGTATTAAAACCTTCCATATATTGTAAATAAATTTCAGCATCACGTTTTACATCACTGCGATAAGGACGGAAATTAAATTCACGTTCATTATAAAAAGCACGATTGCGTTCTGGTTCAATAACTAATTGTGGCATAAATTTTTCAAATTTAGCACGGCGAACTTGAATATTTTCTAATGTTTTACGTTTAATAGTATCTATCTTATCGTTTGTGATTTTAGCCTGTCCTTTACGGTCTGCCTTAGGAATATCTACAAAATCTTTTGCTAAACGCTCGATATCTGAGATATATTCTGCTGTTTTTACGATAGTTGTCTTACTAACTGCTGGATAGATATGTTCGCTATCTTGTTTAGCTTTATGCAAAATAGGTAAAATTTCGAGCATTTGAGTATCTTCATATGTTATTTCCCATGCATTTTCATTTACTATTTCGCTATTATTCTGTTTGAAATCATTATATATGTTCATATAATAATTGAAAGCACTTTCATCATCAAAATAAACTAAAGCTTGATTGCGGTCACTGTTAGCTGGTAATTGGTCAAAATTGTTACTGCCTAAGATTACTCTAGTTGCTCCTGTCTGCGTATTTTTCAAGCAAAATAATTTTTCAGGGTATAAGGGAGCATCTGCTAAATATATATTTAAATTACCTTGATCATATTTTTCTTTAAAATTAGCATATTGTTCCGTTTTATATAATTCTTGCAAAGTATTTCTTTGCATAGCAAATGTATTTTCCAAAGTAGATGGTACAAGTGCGAGATTACCAAAAATAATCTCTACTTTTGTAAATAGTTCTAATAGATTAGCTAAAAAATCTATATTAGTAGCTATATTTATAGTATATAATTCGTTAAATCCTTCAAATAAATCCAAATATGATATGTTTTCTGGTGCACAAAATTGAGCTTTTACAACATTTACAGTATGTTGTTTAGTCTTGCGGTGTGCCATTAAAAAATTCCTCCTAAAATTTTAATAAAAATTAACCTATAAAATATTCAAGAATTTAAAATAAAGCCTTATATTTCAAGGCTTTATAAAAACTAATTTTTATTGTATCATAAGCAACTGCAAATTTCAAAGTGTAGTAAATATTGTACTTTTTAGTTTTATTTTTTATAATTAATTGAGAAATATTCTCTAAAACACTTGAAAATACATTTCAATACAATTAATATATTATATTGGAGAAATTTTATACTAGACTTATAGTTAACTCAAGATGCTATACTATAGATACACTAATTAGGGAAGGACAAATTATATGAATAGACGTGATTTTATAATTAAAGGATTAAAATTAGGTGGAGCATTACTTGCAGGAGCAAATATTTCCACTTTTTTAAATTCTATAGCAAATATTAATAATAATATAGCTAAAGCAGCTGATTATACATTATATGCTTCTGATTTACCAATTGTTGAAAATTATTTCAATTTTACTTCTTTATCTACTAGACCTAGAACTTCACAAATCATAGTTCATCATTCTGCTATTGGCGGAAATGACGATATCACAGCTGCAGATATCCATCGCATTCACCTGCAAAATGGTTGGTCTGGTATAGGTTATCATATGTTTATACGCAAAAGTGGTTTAATTGAAACCGGTAGACCGCTAGAAGATATCGGTGCACATACTTATCAACACAATAATACTAGTATAGGCATTTGTTTATCCGGCAATTTTAACGATGAAATGCCTACAGATATGCAAATTGCCTCTGCAAGTAAATTGATTGGTTTGTTATGTCAAATGTATAGCTTAAGTCCAAATGAAAATACAATATTTGGACATCGCGATTTTAATGCTACCGCTTGTCCTGGTGAAAATCTATATGCAGATTTATATCATCTCCGCCATATGGCTAGTAATTTCATTTGATAATTAAAAAAAATAAAGGAGAAACATAATATAATGAGAGCTCTACCTAAATCAGGGGAAATATGGGTTCACTTCAAAGGTGAAGATAAAAAATATTTGATTATTACCGTGGCTACACATACAGAAACTCATGAACAATTCGTAGTTTATAAAGCTTTATATGGTGATTTTAAAGATTATATTAGACCTTTAGATATGTTTATGAGTGAAGTTGACCGCCAAAAATATCCTGATGTTTCCCAAAAATATCGTTTTGAAAAATTGATTTAACAAAAAATCCTATCTCTAAGAAATCACTTAAAGATAGGATTTTTTTATTTATTGAAATTAATTCTAGTATCTAATTTAGGAATAATATTACCATCATCAACAATATTATATTCTAGGTTAGAATTTTCAATTATAGCTTTTAAAAAGTTATGCACTTCTAATCTTTCATTGAGAACTTGTTGTAAATTCATGATTAAGGATAAATCTACGCCACCATTTAAAACATAATTAGATAAGGCCCTTTGAAAAATATCTATCTCGATATTAATACCTGATTGACGAAGCTCAGCAAATTTCTGTGCAACTTCAGTAGTGGCAAGTTCTTGTAGTTCTTGTTGATAAAAATAATTAGTAACACTGATAGCTACATTACCTATTAAATGGCCGATAATGGGAATATTTTCTTCTGACCATATTGCTACATTAGACGCTGTATCAAAATAACCTTTATATTTTTCAATAACAGGTCTAGTTGATTCAATATAATCAGCTAATTCTTGTCTATGTTCAGAGTCTTTCAATAGCTCTAGTAAATCGTCCCTTATAGTAGCATTTTCTGGATTTAAAAAACCCGTAACTGTACTGATGGCTAAATTACTAGTATCAGTAGGAGCTGCTTTTGTAGGAGTTGGCACTAAACATAAACAACATATTAAAAGTACTAGAAAAGGTAGTTTTTTTAATACTAGCATAAGATAATTAAGTCCTCCTAATCCTTTCAAAGAGAAATATTTACTTTGATTAAAGTGTACTTTAGAAATATAGTTTTGTCTAGTGCCTAATTTAAAATATTCTATACATATAAATAATCTACCATAATAAATGATAAATTAATATAAACAATTAGTACCGTATATTTTATCATTTATTTTTAGTATTAATTAAGATATAATTAATTTAATATTAGAAATACACAATATTTATAAAGAAGTGATTTTATGTATGAGCTCTTTTTTCTTATTTTAATAATATTAATATTTTTTATAGATTATGCTCGTAAAGATAATAAAATATCCAATTTAAAAAATAAAATAAATGACTTAAATGTTTTATATAAAAAAGAAAAAGATACATTTAATATTATTAATGAAAATAATATACATTTAATAGAAAAAAATAAGCAAATAATAATTAAGAAAGAACAAACTATAAAAGATTATAAACAAAAAATAATTAAATTAAATGAAGTAATTACTTCACTAAAATATTCTACGAAAAATAATATAGACTATTCTATTAAATCTTTAAATGAGGATAATTCTAATACATGGAAAAATAAATATGAAGAACTAAATAAAAAATATATACAAACTCATGATGAGGTTATTTATCTTAGACGTACTTATGATAAAGAACATGCAAAGTTAATATCACTTGAAAATGAATTAGAAATAGCAAGAGCTCTAAATAAAAATGGATTTAATATAAATCTTTGGACTACAAAAGATTTGTTGGCTTTTATTAACAAATAATCTATATATTATATTTTAAAAAGAAAAAGTCTAACCAAAAGGTTAGACTTTTTAACATATTACAGCATAATTTATAAAGAAATATAATGACCTCTACAAGCTATAATCCAGAGTTCCCCATTAACAATATTATAGACCAAACGATTTTCCTTATCGATACGTCTACTCCAAACATTTTTATATTTTAAAGGCTCTGGCTTTCCTATTCCTTCAGATAATCCATTTCGTTCTATATCTTTTACGAGCTCATTTATTTTCTTTAAAATTTTTTTATCTTGAAATTGCCAATACAAATAATCATCCCAAGCCCTATCAGACCAAAGTTTATTCATCAATATCAGCCTCTATTAAGTCGTGTTTTTGACCTTTTCCAGCTTCTAGTTGTTTTATTCCTCTATCTAACATAGATAAATATTCAGCATTTTGAACTATTTTCATGAGGCGATTATATTTTTCAAGACTTAGAATTACCACATTTTTTTCAGCTTTACGAGTAACAATAATAGTTTGATTATTATCTGTTGCTTCATCACAATAATTTTTAAGTTTATTTCTAATTGTAGAATAGTTTACAGCTAACATATTTAACACCTCTTTCTATGATTATTGTACAATATTTAGTACAATATATCAATAAAAAGAATAATATATAAGAAGTAAATTATACGTATAAATAATCTGCCATAACAGGCTGTAAGCCGTTATGAATTAAATCATGATATACTTCGTCTACAGAACGAGTGTCGGCAATTTCAAATTGAGCATCGCCTTTATCTTCGCTTTCTTGACTATGTTCACCGATGGCGGTACTTACACCAGCAGAAATTTTTGTAGTAGCGATATTTACGAGATTATCACGAACTCTAGCACATTCTCTAGTAGATATAGTAATACTAGCAGATGGCATAAATAAACGATAAGCACATACAACTTGTAAAAGCTGGGCTTCATGTACATCTTTAGGATTGATTTTATCATTATTAATGATTGGACGAAGACGAGGGCAAGAAAATGCTATTTCTGCATGTGGATATTTTTGTTGTAAATAATATGCATGCATACCTGTAGCTAATGCGTCTTTTCTAAAATCATCTAAACCTAAAAGTGCAGCAAAGCCAACGCCTCTCATACCGCCACGAATTGCTCTTTCTTGAGCATAGAAACGATAAGGGAAAATACGTTTATGTCCAGCCAAATGGAGAGTTTCATATTTATCGCTATTATATGTTTCTTGGAATACAGTTACATAATCCGCACCGCATTTTTGTAGGTAAGCATATTCATCTGTATTCAATGGATAGATTTCAAGTCCAATAACACGGAAATATTTTTTAGCTATTTTACAAGCCTCACCTATATATTCTATACTGGATTGTTTGCGACTTTCACCTGTTAAAATCAAGATTTCCTGCAATCCAGATTTAGCAATTTCCTGCATTTCTTTATCAATTTCATCATAATTCAATTTAGCACGTTTGATTTTGTTATGGCAATTAAAACCACAATAGATACAATAATTCTCGCAGTAATTGGCAATATATATTGGTGTGAACATATAGATAGAGTTACCAAAAAATCTCTTAGTAGTTTTTTGAGCTTTTTGTGCTATCTGTTCAAGAAAAGGAAGTGCTGCTGGAGATAATAAGGCTCTAAAATCTTCTGGTGTAATATGGTCATGACTAAGTGCAGTTTGTACATCTTGAGCAGTATATTTATCATAATCATAACTATCCATATCAGCTATAACCTTATCTAAAATATCGCTAGGTATAACTTCCATATCTGGTAAATATGCCATATGGTCAATACGTTCTTTTTTTAATTCAGCTCTTACTTCATCATTAATAATACTTTCATTAATATGATTATCTTTATTCATTCATCTTACCTCACAATTATTACTGATTAAATTAATAATCAATCTTGTAAAAATCCTGTCAATGGAGAAGATGCACTTGCTCCTTGTGCTTTTACACGACCTAATTTTGCTTCATAAGCGAGGCGTCCTGCTTCAATAGCATAATTAAAAGCTTTTGCCATGCGAACGACATCACCTGCTGTTGCTATAGCAGTATTAGCCATAATAGCAGTAGCACCCATTTCCATAGCTTCACAAGCTTGAGAAGGTCTACCGATACCAGCATCTACAATAATTGGTAAATCGATTTCATCTATGAGAATTTGAATGAATTCTTTTGTACATAAACCTTTATTAGAACCGATGGGAGCACCAAGAGGCATTACACAACTAGCACCAGCATTTACTAAATCTCTGGCTACATTTAAATCTGGATACATATAAGGCATAACAGTGAAGCCTTCTTTAGCTAAAACTTCAGTAGCTTTGATAGTTTCATAATTATCAGGTAAAAGATATTTACTATCACGCATAATTTCAATTTTTACTAAATCACTGCCACAAAGTTCTTTAGATAAACGAGCTATGCGAATGGCTTCATCAGCATTTCTAGCTCCAGAAGTATTAGGGAGTAGTGCTATATCTTTAGGAATGTAATCTAAAATATTAGCCATACCGCCATTATTTACACGGCGAAGTGCTAAAGTTACGATTTCAGCTTTTGCTTCATTGATTGCTGCTTGAATTAATTCTAAAGAATATTTACCAGAACCTAAAATAAATCTTGAATTGAATTGATGTTTTCCTAATTGCCACATAATATGATACCTTCTTTATAAATTATTTTCTAAAATTAATTGAGTGATTAAATTTGCTTGATGACCAGCACAAATGGCCACTCTAGGAGCCATTAAACTATTTTCATTGGATAATGCAGTTTTTTCATCACCACAGATATAAAATTTGCCCATCACCTTGCGAGTATGAATTTCATTGCTATGACCAAAACCCGCCATACCACTTCCTGAGATGATATATTTTTCGGGGAAAAGTTCTAATACCTTATTTACTAACATCGCCTTATTTTCAGGAACGTCAAAAGCTTCACAGATGATATCTTCATCTTTAAATAATGAGAATATATTATCTTCTGTTACTTTTATACAATCAGTAACGATATTTAAATAAGGATTTATCATTTGTAATTGCTCAGCTAAAGCTTGCGTTTTATATTTATTTAAATGTGAGATGAAATAATGTTGTCTATTGAGATTACTGATATCTACTTTGTCAAAATCAATTAAATGTAAATGACCTACACCTATTCTAGCCAGTGCCACAGCAATATTAGAGCCTAAACCACCAAGCCCAGCTATAGCCACTTTAGCGTTGTTCAATTTTTCTTGATTGACTATGCCATGGCGGTCATTTAAAGTTTGATAAATTAATTCTTTTGCCAAAATATCTGCCATTATCAGCCACCACCAACAAAAGTTACGATTTCTAATTTATCATTAGGATTTAAAATAGTTTGCGTATATTTTGCTTTAGGAACTATTTGACCATTTAACTCTATAGCTATCTTATCTAAAGGATAATTATTTTTTTGCAAATAAGTAACTAAATCCATAGGCAAAGATATTTCTTGATTTTGTCCATTAACTATTATCAAAATAAAACCTCCTCATTTTTTATCTTTTGAAAAATTTTATTAAAAAAGGAGTCCACAAAAAGATACACCCGCGGTGGTGCACCCCTTCATGAACTCCTGTTCAATCACATGGTCAACTCTATGCAATTTTAAAAATTAATTTAAACTAATATTAATATATAGATATTTAAATAAAAAAGAGATAACATAATGCCATCTCTTATAATTATCATTAAACTACAAATATTATCCTACGTTGGCATTATCCAAATCAGGTCATAGGTCGAAGTTCACAACTTCCTCTCAGCCAGTTTACTAGCTCCCTGTTATTAATTTATATATACAATATAATTTATAAATTATTATTTGTCAATAATCGTTAATTATTTTTCTTTATTAATTCGCTGGCAAATAATGAACCTAAAATCAAAATAGCACCAATCCATTGGGATATACTCATTGGTTCAGCTAAAAGTACAGTGGATAAAATAATCGCAGTCACAGGATCTAAATAGCTAAATATAGCAACTTTTTGTGCTGGTAATGTCTGCAATGATGAAAAATATAATAAATATGCTATACCTGTATGTATAACACCTAAAATAAGTAAAGATAACAAGGAAAAACCACTCATACTCCATGAATTATCTTGATAAATTACATAAGGTAATAAAATTATTGAAGCCAATAATAATTGAGCAATACTGCTATCAATGGCAGAAATATCTTTGAAAAATTTATTTGCTAATACTACAATCGCATAAAATAAAGCAGCAGATATGCCATACAATACACCGATAAAATCATTTACACCAGATTGATTATCATTGAATATACCAGCGACTAATGCCATACCTAATAAAGATAAAATTACACAAATGATTTTAAAAGTAGATAAAGATTCCTTCAATACAAATGGTGATAATAATACTACAAAAGTAGGTGCTAAATAATATGTAAGTGTCGCTGTAGCTATTGTTGTATAATTATATGCTTGAAATAAAAAAATCCAGTTAAAACCTATAGCTACACCAGCTATTAATAAATAACGTAAATTTTTTATTAAAGCATTTCGATTTATTTTTTTGTGCAAACATACCATAGCGATAAATAAAATAAAAGCACCTACAAAACCACGCACTAGGGCTATTTGCGAACTTGCAAGTTCAATATTGCGTACAAATAAACCAATACTACCAAAAATAAGCATAGCTGTAATATTTTTTAAAGTTGCATTCATGAAAATCATTCACATCTCTTTCTATATTTATCTAGTCAATAATTATTGTTTATAATATAGCATAAAAACAATATACGTACTAGCTTAAAATTTGTTATAATTGATTTATATTTTATGATTCTAATGAAAGTACGGTGATATGATGATAAAAGCTATTTTCTTTGATATTGATGGTACCTTAGTTAGTTTTAAAACACATAAAATTCCTGAATCTACTATACAAGCTTTACATACTTTAAAAGCTAAAGGTATAAAATTATTTATCGCAACTGGTCGTCCGCCATATGACTTAAAATTTTTAATTGATGAATTTGGCGATTTATTCACTGGTTATATTACTTTTAATGGTCAATATTGTTATGATAGTACAGGAAAAATCTTACACGAAGAATATTTAAATCGTGAAGATTTAATCCAATTTACAAATTACATCAAAGATAAAGATATCGCTTGTGGCTTTATGGAAATGGATTATTTTTATTTTAATCTCTATAATGACCGCTTGGCAAAATTAAAAGAAAAATTGGGAGATACTGCACCTGATAGAGCATTTGATGATGTAAGTCGTGTATCTAATCATAAAACATATCAATTAAATATTTTCTTAAATGAAGATGAAGAACAAGAAGTCTTACCATATTTGCCAAATTGCAAAGCTGTTCGTTGGTGTCCTTATTTTACAGATATTATTCCTAAAAATGGTGGTAAAGGCACAGGAATCAAAAAAGTTTTAGCTTACTACGGCATAGATATCAATGAAGCCATGGCTTTTGGTGATGGCGGAAACGATGTGGAAATGCTTGAAGCTGTAAAATATGGCATTGCTATGGGAAATGCTAATGATAGCTTAAAACAAATAGCAGATTTTATCACTTTAGATGTAGATAATGATGGCATAGCCTATGCTTTAAAACAATATAACGTATTATAAAAATAAACCTACTATAAATTAACTTATTTAAAAGTAATCTATAGTAGGTTTTCTTTAATTAAAATATTTTTTTAGTGACGGTAAATACAAAATGAGAATAATTGATTCTAATAAATACGTTAAATTATATGTTAGCCATATACCATCATTACCTAGATAAGACATCAATATTTTTTGGCAGATATAGAAAAATATCATAGCGACAAACATCATATTTCTGATAGAAGCTGTATTGCCAATACCTGTATACATACCATATAAAAGCAATCCCACACAAGCACATATTGGATGCAAAATCAAATAGATACTATAATCGTTAGCATAATTAGCTACGACTGCTAAATCAGTCATCATATTTATAAAATACGATTTAGTGATATACATAATCACTGAAATAAAAATTATAAATACAGCTAAACATCTTAAGCTTATCTTTAATACTGAATTTAATAGATTTATATCCTTATATCCCTTTGCTTTTCCTGAAAATACACTCACACCATTTGCCATACCATCAATAAAGTAGACCACGATAAAAATAATTTCTAAAATAACAGCATTACTAGCTAGTGTAACTGTCCCCATGCTTGCCCCAGCTATGGCAAATAAATTATTTATCGTCAATAGACAAACAGTGCGAAACATTAAATCCACATTTACCTTCATCATGCCTAAAAACGGCTGTATAGTTTTTAAACTTTGAATGTATTCATTGCGAATAGTTAAATTTCCTCGTTTATAAATAGCGATAAAACCTATCATACAACCATATATTTGAGCAATCAATGAAGCATAGGCTACACCTTGAATATTCATATCCATGATAAATACAAATACGATAGATAAGATGATATTCAACACATTCATGGATATTTGCATAAACATAGTATAGCGAATTATCATCTGTCCCATGAGCCAGCCTAGCGTTACATAATTGATTAAGACAAACGGAGCTCCCCATATAATGATATCACAATAATTTTTCATCAATTCAACAACTTGGCTTTCAGGCTTCATGAGCAATGCATAATATTTGAAAATCCACGGATAAATGATTAAAAATATTAAACTTATTACTACAGCTATAAGTAATGGTCTAGCTAAAGCTAAAAATTTATCTTTGGCAGATTCACTGCCTAAAGCTTGAGCAGAAAAACTTGTAGTAGACACTCTCAAAAATCCGAATAGCCAATATATATTGTTAAATAAGATTACTCCCAAAGAAACAGCAGCTATATAAAAAGCTTCTGACATATGTCCCATAACAGCAGTATTTACAGCTCCTAGTAGAGGCTGTGTAGCTGTGGATAACATAAAGGGAATAGTTACTTTTAGATATTCTTTATAAGTCAATTGTGATAGCATAAAATCTCCCATCTATAAAATTTTTATATTATTTTATTTAAAATAAATGACAAGCAACATGATGATTAGTTGATATCTCTTTTAATTTTGGCTTTTCCTGTTTACAGATATCTTTGCAGTATTTACAGCGATTTTGAAATGGACAACCTTTAGGTAGATCCAAAGGACTTGGAATATCACCAGAAAGAGCTTCTATATTTTTATTTTGCTCATTGTCTAGAGAAAAAACTGCTTTTAATAAAGCTTTAGTATATGGATGCTTTGCTTCGATCAATTTATCGCCATCAATTTTTTCAACTATATTACCCAAATACATTACAGCTATACGATGACTAAATAGACTAACCAAAGCCAAATCATGACAAATAAAAATATAGGTGATGTTTTTTTCTCGTTGAAGTTTTACTAATAATTCAATGATTTTAGCCTGAACAGATACATCAAGAGCAGATGTCGCTTCATCACAGACAATGATTTCAGGATCTAAGGCTAAAGCTCTGGCAATAGCTACACGTTGACGTTGACCGCCACTTAAATTATGTGGATATCTATCTATAAAGTCTTCAGGTAATTCTACTAATCGCAGTAACCCTTGAGCTTTTGCTTTCATCTGTGATTTTTTTATTAAATTAAAATTCAATAACGGCTCACAGATAATATTACCAATTTTCATTTTAGGATTAAAAGCTGATATGGTATCTTGGAAAATCATTTGTATATGGCGGTAATTTTGGCGTAAATTTTCTCCCTTTAATTTAGTGATATCTTGATTATGATAGATTATCTCACCTGATGTTGGCTTATATATATTCATGATCATTTTAGCTAAAGTCGATTTACCACAACCAGATTCACCAACGATGCCTACTGTTTCTCCAGCATTAATATTAAGACTAACATCATCACAAGCTGTTAAAAATCTATTATTACTAGCTGGAAATTTTTTAGTTATATTTTTTACCTGCATAATAACTTTAGACATAGCGCTGTCCTCCTATTTGTGGAACTGAAGCAAGTAAAGTTTTAGTATATTCTGCCTGTGGTGAATTAATTATATCTTCGGCTTTACCATATTCTACAACTTTGCCTTGTTTCATTACCATAATTTTATCTGACATATAAGCCGCCACACCGATATTATGAGTTACTACAATCATTGCTGTACCACAAGTGCGAGGAATCTCCATTAATTCTTTGACTATTTGTGCTTGAGTGGTAACATCTAAAGCTGAAGTAGGTTCATCAGCAAGCAATAACTCTGGTCTAAAAATAATAGCCATAGCAATACCAACACGCTGACGCATACCACCAGATAATTCAAATGGATATGATTTCATGATATTTTCAGGATTAGGCAAATTCATACGAGTAAGCATTTCTACAGCAAAAGAATATGCTTCTTTTTTAGTAAGATCATCGTGAATTTGTAGATATTCTATAAATTGTTTACCAATAGTTTGGATAGGATTTAACATATTACCACTATCTTGGAAAATCATAGCAATATGTTTTCCTCTTAAAGAGAGCCAATCTTTATGGTTGTATTTCAATAAATCTTGATTTTCAAAAAGAATTTTTCCGTTTCTAACCTTTCCGCTATTAGGCAAACAACCTAATATGGCTCTAATCACTGTGGTTTTACCACAGCCAGACTCTCCAACTATGGTCAAAATTTCTCCTCTATCCAAAGAAAAATTAATATCTTTAACTGTAGCTTCTATATTTTTGCTATATTGAATAGTTAAATTAGATACATCAAGTAACATTAATTTACCCCTTTTATGCTTTAGCTGGTTTTATTTTATTAGTAAGCCAATAATAATCTGATGGATACATGACTACACCATCTAAGCCTTTAGTGCTGATAATATTAGTCTGTGGATAACCTAAGAATAATGCAGCACCATCATTTAATAAGATTTGTTGTGCTTTTATGATTAATTGACGACGTTTTTCTTTATCAAATTCGACAGATAATTGATTTAAAATCTCATCATATTCATGGTTACTATATCCTGAGCCATTTTGTGGATTATCTCCATTTACATTAGTTTTCCAATACCAACTTAAATAAATTTCAGGGTCTCCAGTATTAGCAGTTGTAATATTAGAGATGAGTAAATCATAATCGCCATCAATGCCCATTTTATCAATAAGGTTATAATCTACACTTTTTATATTTATATTAATTCCTACTTTTTTAGCATCAGCTTGTACAGCTTCAGCGTATAAAGGAAGCTCTGCACGGCTATTATATACGACAAAATCAAGGCTTAAATCTTTGCCATCTTTATCTAAAATACCATCTCCATCAGTGTCTTTCCAACCAGCTTCAGCTAGTAATTGTTTAGCTCTTTCTTTATTATATGCATTTGGATCTGTCAACTCATCAAAGCCATAGTCCATGGATGGCGGTATTGGTGCTTTACCTGGAATAAATGTACCTTTTAACAATACATTATTATAATTTTCTCGATCACAAGCAGAAATCAAGGCAGCACGAACTTTATCATCACCTAAAATGCCTTTTTGATTAATGCGAGCAAGTACTGTACGTAAAGAAGAAATTTCATCGATATAGAAATTATCATTATTTCTAAATAAATCTATATCTCCAGGAGCAATATTTACAGCAAAATTAACTTCACCTGATTGTAGTGCCATAGCACGAGTATTAGGATCATCAATAGATGGTATTTCTACACGCTCAAAAGGAACTTCACCATCCCAATAATATTCATTTTTCACCATTACAGCTTTTTCTTTAACAAAAGACTCTACTTTATATGGACCTGTACAAATCGGCCCTTCTTTGGCAAAATCTCGACCTTGCTCTTCAGCTGTAACATCTACAATAATAAATAAGGGATCAGCTAAAAATCCAATCATATTAGGTTGAGGTTTGCTTGTTGTGATTATTAGATTTTGACCATCAGCTTTCATTTCTGTGTATTCAAAGAAAGTTTTTGCTCTGGTATTTTTAGTAAAAGCACGTTCAATAGATTTTTTTACAGCTTCAGCTGTTACTAGATTGCCATTAGAAAATTTTACATCATCACGGATTTTAAAAGTCCATGTTAAATGGTCATCACTAATAGACCAACTTTCCGCAAGCCATGGCTGTATTTCCATTTTTTCATCAAATTTAGTTAAACATTCACCAATAGCATAACGCATCACAACCCAACCAAAATAATTTTGTGTTGGCTCTAAAGTATCTGCAAAATTTGTAACTCCAAATTTCAAAGTAGTTTTATCTACTGTATTTTCAGAGCCACAACCAGCTATTATACCTGCGGTCAATATACCACATAGACTTAAACTAATAGCCTTCCATAATTTTTTCATTCTAAAATGTTTCATATTCAGCCTCTTTTCTTATCAATAAAATTTATCAATCTTGTCTAGGGTCTAAAATATCACGTAAGCTATCTCCCCAAAGATTAAATATAGCTACTACTATAAAAATAGCTAACCCTGGATAAATCATCAACCATGGGGCAGTTTGGATATATTGTCGACCTTCATTGAGCATTAATCCCCATTCTGGTGTAGGTGGTTGAGCTCCAAAACCTAAAAAAGATAATCCTGCTATTTCCATCATCATAGTGCCAATATCCATAGCTCCTGTAATCACTATCAATGGTAAAATATTAGGTAGCAAATGATGATAAATAATTGTAAATGTAGTTGCTCCACTAGTTTTACTAGCGATGATAAAATCATTATTTTTTAATTTTATGACTAAGCTTCGTACTAAGCGAGCATATTTTGCCCAACTCACGACGACTAAGGCGAAAATCGTATTTATAATACTTCCACCCATGATGCCAGCTATAGCGATAGCTAGAATAATTCCTGGAAAAGAAAGCATAATATCTGCCAAACGCATTAAAATGATTTCGCTTTTACCGCCAAAATAACCAGCAATTATACCTATGATTGAACCTATAGTTGCCGTCAAAATCACAATGCAAATTGTCATAAATAACGATATTTGCATACCATAGATTATGCGTGAAAAAATATCTCTGCCTAATTTATCTGTACCTAAAATATATTCATTATTTGGCATTTGTAATGCTTTCAACATATTGGCTTCATAAGGATCATGAGGCACTAAAACTGGTGCTAATACAGCAATGCAGATTATTAAAATAACTAAAAAAGAATATATGGAGAATAATTTATTTTGTTTTATAAATTTAAAAATCATATGGTATCAATTCTCCTTTTTTATTCTTGGATCGAGATAACTATAAGATAAATCCACTAAAAAATTAATTACTGTATATGCTGTAGCAATCCATAAAACAATTCCTTCAATTAATGGATAATCACGCATGGTAATCGCTTGAACTGCCATTTTGCCTATACCTGGCCAGGAAAAAACAGTCTCAATAACAGCAACGCCACCTAATAACCAACCAATGGACATACCTAGTAAAGTTATTAAAGGTAAAATGGCATTAGGTAAAATATGTTTCCCTAAAATAGCTTTTTCAGATAATCCTCTAGCTCTAGCACCAATTACATAATCTTGATGTAATTCATCTAAAATAACGGTACGCACTTGCCTAGTATATTTTGCCGATTGATAAATAGCTAAAGTAAGTGCGGGCAATATCAAACCTGAAAAACTGACCTTTGCTGTAGCAATGGGAACTAAACCTAATTTCAAGCCAAAGATATATAATAAAATCAATCCCACCCAAAAGCTTGGCATAGATACACCAATAAAAGAAAATATTCTCACGAAAAAATCAGGAATTTTATTGCGATGTGTAGCAGAAAAAATTCCTAAAGGAATGGAAATAACCATAATAAAAATAATTGTAGTTAATGCTAATAAAACAGTTCCTGTAAAACCTTCCATTAATTTATCCATAACAGGTTTTTTAGCTGAATAAGAAATTCCCATATCACCTTGCACTACACCTAAAAGCCAATTGCCGTATTGTACAAGAAATGGATCATTAAGTCCCATTTCTTCACGAGTTTGCTCGATTATTTCTTGAGAAACAATAGTATCTGATGCTTCTAAGAGCATAGTGGCTGGATCACCAGGTGATAAATAAGTTAAACAAAATGTTAAAAAACTGACTCCAATTAAGGTAATTAGTAATTGAATTAAACGATTTATTAATCGTTTCAAAATAAAAAGCCTCCTTTATATTTATATTTCATTTATTTCTTTAAGTAGATTATCTTCAAGCCCCTTTCTTTATTTTTTGTTTATCTTCTAAATAAAAAAGTCTGCTTTAGCAAGCAGACTTTTTTATGATTATATACAAATATAAGATATAATAAAAAAACCTAATTCCGCAGAATTAGGCAGTATTATACAAATTTATATTCGTACAAAATCGCCTTCCCATCGCTCGCAGGTAATAACGGTGATTATTAAATAGGCAGTTCTCCTGGCTCAGAGTCATAACTATTCACGCCTTCCCAAGAAGATAATTTATCTCAGTGACATAATTGTGAAATTGCTCGTCTTTACAGTGGCAGGACCGCTTCGGCTTGTACCGAATTCCCTATTAAGTCTATATAGACACCTATTCTATCTATATTTTATTACTTATGTTTTATGTTATCATTAGTGATAATCTTTGTCAATTATATTATGATAAATTTCATTAATTTTATTATTGCTAAAAATTTTAAAACCTTATAGATTTTGTATAAATATTGTAAAGTTGTTAATTAAATGGCGGGTTTATAAAAATTATTAAAAATTTAAGCCATAAAAAATCTATTTACAAGATACTTTTGTGTATTATTTTTCTCATAGCTTATTGTTTTTATAGATGATATAATTATGAATATAAATTTATAATTGTAGATAATATTTTATATAAGTGAGGGATTTTCATGTATGAAGATTTAATTGAAGAAAAAGTTTCTTCCGAAGATATTTTTGATGGGGTATTACTTCATGTAAAACGCGATTATGTAAAATTGCCAAATGGTAATAAGGCTGTTCGTGAATGGATTAAACATCAAGGTGCTTCTGCTGTTATTCCTGTATTGCCAAATGGTAATATTATTTTAGTGCGTCAATATCGTTATCCTATCGGCAAAGTGACTTTAGAAATTCCTGCTGGTAAATTAGATAGTGTGGATGAAGATCCATTAATTTGTGCTAAACGTGAATTATCCGAAGAAACAGGTTATACTGCTAATAAATACACACAAATTCATAAATTAGCTACTACTGTTGGTTTTTCTAATGAATGGATTTATATTTATTTAGCTCAAGATTTAATAAAAGGTAAACAACATACTGATGATGATGAATTTATAAATTTAGTAGAAATGCCATTAAATGAAGCTGTGGATTTAGTCAATAAAGGTGAAATCTTTGATGCTAAGTCTGTTGTTGCTATTTTAATGGCAGAAAAATTGTGTAAACAATAATTTTTTTACTTGTTATTTAAAGATTTAGGAGGTATTTAATGTTTGGTTTTGGTCCAGATATGATTTATGCAATTCCAGGTTTGCTGATTGCATTGACTGTCCATGAATATGCTCATGCTAAAGTAGCTGATAATTTAGGGGATTTTACTCCTCGTATGAATGGAAGATTAACTTTAAATCCTGTAGCTCATATTGATCCTATCGGCTTGATTATGTTATTTTTCGCTCAAATAGGTTGGGCAAAGCCTGTACCAATTAATTTAAATAATTTTGATGATTGGCGTAAAGGTGAAATGCAGGTTTCCTTAGCAGGACCAGTAGCTAATTTAATCACAGCTTTTGTCGCTTCAATATTTTTTGCTCTTTGTTTTAAATATAGTTTTGCACCTCATTGGCTTATCATGGTACTGCAATTAATCATTATTTATAATGTAAATTTTGCTATTTTTAATTTAGTGCCAATTCCACCACTTGATGGTTCAAAAGTATTATCTTCATTATTACCAGGTAGATTAGCGTATAAATATCAGACTTCTGTAATCAATCGTTATAGTTTTTTAATTCTAATTGCTCTTGTATTTACTGGAATACTAGGATTTATTATTCACCCTATTAGTAATTTTATTATAGGAATTTTAAATCTTGTTATTTCTATTATTATTTGATTTTAAATATTATTGTATATGCAACAAGAACAATATAAGGTTCATTTAGAATCTTTTGAAGGGCCATTAGATTTATTATTGCATTTAATTGAAAAAAATCGCATTGATATTTATGATATTCCCATTGCTTTATTGACAGAACAATATATGGAGTATCTTGCTAAATTCAAAGAGTTTAATATTGAAATAGCTAGTGAATTTTTAGTCATGGCAGCTACATTATTACAAATCAAATCCAAAATTTTATTACCTGATACAAAAACTGAAGAAGTAACAGAAGATGATACTGATGATATTGATCCACGAAAAGAATTAGTAGAAAGATTATTGGAATATCGTCGTTATAAAGAAGTCAGTAGTATTCTAGGTGAAATGGCAGATGAAGCGGGAAAACGTTTTTTTCGTGATGCCACTAATTTACCTACAAAACATATACCACCCAAAGGTCTTGATATAAGTCTTTTATATCAAGCATTTCAAAATGTATTGGAAAGTCAAATTGAACATGAGCCAATTATAGCGAATGTTTCTCGTGAACAATATACTATTGAAGATAAAATTATTGAATTGTTGGCTTTACTCAAACAGCATGGCGGAAATATATGTTTTAACACTGTATTTCAATATAGTGAGCATAAGATTTCTAAATCTGAGTTAATCACTACTTTTTTAGCTATGTTGGAATTAATCAAAATAAAACGTATAAATGTTTATCAGACTAGTATTTTCTCACCGATTTATTTGAAAATCAATGATGAAATATCTGTAAACAAAAATGATATTATTGTTAATCAAAACGAAAATTAAATCTATTAATTTTTATATGGTATTGCTGATTTTAGCAATACCATATTATTTTGCAATTAAATAAATTATAAAATATAAATTTATTGGTATACACTATAATTTTATTAATCTATTTTTAATCTAAATATTATTTGTGATTATTGACTCTAAGTTGTATAATATAAATAATATATATATTTATATTATTATTATTCAAATTAATAACCATATATATTAATTAAGATAATATGATATAAAACTTAGCGATAACTAAGTAAAGGAGAATATTTTATGATTATCAAGCCAAGAGTAAAAGATTTTATCTGTTTAACTTCTCATCCAGAAGGCTGTAAAGAAAATGTACGCCGTCAAATCGAATATGTAAAAAGTCAGCCTAAGGTTGAACTTGGTAAACGAGTATTAGTATTAGGTGCCTCTACAGGTTATGGTTTAGCTTCTCGTATCTGTGCAACTTATGCTAGTGGAGCTTCTACAATTGGAGTTATCTTTGATAAACCAGCACATGGCAAAAGAACTGCAACAGCTGGTTGGTATAATACAGCTGCATTTGAAGAATTCGCTAAAAACGATGGCTATTATGCTAAAACAATAAATGGTGATGCTTTCTCTCAAGCTATTAAAGAAAAAACTATTGAACTTATAAAAAAAGATTTAGGTAAAATTGACATGGTTGTTTATTCCTTAGCTGCTCCTCGTCGTACAACAGCTGATGGAACAATGTATTCTTCCGTATTAAAAACTGTTGATGAACCTTTCACTGCTAAAACTTTAAATTTAAAAACAAATGAATTAACTGAAGCTACTTTGCCTCCAGCTACTCCTGAAGAAGTAGAAGCTACTATTAAAGTTATGGGTGGCGAAGATTGGGCTGATTGGATGCACGCTTTAAAAGCTGCTGATGTATTGACTGATGATGCTTGTACTGTAGCATATTCTTATATTGGTTCTAAAATTACATATCCAATATATTATGAAGGTACTATCGGTGCAGCTAAACAACATCTTTATAAAACAGCTGACACTTTACGTCAAGAAGGCTTTAAAGCTATTATATCTGTAAATAAAGCTTTAGTAACACAGTCTAGCTCTGCTATTCCTATTGTTCCTTTATATGTGGCGGTAATGTATCGCGTAATGAAAGATAAAAATGTTCATGAAGGTACTATTGAACAAATGTATCGTTTATGGCATGAATACCTCTCTCAACCACAACCAAAAGTAGATGATGAACATCGTATCCGTATTGATGATTTAGAAATGAGAGACGATGTACAAAATACTATTTTTGATTATTGGAATAAAGTAACTACTGAAAATTTATCTCAATATGCTGATGTAGAAGGTTATTGGAATGACTTCTATAACCTCTTTGGTTTTGGTTTTGATAATGTAGATTATGATGCAGATGTAAATCCAGATGTGAATATTGATTTAGTTGAATAATATCATTTCAATTATAAAAAAGCAGTAATGTATTTAAACATTACTGCTTTTTGTCATCTCTAAAGGATCATCACCGTATTTATTAAAACCCTTTGTACCTTTAGCCAAAATTAAATATAAAATAAAAATAAAATAACCACAAGGAAAAACAATAGGAAATATTATCCACCAACCACTAAAATTCAAATCATGCAGACGACGTATCATCAAAAAATTAAGTGGTAAAAATAATATGATCAATATTATCGAAACTATACCAGCTAATACAATAGGAATTATCTCTACCTGTGTTAATAAATTTAAATCATTGATATTTTCACTTAAAATAGCAATAGATATAGCACTTGCCAATCCCAATATGGTAATAATACCTATAAAAGCCAATAGCATGATGATTAAAAAAATTATATACTGAATAAATGGTTTTCTATTTAATCTACCTTCTGTAGAAAAATATTTTTCTTCTAAATCCATAAAAAATCTCCTCACAAATCTAATGTCAGAGGGTCCTTACCATATTTATTATCACCAATGGTTCCTCTTCGTAAACACAAATAGATGAAAAATAATATATTTATTAGGGGAATTACATATAAAACTATCCAAACAGCCGATTTATCTAAATCATGTAATCGCTTAATTCCCAAAAACAAACTTGGTAATAATGCCAATTCTATCAATGTAGAAACGATACTTGCACTGATATCTACTATGGTTTCATCTGTTGTGCTGATAACGATTAATAATGTTGGTATAATTAAAAACAAACAAAATAAAATAAAAGATATTGCATATAAAATAAATATTTTTCGATTAATTCGACCTTTTGTAGATAAAAATCTTTCTTCTAAAGATATATTCTTCATTTATTTTTATCTCCTTATTTTTTATTTTGTCTATATTATAGAATAAATTTTATTAATTTTATAGCTTAGCAATAAAAAAAGCATAGCGATTTATCACTATGCTTTCATATATTCTATTTATCAATTCATGCAATATTAGCTTTTTTTATCACTACATTTGCTAATTTATTAATATAATAATTTGTAAAACGAACTTCAATATTACGAGTAATCATCTTTTGCATATCAGCTGATTTTTCTTCATGATAATCTATTACAAATTCTACATCTTTATTTAATTTAATTTTTTGACCATACATATTATAGACGAACACTTGTGTATTGATTATTTCAATTATAAAATCCGCTCCAATACCTAAATTATTATCGCAAATCATCTGCCATTCGCTTGTAGTGAATTCTCTATCTAAAAGATTTCTTTCATATACTAAATAATTTTTATGATTATATTTATATTTTTTCATTACTAATGACATTATTTCCACTCCTTAAAATAATTAATCATCTATACTCAGAATATTTATTGCATATCTTCAAATTGACTATATTATATATTATAGATATAACAAATACTATATGATAAATGCAAAAAATATTGCAAAAAATGCTCTATAATTTAACAGTTGACAAAAAAATTTTTGCCAAAAAGTTTTAGATAAAGTATAGTATAATTTATGAAAAGAGGGATAGCTATGGAATATCAAAAAAAAGGCTATTTAACATCTTATTTTAAATTATTTCATTTAAAAGATGTCCATAAAATGGAATTCAAAGCTCATTATCATGAATTTGATAAAATAATTTTATTTTTAAGTGGTAAAGTTAAATATAATATTGAAGGACAAACATATCAATTATTTCCTTATGATATCGTCTTTGTTCCCCATAATTGCATTCATTATCCAATAATCAATGATACAACAACATATGAACGCATTATCATCTATATTAATCCTAACTATTTAAAGAATCAAACAGATAACAATGATAAATTAGATTTTTGTTTTAAATACACACAAGATAACAATTCATACGTTATGAACTTGGATAATATTAATGAAAATGATATTTTAAAACAGATACAAAATTTAGAGCTATCTTCTAATGATACAGGATTTGCCCATAATTTATATAATAACTTAAAGTTTTTGGAATTCATGATTTTAATAAATAGAGCTATCATCAATGATAATAAAAATTTAACTATTTATCATAAAGTTTCTTATGATAAAACCATAAACTCAGTCATTGACTATATAAATGAACATTTATTTACAGAATTAAATATTGATTACTTAGCCAATCGCTTTTTTGTAAGCAAATATTATTTAATGAGAAAATTTAAATTAAAAACAGGTTACAGTATTCATCAATATATATTAAATAAACGTTTAATATTTGCCAAAGAAAAGATTAAATCTGGAATAGCTTTAACGCAGATATGTTTTGATTGTGGTTTTAAAGATTACTCCACCTTTTCAAGAACATTTAAACAGATATTTAAACAAACACCTAGAGAGTTTAAAAAATCTCTAAATGAAAGAATAGATATATATAAAGAGGCTAAACAATATGAATAATATACTTGAACTTCCCCAATTAATAGCAAAATTTGGTTATAAAATACCTGAAAATCAAATAATTTTAGTGAGCGGAGGTAATGCTCCTGATGCACAATGGTTAAAATCTATCAGTGAAGGAAAAGACGTGTTTTGTGCTGACCATGGTATAGATATCTGTAAGCAAGCAAATATCAAACCAGTCCAATTGATAGGTGATGGTGATAGTGCCTCTTCTGAAGCATGGCAATGGGCAGTGGATAACAATGTAACTATAACAAAAGTTCCCACCAAAAAAGATGTTACTGATACACAATTAGCACTACAAATAATAGATGATAAATATCCTGCATCAACTGTTATTTTAACAGGTGCATGGGGTGGACGCTTTGACCATGCTTTTAGCAGTATATTCAGCTTTAACGGTATGTTAAAATCAAATTTTTATGGCTGTATCGCCGATGATAAGGAAATATTGTTCTTTTTACATAATGAAGAACACTTAACATTAAATCTCAAACAACATCCTAAAGCTATTTCTCTTCTTCCTTTATGTGGTACGTCTAGTGGTGTCAGTATTGATGGTGTATATTGGCCACTTGACCAAGTCATGCTCAATAATAATCTTCCTTATGCTGTCAGCAATGAAATAGATAGCAAAGAAAATACCATCTGGATATCTCAAAAACAAGGTATACTAGGTGTATATCTATATTTTGAATAAAAATCATTTTAATAGAAAAGCAAGATACAATTACTTAGTATCTTGCTTTTTTACTCAAAAAACATATGGTTCTCTGCCAGAAAAATCAGCTATTGTGCCATGAGGATTTTCTAGATAAAATACTTTAAAAATAGGATTATCTGCTGTTTTATACTGACTTTTAATAATAGGATTATTCATACAAGCTTCTTTTATTTCCTTATTTTCTTCAAAAACAACTTTTCCATTTAAACGAAGCCATGCATATTGAGGAGAAGCAATAGATATTTCAATATATGGATTTTTTTGCATATCTTTATAAACATCTTTAGTATTATTTGTGCTAAACCAAAGTTTATTATCTGTTGCCAAAACAAACATAAATGGTCTACATTTTGCTTTGCCATCTCTACCAACTGTAGCAAGATATTGTACAGGATTTTGCTGTAAAAATTCAATTACTTTTTTCATCATAAAAACCTCCTAAAAAATTTAACTGCTTTATCTTTGCAAAACTTATTTTATACTCGCTATATATAGCTGTAAAGTAAGCACTTTTTTGTTATTTAGTTACCTCTAAGTAACAATTATATAAACTATAGGATTTTTTATAGATAAAAATTTTTAAATATAATTCATAAATTGACTTTCTTAATTTTCATTTATATAATAAATAATAATTTATCTAGAAATGGTGAACATATTATGCTAAAAACAAAAAATTTACCCCAATGTCCTGTAGAAACAACACTTATGTTAATAGGTGATAAATGGAAAGTATTAATTTTACGTGATTTAGCTTCAGGAACAAAAAGATTTGGTGAACTAAAAAAATCTCTAGGAAATATTTCTCAAAAAGTGTTAACAACTCAATTAAGAGATATGGAAAAAAACGGTCTTATTTATCGAACAGTATATGCTGAAGTTCCTCCACGTGTTGAATACACTTTAACCGAAACAGGTATTAGTTTAAAACCTATTCTAGAAGCAATGAAAACTTGGGGCGAAGCTTATCAAATGAAACTATCTCAATAAAAAAAGCGTTATAATCTGTAAATAAATGATTATAACGCTTTTTTTATTTAATTTTCTTCAGTAACTACATCACGTCTTAAAATTGTATATGGCACAACAGGCTTATCCATTTTCATAGTTATAATCTGTTGTGGATGTGGTGCTACTTCTATGGAAATACCTTCATCATTAAACATTTCTGTAATAGTTTGTTTAAATAAAGGTGCATCAGGCTGGAAGAATTCTATTTCTTGTCCAACGGTTAAATGATTACGTTGCTGTATAGTAGCAATTTTTGTTTCTTCATCATAATCAAGTACTAAGCCTACAAAATCAGATGTATGTTCATAAGATGTTGTATTATAGATTTGATCATCACAAGAAGTTTTATGATAAGAGAAACCACTTGTATATTCACGATGAGAAACTTTATTTAATTCATCTATCCATTCTTGTTTGATCGTAAATTCTTCTGGATTTTCAAAATAACTATCAATAGCATGACGATATGCACTTACTACGCTAGCTACATAATGAATAGATTTCATACGACCTTCAATTTTTAAACTATCTACACCACATTCAATGATGTCTTTTAGATAAGGAAGCAAACACATATCTTTAGAATTAAAGAAATATGTTCCATTTTCATCTTCAGTTACAGGGAAAAATTGACCAGGACGTTTTTCTTCAGTCAAATTATATTTCCAACGGCAAGGTTGTGTGCATGCTCCACGATTAGAATCTCTACCTGTTAAATAATTACTGATTAAGCAACGACCAGAATAAGAAATACACATTGCACCATGTACAAACATTTCTAATTCTACATCAGTTTTTTCGCGAATTTCCT
This sequence comes from uncultured Megamonas sp., assembly GCA_900556715.1. The sequence continues at coordinate 42,321 of USPM01000001.1, read as the reverse complement.
TTATTTCAGCAAAGGAAAGTTCACGAGCTAATACAACGCGTTCTGCTCCTAAATCTTGCCATGCTTTGACAGCTCTCCAATTAGTATTATTAGCCTGTGTACTAACATGTACTTCAAGACCAGGTACTTCATTTTTTATGAGCATGAATAAACCAATATCAGATACTAAAACAGCATCAACTCCAACCTCTACCAATTCTTGTAGATATGGTAAAATCTCATTTATATCATTATTATGCGGAAAAATATTTGCTGTTACATAAACTTTTCTACCACGTTCATGAGCAAATTTAACGCCTTCAATCATTTCTTCTTTAGAAAAATTACCGCCATAAGCACGAAGCCCAAAACGTTTTCCGCCAAGATATACAGCATCTGCTCCATATAAAATAGCCATTTTCAATTTTTCTAAATTTCCTGCTGGTGCTAATAATTCAGGTTTTTTTATTGTATTTTGCATTGTTCCTCCAAATAATTAATTAGTTTTCAATCTTTTAGTTAAAGCTAAGCCATCGCCATTTTCAAAAATCTCTGTTGTAAATTTATCTGTATCACTTACCATAGCAATGTATTCACGCAATCTTTTTACAATAGTCTTATATCGACGAGGGGGCTTTTCTTCACTCATTACATATCCACGGAATAATACATTATCAGCCAAGATAATTCCATCATCAGCTAATAATGGCAATACTTTTTTTAAATAATCAGGATATTGCCCTTTCGCTGCATCGATAAAAACCATATCAAATTTATAATTTTTATCTAGCTTTCCTATATTTTCAGCAGCATCACCTAAGATTATTTCAATCTGATCCTTGTATTTAGATTGATTTATAAAATTTTGAGCTTGTGTTGCACGATCCTCATCTAATTCCAAAGAAATAATCTTTGCATTTTCTGCACCATAATAAATAGTTAATAGTGCAGAATATCCTATCGCAGTACCAATTTCTAAAACTCTTTGTGGCTTATATTTTTTTATTATATCAATAAAAACTTTTCTGCCGTTTTCATTGATGATTGGTACTTTATTTTCTTTTGCAAAATCTTCCATTTGCTTAAATAAAGCTTCCACGTTTTAATTCCTCTTAATTATTATTTATTCACCATATATTTCATCAATAACTTTTAAATGTTCATCATACGTTACACTATAATGATTATGCCCTTCACTATCTGCCACAAAATACAAATAATCTGTATTTGCTGGATATAACACAGCCTCAATAGAAGCAAGACCAGGATTTCCAATAGGGCCTGGCGTCAAACCTTCATGTTGATACGTATTATATGGAGAATCAAGCTTTGTATCTTCAATGCTAAATTCTTCCTTATGTTCATCTAAAGCATATTGGATAGTCGCATCAGATTGTAACATCATATGATTTTCTAGTCGTTTGAAAAATACATCAGCAATAATTGGTCTATCTTCTGCAAACTTAGCTTCTTTTTCCACTAAAGATGCCATAGTTACTAATTTAAAAATAGATAAATTTTCCTCTTTAGCACGTTCACGCATTTTACTATTTAATCTATGGTCAAAATTATCTACCATGATTTGCATGATTTGTTTTGCACCATAAGACCTATCAATATCGTAAGTATCAGGAAATAAAAAACCCTCTACAGCATATTTGATATCCTTATTTTCTGTAGCTTCTTTCATATAATCATATGGAGTATAATCTTTTGCTACCTTACAAAATTCTTCTTTTGTAGTCAAATTTTCTTTTTCTAATAAATTAGCAATATCTTCTACAGTGAAACCTTCTGGAATAGTTATTCTCACCACTTGACTTTCTGGTCCTTGAACCAATCTATCAAGTACAGAATTTATATTCATACCTACGCGAAAATAATAAATTCCTTCTTTAAATTGGGTATCTTTACCTTCCAAGCGAGCTAAAATGCGAAAACCAAGACCATTGTTTATTATAGCATGTTCTTGCAAATTTTGAGCAATTTCTGCTGTAGACATGCCACTTTCTATATTTATAGAAATATTATCGCCATGACCTTCATCATCACCGATGAAAAATAAATTATATCCGCCTAAAAATATTAATACTACAGCCAAGCCAATTCGAACTTGATATTTAGTAGTAGTTAATATAGATTTTATCTTTTCCCACATAAATAATTAATCACCATCTCACTTAGCTATATTTAATATTTTTGACGTTCCTTCAATGCACGTTCAACATCACGTTTGGCAGCTTTTTCTGCTAAAGCTTGACGTTTATCATAATTTTTCTTACCAGTAGCAAGACCTAAAGCAACTTTTGCTCTACCTTTGCTAAAATAAACTTTTAATGGTACTAACGTAAAACCTTTTTCTTTGATCTTACTGGATAATTTCACTATTTCCATTTTATGCATCAGTAATTTTCTAGCACGAAGTGGATCATGATTGAAAATATTTCCCTGTTCATAAGGGCTGATGTGCATATTATCTAAAAAGATTTCATTATTTTTGATTTTAGCAAAGCTATCTTTTAAATTAGCTTTACCAGCACGAAGAGATTTAACTTCTGTACCCACTAAAACAATTCCAGCTTCATATGTTTCATGAATAAAATAATCATGACGAGCCTTTCTATTTTCACAAACAATTTTTACACTTGCATTTTTCTTTCCCATAAAATCAACCTTACTTATTATCTAAAATATTTATTTCTTACGGCGTTTGCCTTTTGAAACTCTATCTCGCACACGTTCTTTAGATCCACTTTTTTTGCGAGATTTCTTCGTATAGATTTTATCATAAAAAGCACTTTTCTTGTTATCTTTTTTCTTGCTTTCTATCTTAGTAATAGATTTTTTCTTTTTCTCCTCTATTTTTTTATGCTCTTTATCTTTACGTTTTTTGCGTTTATATTTATCCGCTTGCTTTTTACTAGCTTTATTTTCTCTAGCAAAATTTTCTTTTATCTTTAAATCTTTTTTTACATTATTATTAATTTCTGTAAAAAATGGTTTAGCGATTATATCATCTTCAAAAACAAGAGGCATTTTACCATTATCTTTTAAGATAAAATCAATAGCACGCTCTTTTATACTTGCCCTTGTCAAAATAACAGTTACTTCATCACCTAAACGATATCTGAAATTAGTCATTTCACCAACAAGAGCATATTCTTTTTCTACATATTCATAATAATCATTTACCATAGTAGATACATGAACTAGACCTTCGACACCATTATCTAATTCTACAAAAATGCCAAAAGCTGTAACACCACTGATAATACCATGGAATTCATCACCCAAGAAACGAGCCATATATTCGATTTCTTTAATTAAAGTTGTCTCGCGTTCCGCTTCTGTAGCCACTCGTTCTTGTTTAGATGTATGTGTAGCTACTTCAGGTAATCTTGATTTTAACTTTTCTTGACGTTCTGCTGTCATTTTTCCACTTAATTGTTCTTTTAATAAACGATGAACGATTAAATCTGGATAACGTCTAATCGGTGAAGTAAAATGCGTATAATATTTAGCAGCCAAACCAAAATGCCCCAAATTTTCTGCCTTATACTTAGCTTGTTGCATACTACGTAAAGCTACAGCAGAAATGATTTTTTCTTCTGGTTTTCCTTTTATAGAATTTAATACTTCTTGAATAGCTCTAGGCTCAATTTCACCTTCAGTATTGCGATTAAGATGTAAATTAAAATTAGCCAATAATTCATTTAAGGCAAACATTTTATCTTCTACAGGTTCTTCATGCACACGATAAATAAAAGGCAATTCTTTTCTAGCCATATGTTCAGCTACGGTTTCATTCGCCACTAACATACATTCTTCAATGATAGATTCACCTAAGCCATGTTCACGTTTTACAAGGCCTACAGCTTGACCTTTAGCATTTAATTTTACTTTAACTTCAGGAATATCAAAATCTATAGAGCCACGCATTTGACGTCGTTTATTTAAAACTTTATATACTGCTTCTAAATTATGCAACAATGGCAAAATATCTTGGTTATCTTCAACCATTTGCGTATCTTTTTCTACTAAGATACGATTTACTAACTTATAAGTTAATCGGCGATATACATGAATAACTGTAGGGAAAATATCGTATTTGATCACAGTACCATTTGCGTCGATTTCCATTTCCGCACACATGGAAAGTCTATCTTCACCAGCATTTAAACTACAGATACCATTAGATAATTCTACAGGTAACATAGGAATAACTCTATCCGCCAAATATACACTTGTACCACGATTATAAGCTTCTTTATCTAAAGGTGAAAAAGCTTTTACATAATGACTGACATCAGCAATATACACACCTAAGAAAAAATTACCATTTGGCAATTTTTCAGCATAAACACCATCATCTAAGTCCTTAGCATCTTCACCATCAATAGTTACTATTTGTAAATGGCGTCTATCTTTACGTTTATTACATTCTGCTTTACTAGGTACTTGTTCAATTTGTTTAGCTTCTTCTTGTACATCTACAGGAAATTGCTCTGCCAAATCATATTGACGCATTACAGATAAAATATCTACACCAGGAGCACCTATTTTCCCCAAAACTTCTACAATCTTACCTTCTGGACTGTGATTTTTCGTAGGCCATTTAGTGATTTCAGCCACTACTTTCATGCCCACTTTTGCTCCATTAAAATTACGACCTTCAATAAAAATATCTTGATTTAAACGATTATCATCTGGAACTACAAAACCAAAAGTTCTACTGCTCTCAAAAGTACCTACAACTTTATTATTAGCACGCTCTAAAATGCGAATTACTTCACCTTCACGCTTAGAAAAATTACTTCTTTCAGTAGTGATGCGTACTAATACTTTATCATTATTCATCGCTGAATTTAACATACCAGCAGGAATGAAAATATCATCAACTTTAGCTTTGCCTTCTTCTAATCCATTATCTGGAATAACAAAGCCAAAGCCTTTAGACGTGATGCTCATTTTACCTACAACTAAATTCATATGTTTTGGCAAACCAAATAAACCACTTCTATTTTGAATGAGTAAATTTTTCTTCTCTAATTCTTCCATAGCAGTTGGCAATTGTCTTATTTCATCTGCTTCTAAAGCTAAAGCATATAATAAATCTTCTTGACTCATCGGTCTTTTAGCCTTAGTTTGCATATATTCCATTATTTTTTCTTGTAAATTCATAAATTTATCCTCTATCTAAAATCTCCAAATAATTTATTTCAAAAAATCTTCAATCTTGCTAAATAATTTATCATGTTCAATATCCAAAGTTACTAAATGACCAGAAAAATTCAATTTAAATAATTCTTTGTCTTTACTGCCAACATGATCATAAATATACTGACCACTTTCTTCTTTAACAGTGTGATCATTTTTACTTTGAACAATTAATATTGGTTTAGAAATTTCTGGTAGAATTTCTTTTGTTTTTGCTATTATATCTAATAATTGATGAACGCAGACAAGAGGCATTTTATTATAAGATACATTATATCTCTTAGCTAGTTCAGGTAATTCTCTTCTATTTTTACGTTGATATCGTCCCACTGATTTTTCAAGTGGTGGTAAAAATCTTAAATTGCGTTCATTAGCTATATATACAGGAGCAGACATTGAGATTATTTTCTTTACAGGAAAATCTCTACCAATTCTCATAGCTAATAAACCACCCATGGATAAACCAATAACAGAAATCTCACTACATATACCGCGTAATAAATGATATCCATCACACGCACTGTGATACCATTCATGCCAATTTGTATGAGCCATTTCCTCTACAGTTGTACCATGACCAGCCAATCGCACACCTAGCACAGTATAGCCTTGTCTATATAAATAATTTCCTAATAATATCATTTCAGAAGGCGAGCCTGTAAATCCATGTATCAATAATACACCTTTTGAACCTCCAGGTAATAAAAATGGCTCTGCACCACTAATAATCATAAAAATACCTCCTAAATCTAAAAATATTATTAAAATAAATTAATAATCAAAATGTTAAATTCTATGATAAAAAAAATTCCCTATCTACTTCAAATTAATTCAAATAGATAGAGAATAATTTTTTATGCTACCATCTTAGCTATGATTAAAGTAATTATCATAAACAGCACTGCGAAAAACACAGTAAAACGAGCCATTAGAGCATCCATACCACGAGCACTGCTACTAAAAGCTGTCTCATTTTGTCCTGATAAACTTCCCATACCAGCAGTTTTACCTTCTTGCATAAGTACGGAAGCAATCAATCCAATCGCTACTAACGCATCTATAATCATCAAAATAGTTAATAACATATTTATCCTCCCCACAAACTTAAACCTGCTAGTACTATAATAGCATATCTGTATCTTTGATTACAAGTTATAAATTCGCTAGAATAAAGCCCTATAAAATCAGACCTTTATATAAATAGATTTTCTAATGTCTTCTATAAAATATTACATAATATTTTGTGGTTTTCCCTCAATCCATTTTGCAATATTTTCCAAAGCTATAATAGCTCTTTTCTGCATAGCTTCTTGCGTATCAAATCCAATATGTGGAGATAAGACAATATTTTTTGCAGTTAACAATGGGTTTTCTGCTCCAATAGGTGGTTCTGTATCAAAAACATCAATGCCTGCACCAGCAATTTTTCCCTTATTTAAAGCATCAGCTAAAGCTTGCGTATCGATAACTTTTCCTCTAGCTGTATTGATTAAAATAGCATTTTTCTTCATTAAAGCAATTTTTTCTGCATTTATCATACATGTAGTTTCTTTTGTAAGTGGCATATGCAGTGAAATAATATCGCATTCTTTCAAAATAGTATCCATATCCACAAATTTAAATTCACTATTTTCAGGAATATGTCTGCGATAACAATATACTTCACAACCAAAAGCTTTAGCTAATTTTGCTACTTTTAAACCAATAGCACCTGCTCCAATAATACCAAATTTTTTATGACAAAGTTCTAACCCGCGAAGACCATTACTTGTTTCATGATTTTTTGTAGCTACACTACATTGTGCTAATTTTCTATATAGACTGATACACATACCGATTACAAGCTCGCTGACAGCTTCATTTGCATATCCTGAACAATTAGAAACTAAGATATCATGTTCATGACAATAATCCATATCTACATGGTCTACACCAGTAAAAGCAACAGAAAGCATTTTTAAATTACTACATGCTTTTAAAACATTTTCTCTATATGGTTTATTAGCTATTATCACTGCATCAGCATCTTTACAGCGTTTGATTTTTTCTTCATCGCTATCTGCTAAAGAATTATAATACTTGATTTCTACATCTTGAGGTAAAATATCTTTTGCTAATTCATTCAAAGTTTTTTCATCTATACCTATTGTTTCTGCTACAACTAATTTTAAACTCATAAATCCACTTCCTAACCATAAATTTATCCACTATAAAAATTTATTCGCTATTAAATAATAAATACCTGCAAATTAAATTCTAGCCAAATATATTTATATATCCTATAATTACATCAAATAAAAATTTTAGAAGGTGCTTTTATGGAATTTCGTTTATTAAAATATTTTTTAATGGTAGCTCGCGAAGAAAATATAACAAAAGCAGCTAATTTGTTGCATATTACACAGCCCACTTTATCTAGACAACTTATCCAATTAGAAGAAGAACTCGGAGTAACTTTATTTCAACGAAGTAAACATCGCATTATTTTAACTGAAGATGGTATGTTATTGCGTCGTCGTGCTAAAGAAATAATTTCTTTGATGGAAAAAACACAACAAGAATTGACAAAAGAATGCGATGATTTAGTTGGAGAAATTTCTATAGGTTGTGGGGAAACTCAAAATATGTCATATTTATCTCAAAAAATAAAGGATTTCCATAGAGTTCATCCATTAGTAAAATTCCATATTCATAGTACTACTGCAGATGAAATTAAAGAACGTATAGAAAATGGTCTTTTAGATATGGGATTAGTAACTGAACCTGTTGATATCAGTAAATACAATTTTATTCGATTACCTAAAAAAGAAGAATGGGGCATTTTAATTCATGAAAAGCACCGATTAGCACAGAAAAAATTCATCACACCAGATGATCTAGTCAATGAACCACTAATCATTACCAAACGTACAGCAGTGCAAAATGAATTGATTAATTGGTTTAATAATTCTCCAGAAAAATTAAATATTGTAGCAACGTATAATCTAATTTTAAATGCTGCTAATATGGTAAAACATCAAATAGGTATAGCCCTTTGTTTTAATCTTAATCTTGGTGATTTTTACCATGAATTAAAATTTATACCTTTATACCCAGAAATAAAAACTGGTGCTGTACTCATTTGGAAGAAAAATCATATATATTCACAAACTATGTCTCATTTTATCCAAAGTATTAAAAATGCTTAAAAGGCATTATTTATTATTAAATATAAGTATTAGTCATAATTAAATAAATATATTACAATGTAGGTGTTCAAAGAAATAGAATACCTACTTTTTTATTTTGCAAAATAAAATACTTAATTATTAAATTCAATAAAAACGAAATAAGGAAGTATTAATATGACAATTGATGAAGCTAGTAAACGCTATAATATTCCCCTAGAAATCTTACATGAATATGAAAAATGGGGGTTATGTAATGCAGTAAAAAAAGTCATGGGTTCATGGCAATATGATGATAGTGATTTAGAAAATCTAAGCTTAATTATGACTTTACATGATATTGGCTTTAATATTAACGAAATCGAAAATTATATGCGATTATTATTAGATAAAAATAACAATGATAATTTGCAATTATATAGTTTAAATAAAAAACGCAATGAACTTCTTGATGAAATTCATTTCCGTGAAAAGCAATTAGAACGCTTAAACTATCTCCGTTACAAAATCGAACATAAATATACTAAATAATTTGAAAAATTCTATTGACTTGGAGTTAGCTACAAGGATTAAGATTAAATTATAAAACGAGGTACTTAAAGATGGATAAACTTACATTAAACAACCAAGTAACAATACCACTTACAGGATTAGGTGTATATCAAATAAATAATCTTGATGAATGTGAACATACTGTATTAAATGCTTTAAAAATGGGTTATCGCTTAATAGATACAGCCGCTTGTTATGGCAATGAAAAAGCCGTTGGCAAGGCAATCAAAAAAAGTCAAATTCCTCGTAAAGATATTTTTATATCCTCTAAAGTTTGGATACAAGATGCTGGGTATCAAAAAACAAAACAATCATTTGCTAAAACATTAGAAAATTTGCAAACAGATTATTTAGATTTATATCTTATTCATATGCCTTTTGGTGATTACCACGGCAGTTGGCAAGCTATGGAAGAATTATATGCTTCTGGAAAAATAAAAGCTATTGGCGTTTGTAATTTTCTACCAGATAGATTAGTTGATTTAATTTTAAGTCATAATATTATACCAGCAATTAATCAAATAGAACTTCATTTACTTTGTCAACAACAAGAATTATTAAAACTCATGAAAAAATATGATATAAAACCTATGGCATGGGCTCCATTTATTGAAGGCAAAGAAAAAATTTTTGAAAATCATCTATTGATTTCTTTAGCTAAAAAATATAACAAAACTACAGCACAGATTATTTTAAAATGGCTAAGACAAAATAATATCATCAGTATTCCAAAATCTACAAATTATACACATCTTCAAGAAAATATACAACTAAATAATTTTACTTTAACAGCAGAAGAATTAGATGCTCTTACTCAATTAGATAAAAAACATAGCATCATTCTTGATTTACACGATATAAACGAAGTTTATCGCTTACACAATATTAAATTTATTCAATAATAGATAATCTACAATAAAGGAGAAATAATTATGCAATATAGATATTTAGGTAAAGATAAATTAAAAGTATCTGCTTTAGGTTTAGGCTGTATGGGATTTACTCAAAGTTATCCGCCATATCTTCCTGAAAATGAAGCTATCTTCGTATTACAGCAGGCCGTTGATTTAGGCATTAACTTTTTTGATACAGCTGAAGTATATGGTCCATATACAAATGAAGAATTATTAGGCAAAGCATTAAAACCATATCGTTCCCAAATTGTTCTCGCTACAAAATTTGGTTTTGATTTAGCTCATAAAATGGATAATGCTAATCGACCTATATCTCTTTCTAGTAAACCTAAAGATATTCGTAATGCACTTGAAGGCTCTTTGAAACGATTGCAAACAGATTACATTGATTTATATTATCAACATCGTGTTGATCCACAAACTCCAATTGAAGAAGTAGCTGAAACTATGAAAGATTTAATCAAAGAAGGTAAGATTTTGCATTGGGGATTATCTGAAGCTAGTGCTAAAACCGTTCGTAAAGCCCATGCTATTTGCCCTGTAACCGCTGTTCAAAGTGAATATTCCATGTGGTATCGTGAAGTTGAACAAGAATTATTACCTACTCTTGAGGAACTTAATATCGGTTTTGTTCCTTTCAGTCCTTTAGGTAAAGCTGTTTTAACAGGACGATTTAATAAAGATACTCATTTTGCTAAAGATGATTTTCGCAGTCAAATACCTCGTTTCAATAGCGAAAATTTAAATCACAACTATATTTTAATCGAATATGTGCAAAAATTAGCACAAGAAAAACAAGTTTCACCTGCACAAATTGCTCTTGGTTGGCTTTTAGCTCAAAAACCTTGGATAGTACCTATTCCTGGAACTAAAAAAGTTTCTCGACTACAAGAAAATATCAATAGTATAAATGTAAAATTCTCTGCTGAAGAATTATCCATGATTAACAAGTATTTAAACTCAATTACTATTCAAGGTGCAAGATATCCTCAATCACAAGAAAATTTAATAGATAAATAATAAAGGAGTGTTTACTATGTCAAATACATTAATAGTTTATTATTCTCATTCTGGAAATACTCGCAAATTAGCAAATTTAATTGCTCAACAAATAGATGCAGATTGCTTAGAAATCATACCAGAAAAGCCATATCCTAATGATTATACTAGTGTAGTAAATCAAGCTAAACAGGAAATATCTCGCAATTTTCGACCTGCTTTAAAAAATGCTCAAATTAATTTAAATAAATATACTACTATCTTTATAGGTTCACCAAACTGGTGGAGTAGCATTGCACCACCAATTGCTACTTTCATTGATACTAATGATCTTTCGGCAAAAAAAATCATTCCATTCTGTACTCATGGTGGAGGTGGCTTTGGCCATATTCCTCAAGATATAAAAAGACTTTGCAAAAATACTACTGTCTTAAATGGATTTGCTAATTATGGTAGCAGTATTAATCTACAAGAAGTAAAAAAATGGTTATCCAAACTAGACATTTGATTATTTTTCATCCATAAACATAAGGAGTATATCATGAATAAACAACTTAAATTAAATTTATTAATCGATATTTGTATGTTTATTTTGTTATTGGGTTGTATGTCATATTCCTTAATCGGCATTAATATACATGAATATATAGGAATTGCTCTATGCATATTATTTATTATTCATTGTTTTAATCACCAAAAATATTATTACTCTTTATTTCATTTTAAATTTAATTTACAAAAAATAATCTTTTTTATCATAAATTTAGGAACTCTTATTTCCATGTTAGGTTTAATTATATCCAGTCTTATTTTTCTTGACTATATTCCTAATATATATGATATCAACCTAATAAATTTTGCTCGTATTATGCATTTATTATCTGCATATTGGGGATTTTGCTTTATCAGTCTTCATTGTGGATTACATTGGAAAATGATTTATAATTTAATTTTAAAAAGGCTACCTATAGCCATAAATAAAATATTACAAGCATTTCCTAAAATAAATTTAATTTTATCCTTAATTATTGCTTTTTACGGTTTAAATTCATTTCTACATTATGATTTATTATCGTATATGTTTTATCAAAATAACTTTGTGTTTTTTGATCCTACACAATCCCTACTATTATTTATATTAGATTATATATCTATTAGTGGATTGTTTATAACACTTGCACATTACGGATTAAAATTAATTCCAATATCTGATTTTAAATTCTGCTTAAAAAAAGATAATATACACATATCTTAATTATTAAATCATCAATGATTATTACGAAAGTAGGTGATTTTCATGAAAAAGATTATTTTACTCTTAAGTTTATTAATTACAACTATATTTTTTACAGCTTGTAGTGCAGAACCACAAACTACAAATAACACAACAAATACAAATGTAGCAACAACAACTTCGTCTAATCAACCAGAAACTAATACGAATATAAATCAAAAAATTATAAAATTAACAACATCTAATAATGATATTATTACCTTAGAATTAAACAATAGTCCTGCTGCTAATGATTTATATAATCAACTTCCTTTATCTATTAATCTAGAAAATTATAGTAATAACGAAAAAATATTTTATCCTCCTCAAAAATTATCTGTAGAAAATACACCTAAAGCTACACCCAAAATTGGAACTTTAGCTTATTATGAGCCATGGGGAGATGTCGTTATTTTCTACGATGATTTCCATGCTAATAACGATTTATACGAACTAGGACATGTTATTTCTGGTGAAGATATAGTATCCGAGCTATCAGGCACAGTAACTATTGAAGCTATCTCTAATTAAGAGGGAATTTATTATGAATCGTAGAGAATTTATAAAATTAAGTGGTTCAGGTTTATTGACTTTATTTCTAAGTGGTTGTGGATTATCTGCATTAACAAATAAACCTGAAGCATCAGTTAATGCTAATGAACATATAGGGGAAAATAAAATGAAAATCGTAGTTATTACAGGTAGTCCTCATAAAGCAGGAACTTCAGCCCTATTAGCTGATAAATTTATCGAAGGAGCAACAAGTGCTGGGCATGAAGTCTTTCGTTTTAATTCTGCATTTGAAGATATTCATCCTTGCCAAGGTTGTGATTATTGCGGTATGAATGGGCCTTGTATTCAAAATGATGCTATTGAACAAACACTCATGCCAAAATTAATCAGTGCTGATTTAATTGTTTTAATTACACCTCTTTATTATTATGGTATGTCTGCACAAATAAAAACTGTTGTTGATAGATTTTATTCACGTACAGGCTCATTACATCATAAAAAATCAATTTTAATGGCAACTGCTTATAATAGTGCTGATTGGACTATGGAAGCTTTAGTTCACCATTATGAAACACTTGTGCGTTATATGGAATGGCAAGATATCGGCAAAATTTTGGCCATTGGTTGTGGCTCTCATCCTATCATTGAACGTACAGATTTCCCTAATCAAGCATATCAATTAGGCTATAACCTTTAATAAAATTCATTTAAAAGTGAGGGATATTTATGAAATACTTACTATCTATATTGACCTTTTGTAGTGTTTTATTCTTAGGCATAAGTTCTAGTTTTGCTAGTTATCAAGCTGGTTCTTTAACAGCAAAACAACAAGCTATTATTCCCATCGCTTCTTATACAGCTACTGGAGATTTAAATAATTTAAAAACAGCTGTAAATGAAGGCTTAGATAGTGGATTAACCATTAATGAAACAAAAGAAATAATGGTTCATCTCTACGCTTATTGTGGTTTTCCTCGTGCCTTAAATGGTCTTGCTACTGTAGATGAAGTTTTATCCGAACGACAAAGCAAAAATATTCATGACACTATGGGCAATGATGCAACACCACTACCAGCAAATACAGATATTTTAGCTCTAGGTACTAGAGTTCAAACTCAATTAGCAGGAGCACCAGTGAATATTGCTAGTTCTTCTGGTATTGATTACATGTTGAAAGCACATCTCTTCGGTGATTTATTTGCTCGCGATATCTTGACTTATCCAGAACGTGAAATAGCTACAATCTCTGCTTTAGCAAGTATGAACGGAACAGAAAGTCAACTTTTATCCCATCTAAATATTGGTATCAATGCAGGACTTAGCAAAACTCAATTACAAGATATAATCAATACTTTAGATGCAAAAGTTAATACCCAAATAGCCAAACATGCCCAAGAAACCCTAAATAACTATCTTGCCTCTTCTAAATAAAATATCATATAAAAAAAGATACACCTTAAAAGTTATTTCAATTAACCTTTGAGGTGTATTTTTTTTATAAACTAAATGCTATTTAATTAAAATGTAGGTCTAAATTCTATTTTAGGTTCAACACCATATACCATTTCTACTAAATCGTCTTGACCATGTTCTAACACTCTGACTAAGTTAGTAATTTGTTGACGATATGCTTCTTCGGAATGGTAATATATAATAACATGTTTAGATTTTTGTATAACCTCATTTATTACATCTTTATCTGTTACATCTAATGAATGACCATAAATATATACGTTATCAATACCTTCATTTAACCATTTTTTATATTTACAACCTGTTTTTTTATAAATACGTTGAAAATACTTTTTAAAATATATACAATCTAAATTTTTATTTTTACTTTCATCATGTAAAGTTTCATTAGTACCAAAAACTAAATTGTGTTTTCCCAATTGACCATGTATAAAATCTATATGATCATCAAGATATAATATATCATTTTTATTTTTTATATAAGTTTCTCTAAATGTATCTGTATAATTAAAACTTAATAAATGAGTAATATTATAAGCTATATCTAAAATCAGATTATTTTCTTTAACATGATTAGAATATATTTCTTTAAGTAAATATACTTCTAACAAATAAATTACTTCATCTAAATTTTTCTCTAAATTTTTTATTTCATTTTTAACATCAATTAATGACTTTCCAATATAAATTATATTATTATTATATAATTCTTTTTCTTTATTTTTTACAATATTTCCTATTTCTGCTTCTATGTCTATCCAATTATCATTTAAATCATTCTCTTTATATAAATGTTTAAATAATATATTGTCTTCCGATTTCTTCAAAATAAAAGCAATAATTTCTTCTTTTAAACTTTTGGTTATATTTCTTTTATTTTGTGGTTCATTTTTACTAAAAATATTTGCTATGACACTTGTATATAATTCAAGATCAATATTTCTATTTCCGTTATCTTTTAATAATATTTCTAGCTCTCTTTTTATTTCCTTTGAACGTCTATAATACATTTGATATCCATTTTCAGTTATTAAATTAGGACGTTTTAGAATAGTCTTTCTTAATGCTGTATTTTTAATTATGTTATCAATAATATTATTATCTATCATCTTTTTTATAACATTTTTTAAAAGTTTTAAATCTTTGGATTGAATACCTTTATAATAATTTAAAAAATCACCATATTTTGTTTTTAAATTATGTGCTATATCAAAACCATTACCTACAATTAATAAATTATTATTTTTACAAAATTCATATTTAAACTTATAAATATTATTTTCTTCTTTTTGCTCTTTATACACAATTTTATAATTTGAAAAATGTTTGTTTATGAAATTATCTACAAATGGCATCATCAATTCTTTTATAAATCTATCATTATAATCATCTAAAATCTGAAAAGATATGTAAAGCGATAATCTGCCTTTTCTGTATTCTCCATCATCTAATATTTTATAAAATATTTTGCTATTAGGTTCATCATATTCGCTGTCTATTTTAAAATCCCCTTCAATTATGGAAAATAATTTTTTCTCAGATTCTAACAAATGACTTAATTCTACAAAAATATTCGCCATACAAAGCACCTCAATAAAATATTAATATAATTAAATCTATAATATATACTATCATTTTTTATATATAATAAAAATAGCACCTAAAATACATTTAATAATATAAAAACCCTTAGGAAGTGATATTTCCTAAGGGTTTTACTTTATATAGATTTTATAATTTAAAAATATACATCGTTTTAAAATGGTAACAAACGCCCTTTTTGAGCTATTTCATACTAAGTTCATACACTTTAACACGTAGAGCCAGAAAGTCAATGAAAACGCACTTCCAAGTGTTGTTAACATTACTGCTCCAGCAGTCAAATTACCGTCGTGTCCCATATTCCTTGCCATGATATAACAGCTTACAGTTGTAGCTGAACCCAACATAATCAATGCTGCGACCAATTTACTTTCTGTAAAGCCCAAATAAATAGCAAATGGCATAAACAACACTACAAATACAACTAATTTCATAACACTACAAACAATAATAGGCTTTATATTTTGACTAAATCCTTGAAACTTAAATGCTGCTCCCATAGCCATAAGCCCCATAGGTGTAGCCAAAACAGCAAGCAAAGATACAGTTTTATGTACAATCACTGGAGTTGGAATTTTCAAAAGTGACCAAATAACACCCACTACTATACCTAATATAATAGGATTAGTAATAATACCTTTAATAGTTTTTTTCATCAAGGCAAAAGTTAAACTACTTTGACCAGGTTTTAATAAAGCCAATACGACAACCGCCATCACATTATACAAAGGCACAGTACCTATTATCATCAAAGACGCCATACCATAATCACCATAAATATTTTGTACAAAAGCCATACCAATTATAGCAGCACTACTGCGATATGCAGCCTGCACAAATTCACCTTGAGAAACATTTTTTCTAAAAGGTATAGAAATAAAAAAAGAAATCAATATACTGAGCAAAGTTGCCCCAAAACAGTATAAAACATATGTAGTATCCCAAGCTTCATAAAAATTAGCTGAGCCAATATCTTCAAATAATAATGCAGGCAAAGCCACCACAAATACAAATTTATTCATTTTTGTAATAAAAGCTTCATCAAATAATCCTATTTTGCGAAAAACCATACCCAATACCATCATCAAAAAGACTGGTATTGTCGCATTCAAGCTAAAAATTAAATTATCCATAAAAACCCTTCCTCATCAAAATTAATAAGTATTTTTTATTATAGCACAAAAATTATATACTAATAACATTTATAAAACTTATTTTTCCATTCAATAATTATAGTTGATACATATATAAAAAAAGAGTAAAATCTAATAAGTGAATTTTTTAACTTAAGAGGTGTTCTCGTGATTAATACATTAGATAAAATAGAACAAAAGATTTTAAATAATGAACGTCTAACAAAAGAAGATGGTTTGGCTCTTTTCGCCTCCAATGACCTTACTCGCATAGGTTATCTTGCAGATTTAGTGCGTAAACGTATCAGCGGAGATTACGTTTATTACAATGTAAATTGTCATTTAAATTTAACTAATATTTGCACAGCTCTTTGTGATTTTTGTGCTTTCGGTTGTGAAACTACAGATAAAAAAGCGTATGCTATGACTATGGAACAAATTTATAATAAAGTAGCCAATGCTTGCAAAGATCCAAATATGAAAAATCTGCATATCGTAAGTGGATTACATCCCGATTGGCCATTTTCTCATTATGTAGACATTATTAAAATGCTCAAAAAAGAATTTCCTCAACTTCACTTAAAAGGTTTTACTGGTGTGGAAATCACTCATTTTGCTAAGATTTCTGAAAAATCTATTCGTGAAGTATTACAAGAACTAAAAGATGCAGGCATTGAAGCTATGCCAGGTGGTGGAGCTGAAATTTTAAATGACCGAATTCGTCAGAAACTCTGCCCTAATAAAGCTACAGCTCAAGAATGGTTAGAAGTTTCTCGCACTGCTCATCAGCTCGGTATCAAGACAAACGCTTCCATGCTCTATGGTCATATTGAAACTATTGAAGAACGTGTAGACCATTTAATCACACTTCGCAATCTTCAAGATGAAACAGGTGGCATTCAGACATTTATTTGCTTCCCATTCCACCCTGCTAATACAAAATTAGGTAAAACTGTTCATCGCACTAATGTTTGGGACGATTTAAAAACTATGGCTATCTGTAGATTAATGCTTGATAACATTCATAATATCAAAGCATATTGGGTAATGCTCACTTTACCTATCGCTCAATTAGCTTTAGGTTTCGGTGCAAATGATGTGGACGGCACTATCAGCGAAGAAAAAATCATGCATGACGCTGGAGCAAATTCACCAAAAGCACTCACTCGTGATAATTTAATCAACTTAATCAAACAAACAGGCAGAATACCTGCTGAATGTGATTGCAATTTTAAGATAATCAGAACATATTAAGCTAATTATTTTGTAAAGGATTTTTATTTATGAATATCAATCAACAAGCTATAACAAAAGCTCAAAATGGAGAGCGTTTATCTTTTGATGAAGCACTATATCTATACAAACACGCTGATATTTTAGACTTAGCTACATGGGCAAGAAAAGCCAAAGAACGTCATAGCCAAAAAGAAGTCTATTATAATATTAACCGCCATATAAATTTATCCAACATTTGCACCGCTAATTGCCCTCTATGTGCTTTTTCTTGCGAAGATGGCGATAAACGAGGTTTTGTCTTAACTAAAGAAGATGTTGAAGCTAAAATCAAAGACACTATTGCTCATGTCAAAGGATTAACAGAAATACACATTGTAAGTTCCCTCCATCCTACTAACGATTTTAATTATTATATAGAAATCATCAAATCCATAAAAAAACTTTTGCCTAATGTGCATATTCAAGCTTTCACACCTGTGGAAATAGTCCATTTTGCCAAGATTTCTCAAAAAAGCATTTACGAAGTCTTAACTATTTTACAACAAGCAGGTCTTGATTCTCTCCCAGGTGGTGGAGCTGAAATTTTAGATGATGAAATCCGTGCTAAAATCTGCCCAAACAAAGCCAATACACAAGAATGGATTGAAACTATAAAAACAGCTCATAAACTTGGTATGAAAACTAATGCTTCTGAACTCTATGGTCATATTGAAACTATAGAACAAAGATTACAGCATTTATTCACACTCAGAGAAATTCAAGATGAAACACATGGTTTCCAAGCGTTTATTTCATTCCCATTTCATCCGCAAAATACTCAATTAGAAAATATAAAGCCGATTACATCTTATGAAAGCTTGCGTTTCATCGCTATTTCTCGACTCGTATTGGATAACATTCCTCATATCAAAGCCTTTTGGATGATGCTCACCTTGCCTATCGCTCAATTAGCCCTTGCTTTTGGTGCTGATGATTTAGATGGTACAGTTGAAGAAGAACAAATCATTCATGCTGCTGGTGCTAAAACAGGTCAGAAAATGACTACTACACAATTACAAAAAATCATCACCGAAACAGGCTATACACCTGTTCAACGTGATTCCTTATATCGAAAAATAAAATAAATTAGAGGTATGATTAATGAACAGACTTTCTGATAAAGAAGCTATTGACCTTTTAAAACATGGTGATATTTTAGAATTAGGTCAACAAGCAAATAAAATCCGCCAAGAAAAACACCCTGGCAATACTGTTACCTTCATTGTAGACCGCAATATCAATTACACTAATGTTTGCCTTAATGAATGTCGTTTCTGTGCTTTCTTCCGTCGTGAAAATCACAAAGACGCTTATTTATTGCCAATAGAAACTATTTTACAAAAAGTAAAAGAAACTCAAGAAGCTGGTGGTACGCAAATTATGTTACAAGGAGGCTTGCACCCTTCTTTACCTTTTGAATATTACTTAAATATGATTAATACCATCAAAACAGCTTTTCCTGATATTGTAATCCATTCTTTTTCTCCTGCGGAAATACTTCATTTTTCCAAGATAGCCAACAAATCTATCAAAGAAACTCTACAAGATTTACGTTCTGCTGGTCTTGCTTCACTTCCAGGTGGTGGAGCTGAAATCTTAGTTGACCGCGTGCGTAAAATTGTAAGCCCTAAAAAAATCATGACAGATGATTGGCTAAAAGTAATGGAAACTGCCCATTCTATCGGCATGGAAAGTACAGCTACTATGGTTTTAGGACTCGGCGAAACTATTGAAGAACGCATTGAACATATGCGACGTGTCCGCGACCTTCAAGATAAAACAGGTGGCTTCAGAGCTTTCATCATGTGGACTTTCCAACCTGGAAATACTCAATTAGGTGGCAATAAATTATCCTCATGGGAATATCTAAAGACTCTAGCTGTATCTAGACTCTATTTTGATAATATCTCTCATATTCAAGGCTCTTGGGTTACACAAGGTCAACAAATTGGACAAATAACATTAGCCTTTGGTGCTGATGATTTAGGTAGTATCATGCTTGAAGAAAATGTCGTTCGTGCAGCTGGTACTGCTTATCAAATGTCCATCGACAAAATGGTAAATACGATCGAAAAAGCTGATTTTAAAGCAGCTCAACGTGATACAGAATATAATATCATTCGTCGATTTTAATAAAATTTAATTAAGGAGATTTTTTATGAATACACAAAACATTCCTCAAGCCGATTTTGCAATTATCGGTGGTTCTGGCACATTATCCAGCAATTTTCCATTAGGTGCTAAATGTGATGATGTAAAAATAATTCAAGACCGCATGATTTTTGATACACCTTATGGCAAAACTACTGAACTTCGCTTATTTGAAGTAGCAGGTACACGCGTTTTAACTTGTAAAATGCATGGTTGGAGAAGTGGTGTCAATCGTGCTGATGCTTCCCGCCAATTATTCTGGACTTTCCGCGAAGCTGGTGTAAAACGCATTTTCTCTGAAGGTGGCGTAGGTACTATCAATAAATTATTAGATACTAGAGATTTTCTCATTCCTGATGATTATCTTGATATGTCTGTTCGCAAAGATGTTGGACTTGAAGGCAAATATTTACTTGTTATGCGTGATGCACTTTGCCCTCAAATGCGTGAAGAATTAATCAAAAATACACGTAAACATTTCAGCGGTAGAATTTTTACACGTGGCACTTATGCTAATACAGACGGTCGCCATTTTGAAAGCCCTGCGGAAATCGCTATGTTAAATGGTCATGCAGATATTGTAGGTCAATCTATCTGCCCTGAAGTATATCTCGCTCGTGAAATCGGAGCTTGTTATGCCGGTCTTTATTATGTAGTAAATTATGGTGAAGGTATCAAACCATGGTCTCATCAAGTATTAGAAGATATCTTCTATGATGATGCACCTATGATTAGCAAAATTCTTTTAGATACAATTCGTTCTTTAGCCCAGCAAGATAGAAATTGCGAATGTTTATCTTTACGTAAAGAAACTTTATTAAAAGGCATTTATGACGATTAAGATATAAAAATAAGACGTATACATTTATTTGTATACGTCTTTTATATTGCTTTTACTATTTACTTTTATTAATACATTCTAAAAGTCTGTTTATTATTATCCCAATCTACTTTTACATAACAATCATCGACTTTTTTACCTTCCGCCATAGATTTGCCTTCAGGAACTTCTAAATGAAAACAATTGATGATGAGTTTTCCATTTACAATTTTATTATTCATATTATAATACTTATCTGGATTTATACCAAAACTCTTTAGATTATCCATAGAAATAAATACAGTCCATTCGCCATCTTTTTTGCCTACTAGCCAATAACCTTCTAATTTTGCATGAGCCCCTGCTGTACATATTACTTCATAAAAAAGTTTATCGGAATTTGCCAATTTTATTTCTTTAATACTTATATCAGGCATAGTCGTATTTACATAAAAATTCATTAAAACTTGATTTTTATCATCTAACATAGCTGAATAATTTTTTCCTACTTTTTGAAAATATATTTTACTATCAGGAAAATAAGCTACTTGATTTTCACCTTGTATAAACTTTTTATTTTGAGTATATTCTAAATTAATGATATTCTCTACTGGCTGTTTAACATCTTCTTTAACTGCATTATTTTTATCTTCACTTGCAGTATTTTCCTTATTTTGCTCTGCCGTTACATTTTGCTCAACTTGTTTCGTATCTTTATGAGCAAAATAACTATATGAACCAAAAGAAACCAATCCTAATAATAAAATTACAGCGATAAAAATACCTATATACTTATATTTTGTATAATTCTTTTCAGTATCTACATTTTGACTGATATTGTTACTTATTGTTTTTTCACTTTGCTTCATTTGCTCATTATTATCTTGGCTATCTTGCTTAATTTGATTTCCACATTTAGAACAAAATTTTTCATTATCATTTATCTGATTACCACAATTAGGACAAAAAATAATAATCATCTCCCTTTGTTAGACTTACTATGATAAAGTATAACAAAATAGATGAAAATTAACAGAAACATATAGGAAAGTTAATCTTTTCTTGTAAATTAAATTAGATATCATCTTATTTTTACTTTATTTCTTACATAACTTGCATAGCTTCTACCTATATTATATAATAAATTTGTAACCAAGATTATATATTAATATAAATACGTATTCTCAAGGGGCGCTTTTCTTAGCGTCTTTTTTAGTTTACTAAATGCAAAGGAGATTTTATGAACGCTCGTGAAGTTGCTTTAAATATTTTAAATGAAGTATATACTCAACAAGCTTATGCTAATATATCCCTATCACGCCATTTGCAAAAAAATCAATTATCTGACCAAGACCGCCGTTTCATCACTGAATTAGTTTATGGTACAGTAAAAGCAGGCGATACTCTACTTTGGATTTTAAAAAAATTTGTAAATAGACCTTTAAATAAAATTGAACCAACAATTATTAATATATTGCGATTAGGTATTTATCAAATTGTATTCATGGACAAAATTCCTGAATCAGCAGCTTGCAATGAAGCTGTAAACCTTGCTAAAAAATATTCTAATCAAGGTTCTGCAAAATTTGTAAATGGTGTTTTGCGTAATTTAATTCGCCAACCAGAAAAATACGCTATGCCTACAGGCAATAAAGCTAGGGAATTAGCTATTAGAGAACAACATCCTCTTTGGCTAGTAAAAAAATTCATTCATATTTTTGGTAGTGAAGCTGCTATCAAACTTTGTCAATTCAATAATACTAATGCCCCACTTGTATTGCGTACCAATACTTTGAAAACAACACGACAAGAATTAATTACTGAACTTATTAATGCAGGTTGTGAAGTTATTCCTTCGAAATTAGCACCAGAAGGAATTATTTGCAAAACGCATACTTCATTAAATCAACTAGCACCATTACAAAATGGTTTTGCCCAAGTACAAGATGAAAGCTCTATGCTTGTAGCTCATGTAGTTGATCCTAAATCTAATGAATTCATCATTGATACATGTAGTGCCCCTGGTGGTAAAACTACACATATGGCTACTTTGATGCAAAATAAAGGAAAAATCATAGCTTGTGATATCTACGAACATAAATTAAAACTAATTCAAGATAATGCTAATAGATTAGGTATCAACATCATTGAGCCTAAATTATTAGATGCTCGTGAAATCGGCAATCAATATAAAAACCAAGCAGATAAAGTATTAGTTGATGCACCATGTTCTGGAATGGGTGTACTTCGCCGTAAACCTGACTCCCGCTGGAACAAAACAGCGGAAATCTTTGAAGAATTACCACCTCTTCAATTAGCTATCTTAGAATCAGCTGCTCTTGCTGTAAAACCTCAAGGTGTATTAGTCTATAGTACTTGTACAATCATGCCACAAGAAAATATAGAAATCATCAATCAATTTTTAGCTAAACATCCAGAATTCGTTTTAGAAGATATCCACAAATATTTACCATTTAAAACAAAAAGCAAAGAAAAAACATTACAATTAATGCCATATAAAGATAATACAGATGGCTTCTTTATCGCTCGTATGTACAAAAAAGTATAAAAATCTTAAATTATTATTTATATTTATTTTAGAAGGGAATTTATAATGACCAATATTTTTGGCTTAAATTTAACTGAACTTACTTCACTAATCACAGATTTAAACCTACCAAAATTTAGAGCAAAACAAATTATTGAGTGGCTCTATCAAAAACATGCTACATCTTTTGATGAAATGACCAATCTTTCCAAAGATTTACGTGAAAAATTAGCACAAGAATTTACTATTGAACGTGCTAAATCTTGTGATAGACTAGACTCTAGTGATGGCAAAACAACTAAATTTTTATTAGAATTTGGCGATGGTATCGGTGTAGAAACAGTTTTAATGCGTCAACCTTATGGCAATAGTATCTGTGTTTCTTCTCAAGCAGGTTGTAATATGGGCTGTAGTTTCTGTGCTTCTACGCTTCACGGCATGGCTAGAAACTTATCCACAGGCGAAATTTTAGCTCAAGCAATGTTTATTCAAGAATTATTAAATCAAACAGGTGAACAAATCAATAATATAGTAATCATGGGTTCTGGTGAGCCTATGCTCAACTATGATAATGTATTGAACTTCATTCGTTTAGTACATGAGCCTTATTGCTTAAATTTAGGTTATCGCAATATCACAATTTCCACATCTGGTATCGTGCCTGGAATAAATAAATTAGCTCAAGAAAATCTACCTATTACCTTATCTATTTCCTTACACGCACCGAATAATGAATTGCGTACAGAGCTAATGCCTATTAATAAACGCTATCCTATCGAAGAAGTCATTAAAGCTGCTGTAAATTATGCTAATACTACTAAAAGACGCATAACTTATGAATATATCTTAATCGATAAATACAATGATAATATGACTGAAGCAGTAGAATTATGTAAACTCTTAAAAAATCAATTAGCTAATGTGAACTTAATCCCTATCAATCCAGTCAAAGAGCGTAATTACAATCGTCCTTCTTTAGCTAGAATAAAAGCTTTCGCTAAGTATTTAAATGACCATCATCTCACAGCTACCATTCGTCAAGAAATGGGAACAGATATCCAAGCAGCATGTGGTCAATTGCGTAATAAACATTTAGCAAAATAAAAACTCTAGGAGTTGAATTTTTATGTTTTTTTCACGTATGGAAAATTTTCTTGAAAAAAATATTGAAGGTTTTTTTAATCGTAAATTCTCAAGTAATCTACAGATGGCAGAAATAGAAAAAATCATTGATCGCATTTTAATCCGTCAGAAAAAACGCGTAAATCGTGCTATCTTTGTTCCTGATGAATTTACTATCACTATGAGTAATGAAGATTTTAACCAATTAAATAACATAGAAACACAAAACCACTTAAAATTATTTCTCTATAAATCTGTCATTCAAAAAGATTATTTTATGGAAACATTGCCTACCATTCATATCTTAAAATCTCCTGAATTCAAACTAGGTGTCTGTGATATAACAGCGAAATTTAGTAGCGATAAATCTTCATCAACTACTGATAATAGTACAGATGACTTAGAACAAGGTACTATTATCGTACCTAATATTGATATCAAAGAATTCACCAATCCTTCACACAAACAACAAGCTTTAAATTTTGCTTCCTTAACTATTATTGAAGGGCCAGATAAAGACTCTTATTTAGCATTTGGCTCTAATCAAATTCATATTGGTAGACGTGACAAAAATGAATTTTTGTTGACAGATGTAAATGTATCTAGACTTCATGCTTATATAACTTTTGAACATGGTCGACATATACTACGAGATGCTAATAGTTTAAATGGCACATTAGTCAATGATAAACCAATTTCCAATTTCTGTCTTTGTCCTGGTGATACTATTCATATAGGCAATACACGTATCGTTTACGATATTATTTAAAAAAATACAGTTGCAATAAAATAAAAAAGTGAAGTAGTCTTTTTATTTGACTACTTCACTTTTATTTTGCCTATTAATTATTAATCTATTATCTAATAATCTTAATGCTTCTGATTAAAAGCATTAATTCCTGGATAAATAGCGGACTGTTTCAAATCTTCTTCAATTCTCAACAATTGATTGTATTTAGCTACACGTTCACTTCGGCTTGGTGCACCAGTTTTAATCTGACAAGTATTTAGAGCTACAGCTAAATCAGCTATAGTAGTATCTTCTGTTTCTCCAGAACGATGAGAAGTAACAGCAGTATAACCAGCTTTATGAGCCATTTTAATAGCTTCCAAAGTTTCAGAAATAGAACCAATCTGATTTAACTTAATCAAAATAGAATTACCTGCACCTTCTTTTATGCCACGAGATAATCTTTCAGTATTAGTTACAAATAAGTCATCACCTACAAGCTGAACTTTATCACCGATAACATCAGTTAATTTTTTCCAACCTTCCCAATCTTCCTCATCAAGACCATCTTCCAAGGAAACAATTGGATATTTTTCCACTAACATTTTCCAATGAGCAATTAATTCATCTGTAGTAAACTTTTTGCCAGATTTAGGTAAAATATACTCTCCTATTTTACTACCTTTCCATTCACTAGCAGCTGCATCAATAGCAATCATAAAATCTTTTCTTGGTTCATATCCTGCCATTTTTACAGCTTCTAAAATAACTTCTATAGTTTCTTCATCACTGGCAAGATTTGGAGCAAAACCACCTTCATCACCAACAGAAGTTGCTAATCCTCTATCTTTTAATATCTTTTGTAAAGCGTGGAAAACTTCACTGCACCAGCGAAGTGCTTCTTTAAAACTAGAAGCTCCCACTGGCATAATCATAAATTCTTGAATATCCACTGTATTAGTAGCATGAGCACCACCGTTTAAAATATTCATCATAGGTACAGGCAATCTATTGCCATTAATACCACCAAAATAGCGATAAAGTGGAATGCCTAAAGATTTACTAGCAGCTTGAGCACTAGCTATTGATACTGCTAAGATAGCATTTGCTCCTAAATTTGATTTATCTTTTGTACCGTCTGCTTTTATCATAGCATTATCTACAGCATAGATATCAGAAGCATCTATTCCTACTAAAACATCATTGATTACTGTATTTATATTTTTTACAGCGTTTAAAACACCTTTTCCATTATAACGTGATTTATCTCCATCACGAAGCTCTAATGCCTCAAATACACCTGTAGATGCACCACTAGGAGCACAACCTCTGCCGATTGTACCATCAGCTAATAAAACTTCTGCTTCTACTGTTGGATTACCTCTAGAATCCATAATTTCTCTACCCACAACTTTTTTTATCATTAATTTATTAAACATAAACGAAATCTCCTTTTGTATTATCATCATTTTGCTTAAATGATATTAATTATCATTTCGATTATAATATATCATAGTTGATAAATATTATCAATACTTTTTTGTAAAATAAAAAGAGGATAGATAACAATTTTATCTATCCTCTAAAAAATACCTAATAATTCAATTATTATGCACGTTCGATATAGTTACCAGTACGAGTATCAATTCTTAATACGTCGCCTTCGTTAACGAAGAGTGGTACACGAACTTCATAACCAGTTTCAACTTTTGCCATTTTAGTAGCACCAGTTGCAGTATCACCTTTAACGCTTGGTTCACATTCAACAACTTCAAGATTTACAGAGTTTGGTAAAGTAATACCAATGATATTGCCTTTAAAAGACTGTAAACTAATATCCATGTTTTCTTTTAAGAAGTTTAATGCACTACCTAATTGATCTTTTGTAAGTTCAATCTGATCATAAGTTTCATTATCCATGAAAGTGTACATACCATCTGCTTCATATAAATACTGCATAGCTCTAGTTTCTACATGAGCTGCTGGTAATTTTTCATTAGGGTTAAAAGTACGTTCTACAACTGCACCAGTCTGTACGTTTTTAATTTTTGTACGAACAAAAGCTGCACCTTTACCTGGTTTTACATGTTGGAAATCAACAATCTGCCATACACCATTATCAATTTCAAGTGTAAGACCTGTACGGAAATCACTGCTGGAAATCATTAAAACATTCCTCCAAATATATTATCTAAATTTATTTATATAATGTGAAATACCCGACTCTCAATTACGCGGTCACATTATTTCAACAAGCCGTTTGTCACTTTGTGTAAGTGCTTGGCATCCATTTGCAGTAACTAAAACAGTGTCTTCGATACGAACACCGCCAAAGTCAGGCACATAAATCCCCGGCTCATTAGTAACTATCATATTTTCTTCAAGCTTAGCTGTTGGACTAAGTGGTGAAAGACGTGGCAATTCATGAATTTCAAGACCAACACCATGACCTAAGCCATGCCCAAAGAAATCGCCATAACCTGCATCTTTTATATACTTTCTTACAGGGAAATCAACTTCTCTACCACTTTTACCAGGAGCAATTTCTTTTAATCCCAATAATTGTGCTTGTAAAACAACATCATAAATTTCTTTTTGTTTATCACTTGCTTTACCTACACAAAAAGTACGTGTAATATCTGAATGATATCCCTTGTAGACAGCACCAAAGTCTATTGTAACAAATTCACCATCATTTATCAACTTATCTGTAGCAACTCCATGAGGCAATGCCCCTCTAACTCCAGAAGCTACTATAGTTGTAAATGCAGGTCGTTCACTACCCAATTTACGCATAACATATTCAAGTTCAGTAGCAATATCTTGTTCACTCATACCTACTTTTGCAAATTTCAATATATGCGAATACGCTTCATCACTGATATTAATAGCTTTTTTTATTAATTCTATCTCATTTTCATCTTTTATAATGCGAAGTTCAGTTAAATCTAAAGATGTAGAAAAATCAACTTCAATATCAATTAAATTTTTAGCTAAATAATTATATTGATTAAAAATCAAAGCATTTCCTTCAAATGCTAAACTATTAATATTTAAATTTTTTATAAGTTCTACAGTTTTACTTAATAAACCTGTTTTCTGTTCAATAATAGTAAATGAAGTCTGTTCACTAGCTTGTTTTGTATAACGTGAATCAGTAATCAAAAAACAATTATCTAAAGTGATTACTAAAAATGTATCATCACCCGTAAAACCACTAAAATAATGTAAATTTTCTTCTTTACTTATAAGCATTGCATCACAATAATTTGCCTGCAATACTTTTCTAAGTTTTTCTATACGATTATTCTGACACATAATTTAGTCCTCTTTTTGTAATCTATTAATAGCAATAAATAAAGCAGATTTATAACTTTCCAAACCAAAACCGCAAATCTGACCTTCAACTACAGGTGCAATTACAGAATGATGTCTAAATTCTTCTCTTTTATGGATATTAGATAGATGTACTTCTATTACAGGTATATCAATAGCAGCTAAAGCATCACGTATAGCAATACTATAATGTGTAAATGCACCAGCATTTAAAATAATATAGCCATATTGACCACGAGCATTATGTAAAGTATCAATAATAGCTCCTTCATGATTACTTTGAAAAAAATCTATTTCGACATTATGTTCCTTAGCCTGTTTTGCTAAATCTTCATTAATATCTTGCATAGTCATACTACCATAAATTTCTGGTTCACGAGTGCCAAGTAAATTTAAATTTGGTCCATGTATAACTAATACTTTATTTATTTTCATAAATATCACTATCCTTAAGCAAGTTCTAACATCTATATTTTACATATCAATTATAACGAAAAATTTATTAATACGTCAATACTGACAACACTTTCTAGCAATATATTATAAAAATAATTTTAATTTTATGCTTTCTTTAAAATATAAATTAAAATTTTTATGTATCTATAAATCCCCGAAATTCTCCCAAATAAAAAATGTCGATAATCTCTATCCTAAAGTTTATCGACATTGCTCTCTCATAATTCCTTATATAACGCATCTTTAATTTTCATATCATTTATCATTAGTATTTAATGATAAATGATGTTTCTTCAACACAGTCAATTTCTGTGCAATCAATATTATCAACTTTAATAATAAAGTTACCTTTTTTTATAGTAGCAAATAACTGATCTAATTTATCTGGATTGCCTTGTGCTTCCATTTCTACAGTTCCATCTGCCATATTTTTTACCCAGCCAGTAATACCAAGTTTGCTTGCATTGTCCATAACAAAAACACGAAGACCTACGCCTTGTACATTGCCTGTGATTACTGCTTTGTAACGTTTAATCTGTTCCATAAAAAAACACTCCTTATTTTTTTATATCAATAAATATATACTTAAAATATAAATATATATCACTGATTTAAATTTAGTATAGTTTATTTTTTTTTAAAATACAAGTACATCTATTATTAATTTTTCTTATATATTTTTTTGATTTAATAAAATTTAACATATCGTTTATATAAAAAATTTTTATACCAAAGATATGACTCTTACTTGTTTATTTATAATTTATACTATATAATCAGAGTATATTAATGGCTTGTGCCAATTAAATACAATTTATTCTAAGTATTTAAATATAAAATTAAGGAAGTGTTTATTTTATGCTAACTGGTTATATTGGTACTTACAATACTGCATCTACTAAAGGAATTTATCAATTTTCCTTTGAAGAAACTACTGGAAAAATCTCTAATATAGAATCTTTTCTTAGTATCGACGATGCAAAATGCGTTGACAAATATGAAGATAAACTAATAATTACTACTAGTAAAAATAACAAAAGTGGCATTGCTTTAATCGATATTTCTACTAAAACTTTATTAGATGAAATTCTTCTAGAAAACAATTCTCCATGTTTTGTAAAACATCATGATAATTTTATTTACACAGCTAACTATCATGATGGTGTCGTTATGATTTATCAAATAATTAATGATAAATTAAAATTAATAAAACAAATCTCCATTCAAAACAAAGCAGGTTGTCATCAAGTAATATTATATAAAAATTATCTAATGGTACCTTGCTTATTGCTTGATGAAATTCGTATCTTTGATATGAACAATGATTATACTCTAGTAAAAACTTTAACATTCCCTGAAAAAACAGGCCCACGTCATGGAATATTCAATCATGATTATTCTCATTTTTATTTAGTAAGTGAACTAAGCAGTGAATTTTTTGATTTTAGCGTTAATAATTTAGAATTTACCTTAAATACAAAATTAAATCTACTACCTAAAGATAAACTTGATAACACTTCTAGTGCTGCTATTCGTATCACAAAAGATAATCGTTTCATATATATCTCCACTCGTGGAGCAGATTTACTCACTGTTATCAGCCTTGAAAACGAACCTGAAATCATTCAACAAATAAACAGTGGTGGTATGCACCCTAGAGATTTTATCTTAAGTGAAGATGAACAATATCTTTTAGTCGTAAATAAAGATACTGATGATATGAGTAGCTTCCAATTAGATAAAACAAATGGAAAAATTGTTAAATTAATCAATACAGATAAAGTACCTCATGCTATAGGTATAATTTTATAATATATATTTATTTTTATTTATGAATTATTTATGAAAGAGAGAGTTAACATGTCTTTAAATAAAGCTTTTACAATTTTTGGTGGTACTGGTGATTTGACTTTTAGAAAACTTATGCCTGCACAGTACAATATGACTGCGGCAAATGCCGAAGAAGCTCAATCCAGAATTATCATCATTGGTAGACGCGATTATACTACAGAACAGTATTGCGAATTAGTTCGTGATTGGGTAAAAAAATTCGCTCGTTTACCATATGAAGAAAAAACTTTTGAAGTTTTTGCTAAACGTATCTCTTATTTTAAAATGGATATCTCCGATTTAAACGAATATACTCGTTTATCCGAATATTATACTGCTGAAAATATTGATGACCATGTATTTTATCTTGCAGTAGCTCCAAAATTTTTCGGTGTAATTGCAAGTGGATTAAAAGCAGTAAAAGAAGCTTCTTTAGGTAAGGTTATTTTAGAAAAACCATTTGGTGAAAATTTAGAATCAGCTAAAGAGCTTAATAAACAATTAGAAACTTTCTTCCCAGCAGAAAATATATATCGCATTGACCATTATCTCGGTAAAGAAATGGTACGCAATATCCAAACTATTCGTTTCACTAACCCTATATTTGCTAACCTTTGGAATTCACAATATATCGAATCTGTACAGATTTCCGCTTTTGAAGATTTAGGTATCGGCACACGTGGTGGTTACTATGACACTAGCGGAGCTTTAAAAGATATGGTTCAAAACCATTTATTCCAGATTTTATCCATAGTTGCCATGGAATGGCCAGAACAATTCTCCACTACAGCTATGCATGACGCTCAACTACGTGTACTTCGTGCACTTCGTCCTGTAGAAGATATTCGTGATACTTTAGTTTTAGGTCAATATAAAGGTTATCGCCAAGAAAAATCCATTCCTACAGACTCTACAACAGAAACATATGCTGCACTTCGCTTGTTTATCGACAATGAACGTTGGTGGAATACTCCATTTTATATTCGTACAGGTAAAAAACTTCGCTATCGTGAAATGCAAATAGCAATCGTTTTCCGTCAAACATTTGTTTCTGCTCCACGCAATATCTTAATCATAAAGATTCAGCCAAATGAAGGTGTACATCTTCAATTTAATGTAAAAACTCCAGGAGATACTGAAGAAATCACACAAGCAAAAATGGACTTTAGCCAAAGCAGTTCCATTTCTAGTAGAATAAACACTCCTGAAGCATATGAACGTTTAATCACAGCTTGTATCAAAGGTGAACGCTCATGGTTCTCTCAATGGGATCAAATCGAAACAAGTTGGGATTATATTGAACACTTAAAAGATTTATATCGTTGGGATAAACTTCCAGTATTCACATATGAACAAGGCTCCGATGGCCCTGCAGAAGCCGATAATTTATTAAAACGCTTCGGTGATGAATGGGTATTCTAATTTAAAAACTCATAAAAATAGTCCCCAGTAGCATAAACTACTAGGGACTATTTTTTTATTTATATATTTTATTTTACCTGAGACATAACATCATCAAGATTGTTCAATAAATCATTGATATTTTCTTCAGTTATGATAAGTGGTGGTTGGAATGCAAGAACATTTCTAGCTATACCATTTTTACCGATGAGGAAACCTCTATCTTTCATTGTTTCCACTACAAATTCTAGCTTATCTGGAGCTGGTGATTTATCTGGATTAATAAGCTCTGCACCTACCATTAAGCCTAAACCACGAACATCACCGATAAATGGATATTTTTCTTGAAGAGCCATCAAGCCATCTTTTAATTGTTTTCCACGAACGCGGGCTTTTTCAACAAGATTGTGTTCTTCAATATAATCAAGTACAGCGATACCAGCTGTAGAAGAAACAGGATTTCCACCTAATGTAGAAGCACCAGGACGAGTGTATTTATCTGCGATTTCACTGCGAGAAATAAAACAACTGATAGGAGCACCATTGCCTAAAGCTTTAGCCATTGTCATAATATCTGGTTCAACATCATAATTTTCAATAGCAAACATTTTTCCAGTACGTGCAAAACCTGTCTGTACTTCATCAATGATCAATAAAATATTGTGTTTTTCTAAGATTTCTTTTAAACGTTTAAAATATCCTTTTGGAGGTACTACAATACCTGCATTACCTTGGATAGTTTCGCAAATCATAGCAGAAACATTTCCAGAAGTTGCATAGCTGATAATATCTTCTACAGCATTTGCACAAGCATAATCACATTCTGGGAATTTTTTACCCATTGGGCAACGGTAACAATATGGGTTTGGTGCAAAATGAATACCACCCACAGGATTTGGATCAGTTCTCCACATACCGATACCAGTCAAATTCATAGTGAGTTTTGTTCTGCCATGTAAACCATTGCGAAGAGCTAATAATTCACTTTTTCCATTATAAATATTTGCTAAAAGTAACGCACCTTCATTTGCTTCTGTTCCTGTAGAACAAAAGAAAGATTTTTGTAATCTGCCTGGTGTTACTTGAGCTAATTTTTCAGCTAAATTATAAATATCTTCTGTCAAATAGATATTGCAAACATGTTGTAGAGTCTGCACTTGTTTTGCTACTTTTTGCGTGATTTCAGGATTGCAATGACCGCAGTTTATAACAGATACACCAGCAAAACAATCTAAATATTTTTTGCCTTCATGGTCGTAAAGATATTGCATTTCACCTTTTACAAATTGTGGAGGATTAGCAAAAAAATGACCTAAACAAGGCATGATATATTTCTTTTTCTTTTCAAGACATTTTTCAGGACCTAAATACTGAGACATAACAAACTTCCTTTCATTATTTTATATTTTCTAATGTTATGTATAAATAATATTGATAATAAACATTAGAAAGAATTGTCATTAATATAATAAGCCATAAAGCCTAAAATAAAAATGACAATTCTAAAATGACTATGAATAATTAATAAGATTTTTTATGACGATAAACACCAATACCAACTGGACGAGGACTTATTTCTTCGATTTTTTCGATCATATCGTTATTTTTGCCATTATCAATAGCGTCGCGATAAATTTTAGTTAACATACCAGTAATTTCTGGTGTATAATCTTGAGCTTCGATACGAAGAGTATCTGCTCCCATTAATTTATCAATATAAGGAAGAAGACATAAATCATTAGTAAATAAAATATGAATTCTACCAAATTGGTCTACACGCATAGAATGTTTTCCGCCAACTGTATCCAATAAAGCAAAATGTTTATCATTGAATTCTGGATTAGTAAGTGGATCATATTTTAAATTCAATGCAGGAATATTTGTATCAGAAATCATAGCTTCTACATTACCATGAACAGTGATTGTCATTGGTAATTTACTGCTTTCAACTAAAGTTTTTACTTCAGCATAAGGCAATTCATAAGAAGCTGTTGCATTTACAATGCCATTTTCTTGTAAAAATTCTGTAGCTACATGATTAAATACATTGAAACTATGGTCAGCATAGATAGGTAAATTTGTAAGCTCACGTACAATAGTAGCAGCTCCTAAATTTCCCACCATGATACCATCTGGTTTTATTTCATTTAAATCATGACATAATTGTTCTAATTCACTGCACTGATCTTTTAAAGTTGTTCTAGGTGTATTAACTATTACTTTTGCCCCAACATCATGAGCTTCTTGCAAAATAGTTTTTATATCTCCTAAAGTCCATGGAGTATGTGGACGATAAACTTCGCCTGCTACATAAATAACATCAGCACCATTTGCTAAAGCTTCACAAGCATGTGCTAAAGTTGCAGCTTTAACAGCAAGTTTTGGTTTATTACTAGCAGTTTTTATAGCATCTAAATCATTGAGCCATTCACAATTTAAATCTGCTTCTTTAGCCGCATAGCTGAAAAATCTTGGTTCGCGTTTTCCAGTATAGCCAATAGCTCTACTATCAGGTTTATCCATAGCAAAACAAGTGGAATAATCACGTACACGATTTTCAAAAAGATTTTTCCAATCATCTTCATTTACATGATAACCAGCAGGATCAGATACATAATTATCAATGGCACGACGATAAATACTTACAATATTTGCCACGAAATCAGCACTACGCATACGACCTTCAATTTTAAAAGAATATACTCCAGCTTGAATTAAATCTGGAATATTTCTGTACATACACATATCTTTTAATGCTAAGCGGTAATCCCCATCTGTTGTAGTTTCTTGTTCTTGACCTGTTTGTTCATCAATGATTTTATATGGCCAACGACAAGCCTTCATACAACGACCGCGATTACTGCTATTTGCAAATAAAACACCAGAATGAATACATTGTCCACTTTCAGAAATACACATATCACCATGAACAAAATATTCAAGTTCAAAATCACTATCTACAGCTTTTAATTCGCTGAGTTCTTTTAAAGACATTTCACGGCTGACAACTACACGGCGAATACCATATTCTTTTAATTTTTTTATAGCAGCATTATTATGGGAATTCATCATGATAGATGCATGCATTGTTATATGCAATCCAAGTTTTTTCACAATTTGAGCAATAGCTAAATCTTGAATCAAAATAGCATCTGGTTGAATTTCATTCAAATAAATTAAATACTCTTCAAGTTCTGGAATTTCTTCATCACTGATTAAATTATTAATCGTAATATAAAGCATTACTCCATGAGCATGAGCATATTCCACAGCTTTTTTTAACATTTCATTATCAAAATTAGCGTCTGATTTGAGCATACGCATATTAAAATGCTTTCCACCCAAATAAATAGCATCAGCCCCAGCATCAATGGCAGCAACTAATGTTTCCCAATTACCAGCTGGAGCTAAAAGTTCTACAGACTTTTTATTTAATAACATTAAACAATCCTCCAAATAAATAAACTACTATAAGTATAACATAAAATTTTATGCTTTTAAATTAATAATATTTATCATCAAATAGGTTTAATCCCATTCACGTTCTGCTAATACTTCCTCTAAATTAATCGGCAAATGAAACCATTGTATAATATATTCCAAATTGCGAATAAGACATTCACGTGCAAGATTATCATATTCGCTATCATTATCAAGAAATTCATATTGCAGATTATTGGCATTTTGAATTAATTCATATATTTTATCTTCTACTTCAGTCATATCATTAGGTTTTTGTTCCACATAATTAATAAAATCTTCCAATAAATACTTTATTTTATCAATCAAAAAATCAGGATAAAAACTATCTTCATATAATTCCTCGAGCAAAATATACTGGTCATCAAAACTGTCCATTTAATAAAAAATAACCCTCCAAATAAAATAATTATATCTGATATTATACAATATATTCGAAATTAAAGCTATTTTTCTTAAACATAATTGCTCTAAATTCGTTCGGAAAACCGAACTTCTGCTTGATTATTTAGGAATATATAGAGTATAATTTATATATATTTTTTAGATAAGATTTAAAAAGCAGGTGATTTATTCCCATGGATAAAATGGATAAAGTACAAGCACTTGAAAGTGCTTTAAAACAAATTGAACGCGACTTTGGTAAAGGTTCCATCATGAAATTAGGTGATGCTTCCGCCAATATGAATATCGAAGTCATTCATACAGGTTGTCTACCACTCGATGCAGCTCTCGGTGTTGGTGGTGTTCCTCGCGGACGTATTGTAGAAATATTTGGCCCAGAATCTTCTGGTAAAACAACTGTAGCACTTCACATCGTAGCTGAAGCACAAAAAATAGGTGGTGTAGCTGCATTTATCGATGCTGAACATGCACTTGATCCAGTTTATGCCAAAAAATTAGGTGTAGATATTGATAATTTATTGATTTCTCAGCCAGATAATGGTGAACAAGCTCTAGAAATTGCTGACGCTCTCGTTCGCAGTGGAGCTATCGATGTCGTTGTTGTTGACTCTGTCGCAGCACTTGTTCCTAAAGCAGAAATCGAAGGCGACATGGGAGATTCTCATGTTGGTCTACAAGCTCGTTTAATGTCTCAAGCTATGAGAAAATTGACAGGTATCATCAGCAAATCTCGTACAACAGCAATCTTCATCAACCAAATTCGTGAAAAAGTTGGCGTTATGTTCGGTAATCCAGAAACTACAACTGGTGGTAGAGCTTTAAAATTCTATGCTTCCATTCGTTTAGATGTGCGTAAAATCGATACAATAAAACAAGGTAACGATCCTGTAGGTAGCAGAACAAGAATTAAAGTTGTAAAAAATAAAGTGGCTCCACCATTCAAACAAGCTGAATTTGATATCATGTATGGTGAAGGTATTTCTCGTGAAGGTAGCTTAATTGATATGGGTACAGCTTTTGAAATCTTAGATAAGAGTGGTACATGGTATTCTTATCAAGGCACTCGCTTAGGTCAAGGTAAAGAAAACGTAAAAGCATATTTAAAAGAACATGCTGACACAGCATTAGAAATTGAAAATAAAATTCGTGAAAAATTATTTGTTCAAGAAGAACAAACTGAAGAAAAAGTTGAAGAACCAACTAAAAAATCTAAAGTAACAGCTGATAATGAAACAGCAAAATAATACAAAAACAGCACTTATTTATGCTGTTGATTTATTAGCTACAAGACCTTATAGTACCCAGCAATTAATTACAAAATTAAAACGCAAAGAATACGCACCAGAAGAAATTCAAGAAGCCATTAACCGCTTAACTGCTCGACATTATTTAGACGATACAGATTTATGCCAACGTCAATATCAAGCATATATCAATGAAAAACATCGCAGTCTAAAAGCTATTAAATATAAGTTAATGGAAAAAGGATTTTCTCAAAGTGATATTCAAAATGCTCAAGAGGAAACAGATATTGATGAAATAGATTATGAATATACTGTTTGTTTGCGATTATTAAATAGCCGTTATCTTCCCAGTAAAGCTGATAAATTAAAATGCCAAGGTTATCTCTATCGCAAAGGATTTAATTATTCAGCTATTCGCTTAGCTATTGAAGATTTCTTTAATAATTAATTTAATACTATAAAAATTATCCCCCAAAATAATTCATCTATTTTGGGGGATTTTTAATTGAAATTTATCTTTGCTTTATTGATTTTTTGCCTAAAAGATTTTTTAAATTATTGACTACAGTTTCACTGCCATCAATCCAAAATTCTCGATTACCCTTAATCATTTTTTTACTGCTCATAAAATACATATAAACAGGGCAAGGGCCAGCATTTTCTTGTAATGTTTCTGTTATTTTGCTAAAGAAAGCATTATCTTCTTGCTCTGGTTTTACGATAATACAAAATTCTGGCGTATAATCCTCTAAACCAATCACTTTATCAGCGATGATTTTATTAGTATCATCACTTTTATCCAATTTTCCTCTGACTACAACAGGAATATCTGGCACTAAATAATTGATATTATCATAAAACGCCTTTGGAAATACAATGACTTCCACTACACCCAAAAAGTCCTCGATTTCTAAAAAGCACATCATATCGCCTTTTTTCGTAGTTACTCTTTTTGCCTTACGAATAATTCCTGATACAGATACATATTTACCATCTTTTTCTTTTTCTAAACTTTCAACAGTGGTTAAATACTGTATTTTTTCTCTATATTCTTCTAGTGGATGCCCTGTAATATAAAAACCTGTAATTTCTTTTTCCATATTCAATAATTCTATTTTAGGAAATTCTTGTATTTTTGGCATTTTTAATTTATCAATACTTTCTTCTTCCTCCATAAAATCACCGAATAAATCCATCTGTCCACTAGCTAAATCTTTTTGACGCCTAGAGCCTAAATCCATAGCTTGGTCTAAAACAGCCATATATTGAGCACGATTATAACCTAAAGAATCAAATGCACCACATTTTATGAGATTTTCTAAAGCTCTTTTATTGATACATCTACTGCTAACTCGTGAACAAAAATCCTCTAAAGATTTAAATAGACCATCTTTTTCACGGATATCTACAATCGTTTTTAAGGCATTTTCACCTACATTTTTTACAGCAGCTAAACCAAAACGAATACTATTTTTATCTACAGTAAATGTATCACGACTAGCATTTATATCTGGTGGCAAAATATCAATTCCCATATGTTTACATTGTTCAATATATTCGCCAATTTTATTACTTGTCATCAAGCTAGTCAAAATAGCCGCCATAAATTCCTGTGGATAATGAGCTTTTAAATAAGCTGTTCTCCATGATACAAGTGCATAAGCAGCACTGTGAGATTTATTAAAACCATAATCGGCAAAATGTAATAATAAATCAAAAATAGTCTCTGCGAGTTTATCATCTACACCATTATCTTTAGCACCTTTTAAGAAATTTTCTTTTTGTGACATCAAGACATCATGCTTTTTCTTACCCATTGCACGACGTAAAATATCAGCTTGCCCCAAAGTGAAACCAGCTAATACTTGAACTATCTGCATAACCTGTTCTTGATACAAAATCACACCAAAAGTTTCTTTTAAAATTGGCTCTAAATCTGGATGAATATATGTTACTTTTTTTCTACCATGTCTACCATTGATAAAATCCGTTACCATGCCACTGCCTAAAGGCCCTGGTCGATACAATGCCATAACAGGAATTAAATCAGCAAATCCCGTTGGTTGCAAATCTTTTACCAAGGTAGTCATGCCAGCAGACTCCAATTGAAATACTGCTCCTGTTTCTCCTCGACAAAGCATTTGCGAAGTCATTTCATCTTCAAGTGGAATTTCATCTAAATTTATCTCTATACCGCGATTATTTTTTATATTTGTTAAAGCATCAGCGATAACTGTAAGCGTACGCAATCCCAAAAAGTCCATTTTCAACAGACCTAATTCTTCGACACAATCTTTATCATATTGCGTCACAAATGTACCTTCAGATATCTGAATAGGTACATAATCCGTAACAGGATCTTTGGAAATAACTACGCCCGCAGCATGAGTTGAAGAATGGCGTGGCATACCTTCTACGTCTTTAGCAAAATCAATTAATTTACGAACTTCGAGATTTTCTTGATAAAGGCTCAATAATTCTGATGAATCCTTTAATGCTTTATCTAAAGTCATGCCTAACTCTTGCGGAATTAATTTTGCTATCTTATCCACTTCGTTATAAGGCATATTCATAACGCGACCGACATCTCGCACTGCACCTTTTGCCGCCATCGTACCAAAAGTAATTATCTGTGCTACATGGTCATCGCCATATCTTCTTTTTACATATTCAATGACTTCATCTCTACGAATATAACAAAAGTCGATATCTATATCCGGCATTGTCACACGTTCAGGATTTAGAAAACGTTCAAAGAGTAAACTATATTTTAGTGGATCAATATCTGTAATTCCCAAAATATACGCTACAATGCTACCAGCCGCCGAACCACGACCAGGCCCTACCGCTATATTTTGACTGCGAGCAAAATTTATAAAATCCCATACAATCAAAAAATAACTATCATAGCCCATGCGATTAATAATAGATAATTCATAATCTAATCTTTTCTGTATTTCCTCTGTAACTTCAGGATATCTATTATGAATTTTTTCCTTACATAATTTATGCAAATACTGTTCATCAGTCATCCCCTCTGGCAAAGGAAAATTTGGTAAATGTAAATGACCAAATTCAAAACTCACATTACAACGCTCTGCAATTTCTAAAGTATTTGTAATGGCTTCTGGTGTATCTTTAAATAAAGCAAACATTTCTGCACCAGATTTTAAATAGAAATCATCATTATAAAATTTCATTCTATCCTTATCATCTAAAGTTCTGCCAGTCTGAATACATAAAAGCACATCATGAAAAGCATTGTCTTCTTTTTTTATATAATGTATATCATTTGTAGCTACTAATTTTAAATCATATTTCTTAGCTAAACTGATTAATCCCTTATTTGCCTTAGCTTCTTCTGGAATTTGATGATTTTGTATCTCCAAAAAGAAATTATTCTTGCCAAAAATATCTACATATTCTTGTACTAATTTTTCCGCACGTTCCATATTATCGCGAATAATCGCTTGAGGTATTTCACCGGCTATACAACTGCTCAAACAAATAATACCTTCATGATATTGACGCAATAAATCTTTATCCACACGAGGCTTATAATACATACCTTCAATATTAGCTAGTGAAACTAATTTAATGAGATTTTGATAGCCTTTATTATTTTCTGCTAACAAAATTAAATGATAATAACGAGTACCTTCTACTTCAAAATTATCAAAACGTGATTTTGGTGCCAAATAAACTTCACAGCCAATAATAGGTTTTATTCCCTGTTTTAATGCTTCCTTATAAAAAGCAATCGTTCCATACATCGTACCATGATCAGTAATCGCTAAGGATTTCATACCTAAATCCTTAGCATGAGCAATTAATTTTTTTACTCTACTAGCACCATCTAGCAAACTATATTCTGTATGCACATGCAAATGTGTAAAATCTACAATATTTTCTTCATTTACTTTAACATCATCTATATTATTATTTATATTTAAATTTGCTAATTCCATTACAACCTCTCTTTCTTTCACATAATAAACAGTATACCTTACATATCATATCTATATTATTTGATACATTTATTAAGATAATTTTAACATAACTTAGTTCTTTTCGTTAATATTTTATATATTTTTCTATTAATTTGATTAATAAAAATTCTTATAGCATAAATTTATGATATAATGTACATATTATTTTGATAGGAGGGATTTCCATGGATTTATTAAACTCAATAGTTGGTCAAATCAATGATGTCTTATGGAGCTACGTATTAATCATTCTCTTAATCGGTGCTGGTATTATCTTTACTATTCGTACAAAATTTGTACAAATAAGATTTATCAAAGAAATGGTACGACTTATAACTAGCGATGCAGGTAGCAAAATGGAAGGACAACAAATTTCCTCATTCCAGGCTTTCTGTGTAAGTACAGCTTCCCGTGTAGGTGTTGGTAATATCGCTGGTATCGCTATCGCTATTGTTCTCGGTGGGCCAGGTGCTATATTTTGGATGTGGATTATTGCTATATTAGGTTCCGCAACTGGCTTTGTAGAAAGTACTCTCGCTCAGATTTACAAAGTTCCTCGTACTGATAGTAACGGATATCTTGGTGGCCCTGCTTATTACATCAATAATGCACTTCATAGCCCTAAAACAGCCGTATTCTTTGCTATATTAATCAGTATTACTTATGGACTTATCTTCAATTCTGTACAATCCAATACAATTTCCTTATCTTT